>NZ_CP017563.2:600000-974091 GCF_001865575.2 Paraburkholderia sprentiae WSM5005
CAGGCACGTGTTGCGCCCTTTCTTGTGCCCGGGTCGGCAACACGACTTTCGATGCGCACGACACGAACCCGTCACTGCTGGTGATGCGTCCCGCCAAGCAAGGCGGGCGGGACGCATCACTCAATACCTCATCCTCAACCCGGCGCGCAATTAGCGCACACCCGCGGACTGCATACGCTCCGGCGTGAAGTAGTCATTCGGGAAGCTCACGTTGAAGAAAATCCCGGGCGAGTCCGCCGGATGGCTGCCGAAGATATAAATGCCGCTGTTGAAGTCGTAGAACCAGTTACCGAGCGAATACGGCACCTTGTAGTCGTACGCGGGAACCGTGGTCTCAAAGCCGGCGCGATAGAGCTTGCCGGACTGGTCGTAGGCATCCATCATTCCTCCGCCGCCATCCTCGTCGAAGTACAGCGTCTTCTTGCTGTAGATGTGACGCGCGCCCGGCTTGAGCGTCAGCTCCACGACCCATACGCGGTGTAGTTCCCACCGGACATAATCGGGATTCACGAAATGCGGCGTGAGGATCTTGCTGGCCGGCGTGTCGTACTGCTGCTTGTAGTCGTTGTACGGAATGTACATTTCCTTCTTGCCGACCAGCTTCGCGTTCCAGCGATCGATCTTGCCGTAGAACAGCTGGATGTCGTCCATCGTGATCGCGCCGGAATAGCCGGGATTCGGCGTGTCGTAGGCGAGATCGGGCGCCACGCGCACGCGGCGTTGGCCTGGGTTGTATTCCCACGATTGCTGATCGTGATCGGCCGAATCCGTGAAGTACCAGAAGAGCGTCGTGTCGCCAATCAGGCGGGCCGGCGACGCATAGTCGTTATAGACCTGATACCAGATCGCGAGGGGGCCCTTCTTGCGAAACTCCGCTTCGTACTTCGGCTGGAAATACGGAAACTGCAGCGAACTCTTGAACTGCGCAGCAAGAATCGGCGTGCCGCTCGAATCGACGAGCCACGTCTTCACGTTGTTTTTCTGCGCCGCTCCGACGTAGCGTATTTCCCAGTCCCACAGCGCCTCCTGACCGTTTTTCGGCACCGGAAACGGCTTGCCGCCGAACGCCCCATCGATATAAAGGCCGTTTTTTTCGAGCTTGGCAGTTTCCGCGTTCTTTTCCGAGTTCTGAAGGTACCAGTCCGGATATGAGACCGAGCGGTGCGTCGGGTAAATGTCCATCCGGTAAGTCGGATAGCGCTTGAACAACTCGATCGACGCGGCGCTCAGCTTGTCGGCGTATTGCTGATAGTTCTGAGCCGTGATTTGCAGAACGGGCTTTTCACCAGCAAACGGATCCGCCCACTTTCCGGAGTCGGCCTTGAACCCGCTCGGAAAGTCCTTGATGCCCCCCGTGTATGCCGGAATCGTGCCGTCCTTGTTGCCGGCAATTTCCGCTCCGAACGGCGTGATCCCGCTCTCGATCGCCAGCGTATACGGTGAGGCCCAAACCGCGGCGAGTATCGCCAGCGCCTTAAGAAGCTTTGGGAATCTTTTCACACCTGCCTCCGTCATCAAAACGTTGTCTGATAAGTGATGCCGATCCACGACTTGTCGCTGTAGGGTGCGCCGAGAGCCGTCGCCGCGCCCGCCGTCGAGTACCCCTTCTTATTCATGTAGTAGGTGTAGGTGATGTCCACCTCATGCTTGTTGTAGATCGTGAAATCGAGCCCGACCACGAAGGTGTTCTGCCCCTGTGCTTCGGCCGCCGGCGTAATGACAGACGAGTAGCCCTTCAGATTCAGATTAACGAACAGTGGCATCGTCAGATCGACCCCAGGGAATACCTGATACCACTGCGGGCTCGCACCAATGCCGATCCCGGCCCAGAAGCGCGTCGAGCAGTTGTTGAACGCGGAGTTGCCCGATGCCGAACATTGGCCGGTGGTGTCGTAGCTCGAGTTGGCAAAGTTCCGCGCATTCGATTGCACGCTTAGCAGCTCGTTGAACGCGAATTCCGCCTGCAGGAACATGTTGTCCCACAACGGCGTCTTGCCGAACGACTGGGTGACGTTCAGCAGTCCGTGCAGCGTGCGCCCCGTCGGCGCATCGTTGACGGTCGTCGTATTGACGGCGTTAAGCGGCATGTTCCAGCGATACGACAGTTCGCCTGCCACTGCCGCCTTGCCGACCGCACTGTTGAAGCCAGCGCCGATCAGGTTCACGTTGTTGCCGTACTTTGCCGTCACGCCAGGCAGGTTGGTGCCTGGGAAGAGTTCCGGTCCCGCACCCGGAAGCAGCACCGCCGCCCAAGGCATCTTCATGGCGAAGTGGCGGTACGTGAATTCATAGGTCGTGGCGATTGAATCGACGCGCCACTTGCCGTCGATGCCGATATCGCCGATCTGGCCTTTCGTCGGCGCGATGCGCGGAATCGCGAACGTGCCCAGCCCCGGAATGTTTTGGTAGCTGGCGATCGGCGGGCCGTAAAGGATAGGATCGGCACCGCCGAAATACGTGCCGCCTTCAGGCAAACGGTCGTGATTCCATTCGAAGGTGTACTGTGCCCCGAGGGAGAACGTGTCGGTAATATTCGTCGTCACGTTGGCCTGCGCCGTCGGCAACACGATTTCCTTGAGCGAAGCACTCGGGCTCTGCGTCAGTTTCATCAGGTCGAGCGGTTGCTGGCCGATCGCCACCGAGTTCGCGCCCCCCAGCGTCGCAAACGCCGACTGCCCCCAGGTGAGCGCCGTCCGGCCGAGCTTGACGTTGACAGAGTGCCCACCGAGGTCAAAAGTGTTGAACACGAACGCATCACGCAGCTCGGCGCTCGGCCCCTGGTAGTACTTCTTGATGTAGCTGGTGTACTCGTTGTTCGGGTAGTTCGGAGCAAATGCGGGGTTACTCGTATTGTGATTCTTGAACGTCGGGTCGTACCACGCGTCCATGCTGATGCGGAAGCCGGACGTATCCTTGTACTTGAAATCGAATTCGCTGTAGAGGTTCAGCATCGACTGGATCGTGCTGAACTTCGGCGTCGACAGATCGCCTTCGTCGTAGGTCGGGCTGTTCGTGTAGAAGTGGTCCGGATTCTGAAGCCGGATGTCGTAGTCCGCGCGCACCGTGTTGTCCCATTCCATATCGATGTCCGGGTTCGGCACATCGAAGTGGAAGGCGTTGGCGTTCGCGCTCCACAGCCCGCACGCCGCAGCGATGCAGGTCGCGTGCACGCCAAGGCTGATCGCACTTGGCTTTAGACTTTTCTGTTTCATGCGTCTCCTCTTGTCTTTGTCGAACTGCCGCAGAAAAGGCCAAGGCCGTTGGACTGCCGCAGACTTGCAATGAAGCGAAACCGGCCTCCCACCCTCGTCAGCATCGCGTCTCGGATACATCTCACAGCCACCAGAATACGAATGCTGTTCGGAAAGATAAACGCTCGAAACTCGACTGTCAACGCTCGCTCACCCCTACGTGAGGCATTTTTTTGAACGACGTTCAACTTCGGGGTAAACCTGAGCCTGAGATGGGTGATGGACTGGAAGCGGTCAGCGCACGGTCGCGGTCGCAGCGGTGCTAAACACTTGCAGAGCGCCTATTTAGACGCGAAAGGAAGACCAATCGCAGAAACTGCCGAAACGCTGGCGCGATCGGATCGATTTGCTTTGCAGTCCTTCGGTATACCTGGTCATGGATCGTGACCGGATGAATCCTTATCCCGTCGCTGCGTAGAAGTGCATTTCTGGTTTTCGGGGAGGAGGCGGGAACACGCGCCATGCGCCGTCGTCGTGCCGAAAGAAGAATATGGCGAGGGAGCTTTCCGAGGCGCACGATCGCGCAAGCACGCACCTCGTCTGTCCCGAGTTTGGTGAAGTGAACCGGGTTAGATGCACCGGGTTGGTCGCAGTGGGCGCGAACCACTTCTCGATGAGCGAACGCAAAGTACTTTCGCCAAGCTTCATGTCCTGCTCCTTCAACCGCCTTGTGCGCGCCTCTGACAATCCCAGCCACGACCGCACATTGGCGACCTTGACCGGCCAACCCCGATACCTGCGCATTGCCGGCTCCAGCTTCCCACGCAGCGAGAATGGTCTGGCTTTGCCGCAATGAGTCTGTTGACTAAATACTAGTAGTCAGCCGACCCATTATCAAGCCAGACGACACCAGGGGAAATGCCGGTATGGACAAACCCTCCCTTTGTTCCGGTAGGATAGTGATGCGACGAGCGACGGACGGAACGTCATCTAAAAGTTAATTAGTCGACCGACGTCTGTTTATTCGTCATCTGACTAACATCAGATTAAAGCCGGAGAGCACCACGGATGAAAGATCTAACCATCTCATCGGCAGACCTCGACAACACGGCCGCAGACGCGCCCAAACGGCGCGGCAACCGAACGACACGCGTGCCCGCCATCATCGAAGTGGCGATCGAGGTCTTCGCATCTGAAGGGAACGCTGGTTTCACTCAACGCCGCATTGCCAGCGACGCCGGAATTCGACTGAGGACCTTGCAGCACTACTTCAGCACCCGCGAAGAACTATTGCGAGCCACGATCGAGGCATTCACGGATCGCTATTTCGAGCACTACCGGACGATCGCCGAAGACAAACTCCGGCCACCGGGGGCGCGACTGGACGTCATTGTCGACGAGGCGTTCTCCGTATTGACGGCGACCGGCGGAAATCGCGTTAGCGCCTTCGTGCTGGAATGCTGGAGTCTCGCCGAACATGAGCCGTTTCTGCATGCCCTGATGGCGAAATCTACCGCCGATTTTCAAGGTCTTCTGGCAGAACTGATCGCGCAGATCAATCCAACCTTGTCCTCGGAAGAATGCACGTTGCGCGGCGCGCTACTCCTTTCGCATCTACAAGGTCTGGTCGTCTTTCTGCGCCGATCCGACGCAAACGCACTTGATCCGGACGCGTTGCGTCACGCCATGAAGGTGGTGTGGCGAGCGGTGAGCAACGCGTCTCCATAGAACCGGAAGGCAGGTGCCTGCGCCGGGTCGCGCGCAGACCGGGGGCGGTCGCAACGGCTCACACAGGCCATCCTGACCGAACCTCAGCGGGCCACCTGCCAGACAAGCGGCAACCGGTACAGCGTGCCGTTCACGCCTCCGTGGACACCCGCCTTCTCGCCCGGCTTGATCTGGAAATCCGGAATGCGCTTGAGCCACTCCTGAAGGAAAACCTTCAGCTCCACGCGCGCAAGGAACGAGCCGGGACAACGATGCGCACCATTGCCGAACGTCGAATGGATCGGCGTGGGCCGGGTGAAATCGACGTTCAGCGGATCGTCGAACTTTCTCTCGTCCAGACCGTGCAGCGTGGTCGGCATGATGATCATGTCGCCCGCCTTCATGGCTACGCCGTTGTACTCGAAATCGTGTGTGATACGCCGCCCTTGATTGACCACCGGGAAACGTCGCAAAAGCTCGTCCACGGCCTTCTGCGTCAGATCGGGGTTGTCGATGAGCTGCTTGCGGTGGGCGGGACTGCCGGCGAGGAACCGCGCAATAAAGCCCATTGCCGAGGCAACCGTGTCGAGGCCGCCAATCAGCACGAGACCGCAAAGCCCACGTACTTCGTCGTCGGTGAGCGAGCGCCCGTCTATGTTCGAATGGACTATCTTGCTGATGAGGTCGTCGCCCGGGTTCGCGCGGCGTTCCGCGACCTTCACCCCCAGGTACTGGAAAATCGCACCCAGCGCCTGGAGCTTCTCGTTGGCATCGACCGGGCGGACCATCTTGTCGGCGAGGCCGAGCAAGTACTCGCGATCCTCGGCGGGCAATGCGACCATGTTCATGAAAATGCCGATCGGCAAATGCTGCGCAAAGCCCGATACGAATTCCACCTCGCCCTTGGGATAAAAGCCGTCGATCAGTTCGATCGCCATTTCGCGCGCCTTCTCCTCGAGCTTGCCGATCGCCTGCGGCATGAACGCAGGCGCGATCAGCGCACGATAAGCCGTGTGCTGCGGAGGATCGAAGAAAATCGGCGGCAACGGTTGATGCTCGACGAGCGGCACCGTGAGCTGCTTCGACGAGAAATTCTCGTAGTCCTTGAGGATGTGATAGATGTCATCGCCGCGCGTCGCGATCCAGTGGCCGCCGTTGCGCGGTGTCCACAGAATGTCGGGAATACCTTCGGCGTGCAATCGCTTGAGCGACAGATGGTAGTCGTCTTCGGCACCCGGCGGATTGTAGATATCGATGTCAAACACACGTTCAGGCAATACGTGTGCGGGAACCGGCGCCAGTTCCGGAGTCACGCCATGACCAGCTACTGACATCAGTTGTCTCCTTTCTTCAAATCGACCGGTATGGGCGGTCGGGACCATTGTTGACGTTTGCTTAACTGCATTCACAGGAACGCGCTGTACTGCTCGATATGGTGTTCGGTGTTTCCCCAAGTCATGTCGATGCAGGTGAGCCGCTTCACGTACCACCCCACTGCCAGTTCGTCCGTCATGCCCATCCCGCCGTGCAGCTGCACCGCTTGCTGTGCCACGAAGCGTGCACTGCGGCCAATCAGCGCCTTTGCGGCAGTCACAGCACGATGGGCTTCGAGGTCGTCGTCATCGCCAAGTCTCGCCGCGGCAAAGTAGACGATCGATTTCGCCTGTTCGACGGCGCTCAGCATGTCGGCGGCGCGATGCTGAAGCGCCTGGAATTTGCCGATCGGCGAACCGAACTGCTTTCGCGTGCGCAGGTAGTCGAAGGTCAGATCGCTCAGCCGCGACATCGCGCCCACCGCTTCCGCGCACAGCGCGAAAAGGCCTTGATCGACCGTCCACTCGAGCAACGGATAGCCCTGATCGATGGCGCCGATGACAGCCTGTGCATCGACGCGCACGCCGTCCAGCGTCACTTCGGCGACACGCTGACCATCGAGTGCCGGAAACCCTTTGACGCTCACGCCTTGCGTTCGCGCATCGACGGCGAACAGCGTGATGCCGTGCTTGTCGGTCTGCTCGCCTGCGCTACGCGCCGAAACCAGCAGAAGGTCCGCGCTATCGCCATGCAGTACCACGCCTTTCCGTCCATTCAGGATGAAGCCGTCACGCGTGGGTTCGGCCCTCGTCGCAACATCCCACAAATCGAAGCGCGCGCCGGGTTCAAGTGCCGCCAGCGCGCTCTTCAGGCTGCCGTCCGCGATCCCAGCCAGCCACTCGGCCTTGCGCGCCTCGTGTCCCGCGCGCCCGATCAGCTTCGCGCCGATCACGGCCGTCGAAACGAACGGCTCCAGTACGAGTCCACGGCCGAAGGCCTCCATCACGAGCATGGTCTCGATCGGGCCCGTGCCAAGCCCGCCTTGCTCCTGCGGCACGTTCAGTGCCAGCACGCCCATCTCGGCGAGCGTGGTCCAGTGCGCGGCCGACCAGCCTTGGGGCGTGGCGGCGAGACGGCGCCTCGCCTCGAAGTCGTACGCCTTGTCGACGAAACGGCCGACGACGTCGGCCAGCATCTGTTGCTCTTCAACCAGCGTGAAGTCCATGGCGTGTCCTCAGATGCCGAGCGCCTGTTTGGCGATGATGTTTTTCTGCACTTCGGTCGAACCGCCGTAGATCGAAATCTTGCGCCAGTCCAGATAATGCGCGGCCAGCGCGTTGAGCAGCTCGCCGTTCGCGGTTTCGCCGCGCCAGTCGGCCTCCAGCGCTTCGCTCACAAAGGGCACCGCATAGGGGCCGGCGCACTCCATGATCAGCTCCGTCAATTCCTGTTGAATCTCGGAGCCGCGGATCTTCAGCACCGATGCTTCCGGTCCGATAGGACGTCCCGCGGTCTCGGCCGAAACGACGCGCAGCAGCGACCATTCGTGAGCGATCAAATCGATTTCCACCCTGGCGATGCGATCGCGAAAGCGCAGGTCCTCGATGAGCGGCTTGCCGTGCTTGCGCTCGGTGCTGGCAATCTCCTTCAGACGCCGCATGAAGCGCTTGCAGTTGCCAAGCCCGGCGATGTTGGTTCGCTCGTGCCCGAGCAGGTACTTGGCGATCGACCAACCGCGATGCTCGTCGCCGACGAGATGGCTCACCGGCACTTCCACGTCGTCGAAGAACACTTCGTTGACGTCGTGGCCGCCATCGAGCGTGCGGATGGGTCTGACAGTGATGCCAGGCGTTGCCATGTCGATCAGCAGGAACGAGATGCCCTCCTGTGGCCGGCCGCTGCCATCGGTGCGGACAAGGCAAAAAATCCAGTTCGCCCATTGCGCGAACGAGGTCCAGATCTTCTGGCCGTTGACGACGTAGAACGATTGGCCGTCTCGCTCGACGCGGTCCGCGCGCGTCTTGAGCGACGCCAGATCGGAGCCCGCTCCCGGCTCGGAGTAACCCTGACACCACCAGTCCTCCATCGAGACGATGCGCGGCAGGAACCGTTCGCGCTGCGCGTCGGTGCCGAACTTCTGGATCACGGGCCCAACCATCGAAAGGCCGAACGGCATCTGGCGCGGCGCGCCGGCAGTGAAGCATTCCTCGTCGAAAATGTTGCGCTGCGCGGCGTTCCACGCGGCGCCGCCGAACTGCGCCGGCCACGCCGGCGCACCCCATCCGTTGCCAGCCAGAATGCGTTGCCAGCGCACGTAGTCTTCGCGCGGCACATGGCGGAAGTTCAGCACCCGTTCACGAATGTCGTCGGGCAAATGTGTCGCGACGAATTCGCGCACGGTGGCGCGAAATTCCTTGTCGGCGGGAATCTCTTTCAGGTCCATCGTCAGGCTCCAGTCGCGGCCCGGCAAAGCGCGTTGGCGTCGCCGGGCGCAGGTTCAGGCGATTTCCACGATACCGTTGTTCAGCACTGCCACATCACGTGCGTCGACGCGCGCGCGCAGATGCAGGCGCGTGTCACTGTCCCGCCAGAACTGAAAACGCACTGCTTCGCCGGGGTAGACCGGCGAAGTCAGACGCAACGCGAGTCGCTTCAGACGCGCTGCATCGTTGCCGGCGAACGTGCGGATCGCCGCATAACCCGCCATACCGTAGGTCGCAAGGCCGTGAAGAATGGGCCGGCTGAAGCCGGCCTTCGACGCCACCTCCGGGTCCGCGTGCAAAGGGTTGGCATCGCCCGACAGGCGATAGATCAACGCAGCATGGGCGCCGGTCGACAAGACGTATTCCGCATCCGGTGCGCGCTCCGGCACCGACGGAAGCGCTTCGGGCGGCGCATCGCTCGTGCCCGACTCCGCACTGAACCCGCCGTCGCCGCGCAGAAAGGACACCTGCCGCACTTCGGCGAGTGGTTCGCCCGTCGAGGCGTCGATGATGTCCCGCTTGAGCTCGACGATCGCGCCCTTGCCTGCGCCTTTGTCCGAAATGCGGCTTACGCGCGTCTTGCTGACGATGGTCGCTGCAACCGGCATCGGCCGCACGAAACGAACGTCCTGCTCACCGTGCACGAGCTTCAGGTAGTCGATGCCCGTACGCGGATCGCGCATCCACGATTTCGGCCACGCGAACGCGGCCGCGCAAGTCGGCATCGCCTGCAGATCCTTTTCGTAGACGTAGCGCAGCTGTTCGGTGTCCAGCGGATCTGCGCCCAGTCCGAGACCCAGCGAATACAGCATCACGTCGCGCTCGCTGTATGTCTGCGTGACATCTTCGATAGGCCAGTTCTTGACGACGTCGTAATTCAGCATGAGGTAGTCCCGTATGTGCTCAGTAGTCGGTGAAATTGGGCTTGCGCTTCTCCAGGAAGCTCGCCATGCCTTCCTTGTAGTCGTCGCACTGGTTGGCGATCGGCATGTCCAATCCGGCGTACATCACCGCTTCGTGGGGCGTCTGAAACGGCACCTCCCAGACCTGCTCCTTCATGATGCGCATCGAGCGCGGCGAGCAGTGCTCGGCCATGTCGCGCGCATAGGCATAGGTCTCCTCGACCAGCTTGTCCGCCGCAATGGCCCGATTCACGAGTCCCATCCGTTCGGCTTCGCGCCCCTTGATCTTGCGTCCCGATAGCAGCAGATCGAGCGCATGCGCCTGGCCCACGTGGCGTGCGAGTATCCAGGCCATGCCGTACTCCGCGCTCAAACCGCGGCGCGCGAATGCCGTCGTGATGGTCGCGTCTTCCGACGCAAACCGGATGTCGCAAAAGAGCGCGTGAATCAGCCCGATGCCGACGGTCGCGCCGTTGAGCATCGCGATCACCGGCTTCGGTATGGCCGGGTAGTACGAGCAGCGCGTCTGCCAGTCGGCGCGTTTGCGCATGTCGAACGGTCGCGGCAACTTCGTCATCAGCGCGGCGGGGTCGCCGCCGAAGCTGTGAATGTCGCCGCCCGCGCAAAACGCCTTGCCCGCGCCGGTGAAAACGATGACGCGCACGCCGTTATCCGAACCCGCCGCTTGCATCGCCTCGTACACCTCGGTCGCCACCTGATCGTTCCAGGTGTTCATGTGTTCCGGACGGTTCAGCGTGATTGTCGCTATACGGTCCTTGACGTCGTACAGAATGGTCTCGAAGCGCATCAGATCCCTCCAAAGCTCAGAATGAACGCGGCAGGTCGAGCACGTGCTCGGCGACGTAGGACAGAATCAGATTCGTCGAAATCGGTGCCACCTGATAGAGCCGAGTCTCGCGGAACTTGCGTTCGACATCGTATTCGCAGGCGAAACCGAAGCCGCCATGGGTCTGCAGACAGGCATTCGCGGCCTTCCACGAAGCCGTGGCCGCGAGATGCTTGGCCATGTTCGCTTCGGCGCCGCACGGTTGATGATGGTCGAACAGTTCGCAGGCCCTGTAGCGCATCAGATCGGCCGCGCGCACGTCGATGTAGGCCTCGGCAATCGGAAACTGGATGCCCTGATTCATGCCGATAGGCCGGTCGAACACGACACGTTCGCTGGCGTATTTCGATGCGCGTTCGACGAACCAGTAGCCGTCGCCGATGCACTCGGCCGAGATCAGCGCGCGCTCGGCGTTGAGTCCGTCGAGGATGTACTTGAAGCCCTTGCCTTCTTCGCCAATCAGGTTCTCTTCGGGAATCTCCAGGTTGTCGAAGAACAGTTCGTTCGTCTCGTGATTGACCATGTTGGGAATCGGCCGCACGGTCAGGCCATTGCCGATCGCCTGATGCAGGTCCACGAGAAAGCACGACAGCCCGTCCGACTTTTTCTTCACATCCGACAACGGCGTGGTGCGCGCGAGCAGGATCATCATGTCCGAATGCTGCACGCGCGAAATCCATACCTTCTGGCCGTTGACCACGTAGCGGCCGTCTTTCTTCACGGCGGTGGTCTTCAGCTTCGTGGTGTCCGTTCCCGTGGTCGGCTCGGTCACGCCCATCGACTGCAGGCGCAGTTCGCCGCGCGCGATCCTGGGAAGGTATGTGCGCTTTTGCGCTTCCGAGCCGTTACGCAGCAGCGTATTCATGTTGTACATCTGGCCATGGCAGAACCCGGCGTTGCCGCCGTTGCGGTTGATCTCCTCCATGATCACGGACGCCTCGGTCAGGCCGAGACCTGAACCGCCGTACTCCTGGGGGATCAGCGCCGCCATCCAGCCGGCCTTCGTCAGCGCGTCCACGAACGCCTCGGGGTACACACGCTCGTGATCGATCCGGCGCCAGTACTCGTCGGGGTACGCCTTCGAGAGGTCACGCAACGCGTCGCGCAGTTCCTGATATTGATCGGGTGCGGGAATTCGGCTCATGAATGGT
Organism: Paraburkholderia sprentiae WSM5005; assembly: GCF_001865575.2. Lineage (NCBI taxonomy): Bacteria > Pseudomonadati > Pseudomonadota > Betaproteobacteria > Burkholderiales > Burkholderiaceae > Paraburkholderia > Paraburkholderia sprentiae. Next base: position 611,596 of record NZ_CP017563.2, read on the forward strand.
TTCCGTTGACTTGACGGGACGCGCGGCTCACGCGGCCGCATCGATGAGTCCGCCGGCATTGGCAAGCTGGGTCAGATGATGTTCGGTCGAACCGAACTGGATGTCGATCACGCTCAGGCGTCTCAGGTAGTGGCCGATCTTGCACTCTTCAGTCATTCCGATGCCGCCGTGCAGTTGCACGCCTTGCTGGCCCACGAAGCGGCCCGAGCGTCCGATCTGCACTTTTGCCGCCGACATACTGCGATCGCGTTCCGCCGCGTCCGGCTCCTCGCTCATCATGGTCGCGAAGAGCGCCATGCTGCGGGCCTGCTCCACCATGACGAGCATGTCGACTGCACGATGCTGGAGCGCCTGGAATGATCCGATCGGCACCCCGAACTGCTTGCGGACCTTCAGGTACGCCACGGTTTCTTCGTGCGCGGCGGCCATCGCGCCCACGGCTTCCGCGCTCACTGCCGCGATCGCGTGCGCCGCGACCGTTTCGATCAGCGGCAACGCAGCGCCCACCACGCCCAGCACGTCGCTATCTGGAACGCGCACCCGCGAGAACTCGACGTCGGCCGCATGCAGCCGGTCTTGCGTCGGATACGCGTGACGCGTCACGCCCTGCGCGTCGGCCCTGACCACGAACAGCGCGATGCCGTCACGCTCGCGCCTGCCGCCGGACACGCGCGCCGACACCACCAGAACATCGGCGCTGCCGCCGTGGAGCACAACGCGCTTGGCGCCGTCGAGCACCCAGCCGTCGCCTTCGCGCCGTGCGGTGGTCGCCACGTCCGCGAGGTCGTACCGTGCCTGCACCTCGCTGTGCGCAAACGCCATCTGCAGCCCGCCCTGCGCGATCCGCGGCAGAATCGCCGCGCGTTGCGCCGCGTTGCCGCCAAGCCGCACGAGGCCGCCTCCCAGCACGACCGTCGCGAGATACGGTTCGACCGCGAGAGCGCGGCCCAACGCCTCCATCACGATCATCGTTTCGACAGGACCGCAGTTGCTGCCGCCGTATGCCTCGTCGAACGAAAGGCCCAACAGACCCATGTCGGCGTAACGCGCCCAAAGCTCGCGGCTAAAGCCGTCCGGCTCAGCGAGATACTTCGCGCGCTGCTCGAACCCGTACTCGTCTTTGACGAGCCGTTCGACGCTGTCCTTGAGCATGCGTTGCTCATCGGTAAAATCGAAGTCCATATCCCATGCTTCTCCGCAGTTCGCCCGCCGCTCAAAGTCCGAGTACGGACTTGGCGAGAATGTTCTTCTGAATCTCGTTGGAGCCGCCCACAATCGAGACGTGACGCGCGAAGTAGTGATTCGGCGCGACCGTGAGTGCCCATTCGGGTTCTCGAACCGGATCGCCAAGCCCACGCAGGAAGTCGACATCGAGCGGTAACGCGTCCGGACCTGCTACCTCGAGGAGCAATTCAGCTGAGCGTTGCTGGAGCTCCGAACCCTTGATCTTCAGGATCGAAGTCTTCGGGTCGGGCACGTGGCTCTGCTGCGCGCTGCTCTCGGCGATCACACGCATCTGCGTCATCTCCAAAGCCTTCAGTTCCACCTCGACGGCCGCGACGCGTTCGCGAAAACGCGGGTCGTCCCATAGCACACCGTCGCCGCAGGGCACGCGCCTGGCAAGATCTTTCGCGTGACGCACGCGCATCTTCGACACGCCCACGCGCGCAATCCCGCTGCGCTCGTTGCCCAGCAGATACTTCGCGTAGTCCCAACCCTTGTTTTCCTCGCCAACGCGATTCGCAACCGGCACGCGCACGTTGTCGAAGAACACCTCGTTGGTTTCGTGGTGGCCGTCGATCGTGACGATCGGGCGCACGCTCAGGCCCGGCGTCTTCATGTCGATCAGCAGGTACGTGATGCCCTGCTGCTTCTTGCCGCTCGAATCCGTGCGCACCAGACAGAACATCCAGTCCGCGTGATGCGCCGTCGAAGTCCAGAGCTTCTGGCCGTTGATCACGTAGTGGTCTGCGTCGCGCACCGCCTGGATCCGCAGCGCGGCCAGGTCCGAACCCGCGCCTGGCTCGGAGAATCCCTGGCAGAACCAGTATTCGAGGCTCGCGATGCGAGGAAGGAAATGGCGCTTCTGCTCTTCGCTGCCGAACGCGATCAGAACCGGACCGATCATGTTCACGTTGAATGACAGCGTCTCGGGCGCCGGGGCCATGTGCAGCTCTTCCTTGAAGATGTATTGCTGCACCGCGCTCCAACCCGTCCCACCCCACGCCTTGTCCCACGCTGGCGTGGCCCAGCCACGCTCGTAGAGAATGCGTTGCCAGCGGCGTAAGTCGGCCGCCGAATAACGCTGCCCCAAGGTGGCCTTGCGTCGAATCTCGGCCGGCAGCGCTTCCTTGAAGAAGGCTCTCACCTCGTTGCGGAAAGCCAGCTCGTGGTCGGTATATCGCAGATCCATGCGTGTCTCGTTTCGTCTTGATGGGTTGCCTGCCGGGTGCGGCTCAGGCCAGCGTTCCCGCTTCTTTCAATTCGCCGATGCGGCGCGGATCGAGCCATGCGGCGAGCGCCGCATCGATCGTGGCCGCGGCGGGCGCCTCGGGCGCCGTCGGCTTCGCGGGCACGGTGGCGGAAAAGCGCGGCGCCGGCGCGGGCTGCACGATGCCGTCCACTTCGATGAACGTGCCGCGCGCCTTCAGATGCGCATGCCCGGGTGCTTCGGTCCACGACAGAACCGGTGCGAAGCACGCGTCCGTGTGCTCGAGCAACGCGCTCCATTGCTCGCGCGTGCGGCTCTTGAACTTCAGCGCAAACAGTGCGCGCGCGGCGGGCCAGTTGCTCGCGTCGAGCTGCGTACCCAGCGTTTGCGGGTCGATGTCGAGCAGGCGGAGGAGTTCGAGATAAAACTTGTCCTCGATGGGACCGACCGTGATCCACTTGCCGTCCGCGCATTCATAGACGTCGTAGAAGTGCGATCCCGAATCCGTGATATTGGTCCCGCGCCCGTCACACCAGATGCCGGCAGCCTGCATGCCGAAGAACGTGGTGGCAAGGTTGGCCGTGCCGTCGACGATCGCGGCATCCACGATCTGTCCCGCGCCGCCGTTACGCGCATGCAGGATCGCCGAGAGGAGCCCCATTGCAAGGTACAGCGAACCGCCCGCATAGTCGCCGATCAGATTCAGCGGTATCGACGGTGGCTGGCCGCGCCGGCCAATCGCGTTCAGGACGCCGGTGATCGCGATGTAGTTCAGGTCATGTCCGGCGTACTGCGCGAGCGGACCTTGCTGGCCCCATCCCGTGATGCGCCCGTAAGCGAGTTTCGGATTACGTTCGAGGCAGGGCTGCGGGCCCAGCCCGAGTCGCTCGGTGACGCCGGGTCGGAAACCTTCTATCAGGGCATCGGCACGCTCCACCAGCGTGAGCACGAGTTCGACGGCCGCCGGGTCTTTCAGGTCGAGCGCAATCGTCCTCCGGTTGCGCAACAACAGGTTGTAGCGCAGCGGACGCTCGATACCGAGCTTGACCGGCTGGCGACGCTCGATGCGCAACACCGTCGCACCCAGATCGGCAAGCAGCATTGCCGTCATGGGCCCCGGCCCGATGCCGGCTAGTTCGACGATTCGAACTCCTGCAAGCGGACCCATGATTCAACCTTTGCGAGCGTGGGCGCGCATCGCGTCCCATTGCTCGTCGGTCCAGTCCTGCATGGCGCGGAAAGTCGGGCCGCCAACCCCCTGCATCCAGCGGCCGCCGTCGATCACGATCAGGTCGCCGGTGATGTAGCCGGAGCCGTCAGACGCCAGATAAGCATAGAGATTGGCGAGCTCCATGTGATCGCCGAAGCGTCTGAGCGGCACCGAGCGCTCCTGCGGCTCGACCTGTGAGCCCGGCGGATACAACTGCTCCCATGCGCCCGGCGTCGGGAACAGTCCGGGCGCCACCGCATTCAGGCGAATGCCCTTCGGGCCCCACTCGACCGCAAGACTGCGGGTCATGGCGAGAACACCGGCCTTCGCGGCAGCGGACGGCACGGTAAAGGCGGAGCCGGTCATCGTGGGCGTGGATACCGTGCTGATCACGTTGCCCGGGTGACCCGCTTCGATCCAGCGCTTGCCCGCCGCGATGGTGCAATAGAAGCTGCCGTGCAACACGATGTCGAGCACCGCATCCACCCCGCGCGCCGACAGGCTTTCGGTGCGCGCGATGAAGTTGGCCGCGGCGTTGTTCAGCAACACGTCGAGCGGACCGTCGCGCCAGATCGTTTCCATCATCGACTCGACGGACTCGGCGCTGCGCACGTCGGCCTGCACCGTCGTGACACGCGCGCCCGGCACGACGCCGCGAAATTCGTCGGCCGTCGCGTCCAGCACTTCCTTGCGGCGACCGCAGATGACGAGGTCGGCGCCCAGTTCGAGGTAGCGCCGGCCGATACTCTTGCCAAGGCCAGTGCCTCCGCCGGTGATGAGGATTCTCTTGTTCTTCAGCAGGTCAGGCGTAAACATGTGCGTTGAACTTCCCGTAGAGACTGCAACGAAGAATGGCAGCGTCAGGCGCCCGTGAAAACCGGCTTGCGTTTTTCCATGAAGGCATTCACCGCTTCGGTGTGATCGCTCGTTTGACGCGTCAGCGGATTGAGGTCGGTTTCGAGGCGGCATGCGTCTTCGATCGAATTGCCCGCGTTGACGAGGCTCGCCTTGAGCAGCGCCAGCGTCACCGGCGGATAGTTCGCGAAGCGCGCCGCGGCCTCGATCGCCGCATCGAGCGCGCTGCCGCTTGCGACCACCTCACTGACCAGGCCGATGCGGCGCGCCATGGCTGCGTCGATGACATTGCCCTTCAGCATCAACGCACGCGCGTTGCCGCCGCCGACCCTTTGCGGCAGTGTCCACAGCATTCCGGTGTCGGGAAGCAGTCCGACCTTGCCGAATGCACACGAGTACTTCGCGGTATCGGCACCCACCACCACATCGCATGCAGCAGCCAGCGAGAGCCCCGCTCCGTAGCACGTGCCCTCCACCGCCGCGACGACCGGCTTGGTGCCCGTATAAATCAGCTTGAACAGACGCACGCCCACCGCGATGCGCTCACGAAGCGCCAGCAACTGCGGAGTGGTCGCGTGCATTTCGGACAGGTCGCCGCCCGCGCAAAAATGGCCTCCCGCGCCGGTCAGCACGATGGCGCGCGTTTGCGGATCGTTGTGCATGAGCCGCTGGAAGACCTCGGTCAGCGCAAGGCGCATCATGGAGAACGCGTTGCGGCGCTCCGGATAGTTCATCGTGACGATGGTCACGTCGCCTTGACGGCGTGCCTGCACGATCTCGTCGGCGCCCGCAACCTCGTCGTTCCGCTCGATACTCATCGCATTGCTCCCCACGCTCACTCGCCTGTGAAAACCGGTTTGGTCTTGTCCATAAATGCCTTGCAGGCAGCCTGATGGTCTTTCGACTGACGCAGGATGGGCTGATAGTCGATCTCGGCTCGCAACGCGCCTTCCATGGTCGTCGCGGCGTGGGTCAGCGCGTCCTTCAGCAGCGCCACGCCGAGCGGCGGCAAGTCGGCGAGGCCGCGCGCCACTTCAATTGCCTTTGCGCGCGCAGTGCCCGGTGCGACGACTTCATTAGCAAGCTGAATCATGCCGGCCTTGTCTGCGTCGATCTCGGTGGCGAGCGACAGCATTTCCCTCGCGCGAGCCATGCCGATGCGCTTCGGCAGCGTCCACAGAATGCCGGTATCCGGAATCAGCCCAACGCGCAGAAACGCCGCGCAAAAGCGTGCATTCGATGCAGCCACGACATAGTCGGTCGCGACCGCGAGCGACAGCCCGGCGCCGAAAGCGACCCCTTCCACGGCCGCCACGACGGGCTTGGGTCCCGCCAGCATTTCACGCACCACCACGCACGACTCCGCCAGGATCTCGCGGCTTTGCAGGATCGTGCGCTTCGTCATCTCGGAGATGTCGGCGCCGGCGCAAAAGTGATCGCCCGCGCCGGTGACGACGATTGCACGCGAATCCGGATCGTCGACCATCAGCCGATGCATCGTGTCGCGCAACAACTGACGCATCTGACGTCCCATCGCATTGCGGCGCCGCGGATTGTTTAGCGTCACGATCGCGACCGGTCCCTCGCGGGTCACCTCGATCAGCGACGTCACATCGTTCTCTGCGGTTGGTTTTTCGCTCATGTTGGCTTCCTTCAATCGGCCACGAACACCGGCTTGCGCTTTTCCATGAAGGCGCTCACGGCCTCCTGGTGTTCGCGGCTGCGGCGCAGGATGGGCTGCAGGTTGACTTCCGCTTCGATCGCGTCGTCGAGCGTACGGATGCCCGTCGCGAGCGCGGCCTTCAGGTGCGCGGTGGCCACCGAGGGCAGTGCCGCGTACTGTTGCGCCACCTTCGAGGCCGCGTTCAGCGCCTCGCCGGGCTCGACGACCTGATTGGCAAAACCGCTCTCGCCCGCTTCGACGCCGTTGAACTCTCGGGCACTCAGCATGAGCTCGCGTGCAAGGCCGCCGCCCACGCGCTGCGACAACGACCAATAGAGCCCCGTATCGGGCAGCAGTCCGACCTTGACGAACGCGCTCGCGTATCGCGCGGCCGACGATGTGACGACGTAATCGCAAGCGGCAGCGAGCGACAGACCTGCGCCAAACGCAAACCCTTCGACGGCGGCGACGATCGCTTTCGGGCCCTCGACCATCAGTCTGAAAATATCGAGCGGCAGTTCATTGCGCTGTCGATACTCGAGCACCTTGCGCGTCTGCATCTCCGAGATGTCCCCACCCGCGCAAAACGTATTGCCTGCGCCGGTCAGTACGATCGCACGGCAGGCTTCCTCGTGATGCATCAGCCGATAGAGCCGCGCGTACAACGTCTCGCGCATCTTCAGCGAAAACGCGTTGCGCCGCTGCGGATAGTTCAGTGTGACGATCGCGATCGCGCCGTCTTGCCGGACCTGTACGATCTCTGCTGCATCGTTGCCGGTCTCTTCGCTCATCTGTCCGTCTCCTGTCGATCAGAGTTAGCGCTTTAGAGCGTTTCCCGGGTCCCGAGAATCACCGTAGCCTGACTCGAGAGCACGCCACCGTTGCCGTGCGCGATCGCCAGCTTCGCACCGGGTATCTGGCGCTCACCGGCGCGGCCCGTCAGTTGCCGCATGGCTTCTTCCATCAGGAAGAGCCCATACATGCCGGGGTGCACGCAGGACAAACCGCCGCCGTTCGTATTGACCGCAAGCCGGCCGCCCGGCGCGATGCCGCCGTCCGCTACGAAGTGGCCGCCTTCGCCTTTAGGGCAAAAGCCGAGATCTTCGAGAAACAGAATGGTGTTGATCGTGAAGGCGTCGTAGAGCATCGCGACGTCGATATCGTTCGCGTTCACGCCCGCCATTTCATACGCACGCCTGCCCGATTCCGCGGCGGCAGTCACCGTGAGATCCGGCATGCTGGCTATTTCGCGGTGCGACGTGGCCGATGCCGCGCCGAGCAGATACACCGGCTTATCGGTGAGATCACGCGCTCGCTCGGCGCGCACCATGACAATCGCTGCGGCGCCATCCGTCACCAGGCAGCAATCGCGCACGGAAAGCGGGTCCGACACGAGGCGCGCGCCCATCACGTCTTCGATCGACATGGGCGTGCGCATGTAGGCATCCGGATTCAGTTGCGCCCACTTGCGCGCGGCGACGGCCACCTCGGCCAGATGCTCGCGCCTGGTGCCGTACTGATGCATATGACGCGCCGCCGCAAGCGCATACGAGGACACCGGATTCATCGGCTTATAGGGGCTCTCCCACGGCGAGGGACGCGACGACTGCACGAGCTTGCCCGCCGCGCTGCGCTGATTGCTCCCGTATGCAATCAACGCAACGTCGATCTGTCCCGTACACAACGCCATGGCCGCGGTGTGCGCGTAGATTTCAAACGCCGATCCGCCGCTTCGGTTGTTGTCCGTTAACTTCGGGTTAATACCGAGGTATTCGGCAAATGTCAGACCCGACAGCATGTCGTCCGGCGTACACACGAAAAGCCCGTCTACATCGCCAGGCGTCAGTCCCACTTGAGCGAGCGCGTCGACGGACGCACGCGCGGCAAGGTCCAGCGACGACAAGCCAGGTGCTTCCCCCATCCCATAGGTGGCGCCTGCCACCAGTGCGGTACGCCCGCGCAAGTTGAATTCCATTCGATCTACCTTTCATCGGTGTGACCGGCTCGTGACGGCCGGCTGCGGGTTAGCGGGCGTCAGGCCGGTTCGAACACAAGCAATGCCGCCTCCCCCCGGTACACGATCTTCGCCTGCACGGGCATGCCGATGCGCACGGCCTCCGGCTCGACGCCCTCCACACAACTGAGCATGCGCACACCTTCTTCCAGATCGATCACGGCGACGTTGTAGCTTGGCGTGGGCGATTTTTGCCGCACCACGGTAGTGGAATAAACCGTGCCCTTCCCGCAGGCTTCCACCCACTCGAGATCGCGCATCCCGGTGACCGGCTCAGCCACCCGCGGGTAGAACACATAACGGCCGCTGCCGCGGCTACGCTGGATCATCAAGCGGCCCTCGGCCAGGAACTTCTGATAATCGACTTCAGGACAAAGAGAGTCCATTCACCGCTCCTCCAAATCGTTTTGCCATGGGCTCGCGCCGGATTGAGCCGCTCTGTCGGGTCAAAAATGGAACGAATAACCGAACACTGTTCCAAATCTTAAACGCACTGCGAGTGCGCTGTCAATGGCGGGAAAGCCCTGCCACGCCCCGCCGCGCAAGGCTGACACTACATCCCGACCAAATTCGTCACGCACCTCGGACAAACCCGCGGGCGCCGGTTTCAGCGCTTGACGACCAGGAGGCCATTCGTTTAATTTATCGAACATTGTTCATAAAACCGCATCCCCACTCCGGAGATGAATCCCGGTCTCGACCCAGAAAAACCGTTAGCAAGAGAGCTTCGAAGTGACATACGAACTAACAGACGACCAGGTTCAGATCCGCGATCTCATCCGTCGCGTCGCAAGGGAGCGCGTGGCGCCGCGGGCAGACCAGATCGATCGTACAGCCGAGTATCCGCACGACATGTACGCATTGCTCAAGGAACTTGGCCTTTTCACGTTGCCGTTTCCTGAAGCGTATGGCGGCGCCGGCAGCGTGATGTCGGCCTGCATCGCCGTCGAGGAGTTCGGGCGGGTTTGCTACAACACCGGTTATCTGCTGGTCGTGCAATGGACGCCCTTCGGCGCGATTCTCGAAGGCGGGACCGAAGAGCAGAAGGCCCGCCTTCTGCCGGGTCTCGCCAGCGGTGAGTTGCGCGGCGCGCTGTCGATTACCGAGGCTCAAAGCGGCTCGGACGTCTCGGGCATTCGCACGACAGCGCGCCGCAAGGACGGCGGCTATGTGCTCAACGGCTCGAAGATCTGGTGCACGAATTCGCATATCGCCGACTTCATTCTCGTCGCCGCCAGGACGCTCGACGAGGAAGGACAGGCTCTAGGCATCAATCTTTTCATCGTCGATCGCCGCACGCCGGGTCTGACGATCGGCAACGAAGAAGACAAGATGGGCGCGCGCGGCGTGGCGTCGTGCCCCCTCTATTTCGACGACGCCTTCATCCGCGCGCAAGACCGTCTCGGGCCGGAAGGCGGTCAGGGGTTCAAGGTGGCCATGGAGGCGCTCAACACGAGCCGTCCCATCGTGGCCGCGCGCGCGGTTGGCATCGCGCAGGGCGCGATCGATCACACCGTCAAATTCATTCAGGAGCGCGTCGCATTCGGCCAGAACATCAGCAACTTTCAGGGTGTGCGCTGGATGATCGCTGACATGGTCACCCAGACCGAGGCCGCGCGCCAGCTCGTCTATCGCACGGCGTCGCTCGTCGATGCGGGTGTTAGCGGCCGTGAACTCGCCCCAATGGCGGCGATGGCGAAAATGTTCGCATCGGATGTCGCGATGAAAGTCGCGACCGACGCCGTACAGCTTTTCGGCGCCGCGGGCATCTCCAACGAGTATCCGATCAACCGTTATTTCCGCGACGCGAAGGTGGTGCAGATCATCGAAGGCACCAACCAGATCCAGCGCAACATCGTCGCGGACAACGTGCTGGGCCGCATCAAGAAGAACTGACAACGACAGCTCAGCTAACCAGCGAGCCGACAACGACAGAGGACAGGCAATGGAAGACATCGAAACGGTTGGTCTGGGAATTCACTGGGAGGACCTGCCAGTCGGACGCAAGTTCAAGACCGTGGGCCGGACGGTGACAGAAACGGACGTCGTGAATTTCGTTTCGGTGACCGGCATGCTGGAAGTCCTGTTCACCAACACCGAATTTCTTCGCGAGCAGTCGGCCATCAAGGGGCGCGTCGCGCCGGGCGCGCTGGTGTTTACGCTCATGGAAGGGCTGCTCACGCAGGCCACCATGCAGGGTGTCGGCTTCGCGTTTCTGAACATGGAACTCGACATCAAAGGCCCGACTTATGTGGGTGACACGATTCACGTGGCATGCGAAGTGATCGAATGCCGGCCTAGCAACGGGCGCCCGGGACTTGGCCTGGTGCGCACCCGTAACCGCGTGATCAAGCAGGACGGCACCGAAGTGATGGTGTACACGCCGCTCAGGCTCGTCAAAGGCAAGGAATACAAGGCCTGAGCATGGAAAATCCCCAACAACCCCTCGAACGGGCGACCGGCCCGTTAGCCGGTGTTCGCGTGATCGACCTGACCATCAACGTGCTGGGTCCGGTCGCCACGCAGCTGCTCGGCGACATGGGCGCGGACGTCATCAAGATCGAACCGCCCGAAGGCGACCAGAACCGCAAAAACGGTCCCGGCCGCAATCCGGACATGGCCGTGTTCTATACGATCATGAACCGCAACAAGCGCAGCGTGGTCCTGAACCTCAAGCAGGCCGAATGCCGCGAAGCGCTGCTCAAGCTCGTCGAGACCGCCGACGTCATCGTCCACAGCATGCGCCCGAGTGCCGCCGAGCGCCTCGGCATCGACTATGAAACCGTGCGCGCACGCAACCCGCGCATCGTCTATGCGTCGGGTGCCGGCTATCGAATCGACGGTCCCTACAAGGACCGCCCCGCTTTCGACGACGTGATTCAGGGCGAAACCGGCATTGCCGCGATGAACCGTGACGCGGACGGCTCGCCGCGGTATTTCCCGACCGTGATCGTCGACAAGTTCTGCGGCTACGTGCTGGCGTCATCGATCGGCATGGCGCTCTATCACCGCGAACGTACCGGTGTCGGCCAGCTCGTGCATGTGCCGATGTTCGAAACGATGCTGCAATTCAATCTGTTCGAGCATCTTTGGGAAGGTGCGTTGGGCTCCAATGACGGAGCCGGTCTCGGCTATCCGCGCATGTTCTCGCCGCACCGCCGGCCTTACGCGACAAAAGACGGGCATATCTGCCTGCTCGCGGTGAATAACGAGCAATGGCGCCGCGTGCTGTGCGCGATCGATGCAGCCCATCTGCTCGAGGACCCGCGCTTTCGCCACATGGCCGAGCGTATGCGCAACATCAACGAGCTGTATCGCATCGTCGGCGATGCCATCCGCAACAAGACGACTGCGGAATGGAATGCGATCTTCGCCTCGGCGGACGTGCCGCACGGTCCCGTTCGCGACCTGAAAGACCTGATGCACGACGCGTACATCAAGGAGACCGGGTTCTTCCAGCGCTTCGAGCACCCAACCGAAGGCGACATGGTCATGACCTCGATACCGGTGCACTTCTCCGAGTCGCCCGGCAATGTTCGCTATCTGCCGCCCAATCTCGGCGAGCACAGCATCCAGGTTCTGCTCGAAGCGGGTTACAGCGAAGACGAAGCAAGCGCGCTCGTCGCCCGGGCCACAGGAAAGGGCGAAGCCGTATCGGAAGCGCTGAGCAAAGATTAACTGGCGCGAGAGCGCCTCGCACACTACGGAGGGAATCAATGAAGGGGCTCAAGGAGAAGGTCGTCGTCGTCACGGGCGCGGCAGGTGGGATCGGGAGCGCCATTAGCAGACGATTCGGCGACGAAGGTTCGACCGTCGCGCTGTTCGACCTGAACGAAGAAGGCGCCGCACATGTCGCGGCGCAAATCGAAGCGGCGGGCGGCAAGGCGCGCGCCTACCGGGTCGACATCACGGATCACGAAGGGGTGCACGCTGCGGTGGCGAGAGTCGAGGAAGAACTGGGACCGATCGAGGTTCTCGTGAACAACGCCGGCTGGGATATGGGCGCGTTCTTTCTACAAACCGAGAAACCCTTCTGGGACAAGGTGGTGGCGATCAATCTGTACGGACCGCTGAACATGCACCATGCCGTGTTGCGACGGATGGCCGAACGTGGCCGCGGGCGCGTCGTCAACATCTCGTCGGATGCGGGACGCGTGGGTTCGTCGATGGAAGCGGTGTACTCGTTCTGCAAGGGCGGCCTCATCGCATTCACGAAGACGATGGCACGCGAAATGGCCCGCCAGATGATTCCCGTCAACGTCGTTTGCCCCGGTCCCACGGCGACACCTCTTCTCGACAACCTCGCGCAGGGCGAGAAAGGCGAGCGCATCAAGGCGGCGCTCGTGAAGGCCGTGCCGTTCGGCCGCATGGGCGAACCTGGCGACATCCCGGGCATGGTTGCCTTCCTCGCGAGTGACGACGCCGCGTTCATCAGCGGTCAGGTCATCAGCGTGTCGGGCGGGCTGACGATGGTTGGATAAACGGCGCCGCGAACGCAATCAACCCACCACACTGGAATACGACATGGAATTCAACGACATTAGCTATCAGGAGGCGGATGGGATCGCGACGATCACCATCAATCGCCCGAAGGTCTACAACGCATTCAGCGCCAACACCGTCGAGGAGCTCATCAAGGCCTTCGGCCTCGCGGGATGGAACAAGGATATCGGCGTGGTGGTACTCACGGGTGCCGGCGACAAAGCGTTCTGCACCGGCGGCGACCAGTCCGGCGACGGTTACAACGGGCGCGGCACCGTCGGTCTGCCGATCGAGGAACTGCAAAGCATCATCCGCGACATTCCGAAGCCGGTGATCGCACGCGTGAACGGCTACGCAATCGGCGGCGGCAACGTGCTGGTGACGCTCTGCGATCTCGCCATCGCTGCCGAGACCGCGGTCTTCGGCCAGGTGGGCCCGAAGGTCGGGTCGGTCGATCCGGGCTTCGGCACCGCCTACCTCGCGCGCATCGTCGGCGAGAAGCGCGCACGGGAAATCTGGTACCTGTGCCGCAAATACAGCGCGAAACAGGCGCTCGACTGGGGTCTCATCAACGCCGTGGTGCCCGCGGAACAACTCGACGCCGAAACGAAGAAATGGTGCGACGAGATTCTGCAGATGAGTCCCACCGCTATTGCACTCGCCAAGCGCTCATTCAATATCGATACCGAGAACATCCGCGGCATCGGCGCCTTCGCGATGCAGGCGCTCGCGATGTACTACGACACGGACGAATCGAAGGAAGGCGGCAATGCGTTCCGCGAAAAGCGCAAGCCTGAGTTTCGCAAGTACGTGAAGTGACCGGCGCAAGTGCCGGCGGGGCGACGCTCAGCATCGGCGTCGCCCTTTGCGCATACGCGCGCCGAAGTTCAGTATTTGCGGAAGTTCACGCCGACACGCGTGCCAAGCCCCGGGAGCCGGTTCGTGGGACGGCTGCCATGCGCCGGGGCGGCTTCGCCCCATGCGAACCACACGTCAGGCTCGCGCGCATCGCCCACGCGCCGCCAGCGGCCGTCCACCTGCGGATTCTTGAGCGTCCCGAGACCGACCAGACGCCCGCGCGGATCGGGCATGAACTCCCACTCGTCGCCGAATGCCGAGTAACGGATGCCTTCCTGCCAATACCCGTTCGCGCCGAAATCGATGGTGCCCGTCACGTCATAGGTAAAGCGCACCTCACCCTTCTCGTTGCCGAGAATCGCGAAGCCGAACATGTCGTGACCGAGCGTGAAGTGCCCGAAGTCGATGCTGCCGTCCTTATAACGCGTCGCCCACGTGTACCAGACGAGTTCCAGCTTTTCCTGCACCAGCGCATCTTTCGTCTTGTAGATCTCGCCGCCCTCGTACATATGGATCGGATCGAAGCCGATCATGCCGCGCACCTTCTTTCCGAGTATCGTCCCTTCCATTTCGAAGATGTTGGCGACGTAGTACATCCCCGCGTCGCGGCCCGGCAGATACCAGTGCATGCCGGGCTTGACGAGCTTGCCCTTGATATCCATGCCGTTCTCTTCGTACCAGCTGCAATCCTCGGGCGTCCAGGTGACGTGAAAGCGATTGCCGCGCGCCTGCGGGTCGCTTCGCCAGTGGATGCGCCCCTCTTCGAGCGTTCTTACGAATCCATCGTTCGGCACCGATTCCTTGCCTACCGGATGCATATGCATGCCGTCGTCGTGGCCCAGTGTCGTGCACAGGTAGAAACGCCGCCGCGTGTCCTTCGCGTCGGTCTGCAGACCAGCGGGAATCCGCCGCATCGGGCAATAGATCTCGCCATCCTCGTCGCGCAGCGTTCCCCACAGGTAGAGCGCCTCGGGCGGCATGCCGAAGTAGGCGCGGTTGGACAGCATGTCCTCGATGGTGGGCTCGAAGGCGCTGACAAGAGGCTGCCAGCCAAAGTCGCCGCGGCGCGGCATGAATAGTTTGGTGTCGCTCATGGTCGTTACGCCTGTCACGATGGTGAAGTGGTTGGAGCGGCTCACTATAGGTAGCCTCGCGCGTGGCTGAAAACCGGTTGATTCGCGCGTCTGGCCACGACCACGCCCCGCGCGGGATCAGCACAGGGGCACAGGAGCTAACGTCTTGATTTACCGGCTTTCTCTCCGGTCGGCAAACGCGCGCTGCCGTCGCGCACGAAAGCTTCGTTACACGTAACGATTTGTGTGCGATATATTGAACGACGTTCGCATCTAATACTGAACTCGGACATGCCAAAGTCGTCTGCCGAACGTGTCGCCGCTTATCGCACGCGCAAGAAAGCCGAAGGCATGGTGAGCCTGACACTGGTCGTCCCGTCAGCCGACGTCGCCCTCTTCAGCCAGTTCGCCGCGCAACGCCGCGAAAAGCTGCGCGAGGCCAGACATCCTTTCCAAGCTCCACCCCAGCAGTGGCTCTCGATGCTGGCCGCGATGACGCCTGCGCTGCCCCCAACTGCCGAGTCGCGCCGCAAGCGCAATGCGCTCGGCGCACCGATCACACGCGCGCAGACGCTTTTCATGGCGCTACTGAAGCACGTCATCGATCTGGGATGGCCGGCAGGACTGCCGCTCGGCTCCGAGCAGGAATTGATGAAGGTGCATGGAGTAAGCCGCGCCGCATTGCGCGGAGCGATCCGCTTGCTCGAGCACCACTCCATCGTGAGGGTGCAGCGCGGCACCGGAGGCGGCGTGATCGTCGCCCAGCCGGACCTGAGCGCGACGATGCAGGCAGTCAGCGTCTATCTGGAATATGCGGGCATCGCGCCGCGCGATATTCTCGCGACGCGCCGCACGCTCGAACTGGCCGCCCTGGATCTCGTGATCGAACGGCTCGACCATGAAGGTGAGCGATGCGTGCACGACCAGATTCAGGCCGAGGCGCGACTCGACGGCCGTGCCGGCGCCGAAGAGTGGCTGCGATTTCATTTCCTGCTCGCTGATCTTTGCGGCGATCCCGCACTGCGTCTCTTCGACGGCATCGTCCTGCAACTTGCCGATGCGCATTCCACGTTTCATCGGCGAAACCGAACGGACCGCGACCGCGTCGTGGCGAGGATCAAGGAATACCATCGCGAGATCGCGCGCGCGATCATTGCCCGCGATAGAGAGCGGGCCCGCGCGCAGATGGCCGACTACATCGCGGGTATCTGGACGTGGCTAGCGTAGCGGCCGCGCTGCGCCTGTCATCAGCGTACTCAGCCGGTTCGACGCCGCCACCGCGTCGTCGATCATCTCGTCGAATATCGTCTCGACCTTTCGGACTGCGTCCGCAAAGACCGCGGCGTGGCCGTAGTCGATCATGCCCTTGCGCGTGTCGCCAGTCAGGTAAGCCTGGTGCGCGAGTGCGCCCGTCACATGAGGGCGGAACTGCTCGAACTCGCTCACTTGCGCGCGATCCAGTTCCATGACCGCCTCGGCGCTCTCGTTGCGCAGCACGCGGTGGTGATCGCGAATCGCAGACTTGACCACGACGCTTTCGCTGCCGTCGCCCGCCACCACCTTCGCCTTGACTTCAGGATGAATCCACAGCTCCTCGGCAACCATCATGCGCGTACCCATGATGACCGCGTCGGCGCCCATCGCCAGCACGCCCGCCAACTGCCGCCCGATGCCGATGCCGCCGCCGATCACGACCGGCAAGCCGATTTCGCGCGGCGCCTGCGCGGCCTGCACGATGCTACCGATCTGGTAGATGCCTGGATGGCCACCACACTCATTGCCGACGACGATCACACCGTCGACGCCCATCCGCGCCGCCGTATGTGCATAGCGCACAGCGGGCACCTTGTGCAAAACCTTGATGCCCGCTTCCTTGAGCAACGGCACGACCGCTTCGGGGCTCGCACCGGCGGTCTCCACGCAGGCAACGTTCTCTTCGATCAGAACGCGGATCTGGTGCTTGACTCGCTCCACCCCGCCCGCTTGCCGCGATATGTAGAGATTGACGCCGAAATTCTTTGCACCGGTGAGTTCACGACAGGTGCGCAGCTCGTTGCGGAATTCATCGGAATCGGGAAAGCCCGCGCCGACGATGAAGCCCATGCCGCCCGCGTTGACGACGGCCGCGACATATCTTGCGTCGGACACACGCGGCCCGAGACCGCCGCAAAGAATCGGGTGGCGAATGCCGAGCAGCTCGGTGATTCGCGTCCTGAACATTGGGGGGCGCACGATGCGGTTTCCTCGTGAAAATCAGCGAAACGAGATCGTGTGGCCGCCATCCACCGCGATCGTCTGGCCGTTGATATAGCCGCCCGAACGCGATGCGAGCATCACGGCGAGCCCGGCGATCTCGTCGACCTCGCCAAAGCGCTGTGATGGATTGCGACCACGGTACCATTCGACCATCGCCTCGGCTCGAAAAGCGATGAGCGCATACTTACTCCACCAACAAGGAGCCTTGCCGATGAAAGGTTCGCCGGGATGGATCGGGCTCGATTATTTCCCCGCCTGCCACGCCATGCCGCCGCTTTGCTTTCCTTGCGCCAATGCCGCCTTCTCGATTCGCAACGCCTCTTCCAGCGAAGCCAGTGCACCCTGATCGATCACCCGCTTGACCGTCGCGACCAGATCGAGCCGGCGGCTCGCAATCGTCTTCGCCAGTGACGCTGCCCGCTGCATCAGTTGATCGTGGCTGACCACCTCGTTCACGAGGCCGATGCGCAACGCCGTGGCCGCGTCAAACGGATCGCTCGTCAAGCTGATCTGCTTCGCCCAGCGCGCACCCACGATATACGGCAACCTCGCGGTCATGCCGCCCCCCGCGAGCGCGCCGATTTTCGTGTGCGTGTCGGCAAAGCGCGCACGCTCGGATGCGATGATGAAATCGCACCCCATTGCAAGTTCGAGGCCGCCGGTAACGGCAGCGCCATTGACCGCCGCGATGACCGGCTTGGTGATGCGCGGCCACATATCGATCATTGCCGTGACCCGCGCGCGGGGCGCATCGGGCGCGGAAAAGTCATTCAGGTCGAGCCCGGCGCAAAAGGCCGGATCGGCGCCCGTCACGATAAGGACGCGCAAGCTTTCGTCTGCTTCGAAACGATGCAACGCGTCGACCAGCGCGTCGGTCAATGCGAGGTTCAGTGCGTTGCGGGCCTCGGGCCGGTTCAGTGTCAACGTGAGAACCGCTCCGTCGCTCTGCACGCCGAGCAGATCAGTTGCTGTCGCAGTCATGTCAATGCCTCGTGCTGAATCTGGCGCGCGTAGCGGTTCAGGTGGTAGTCCGCGTTGCCGAACAATGCGTCGAGCACCAGATGACGGCGATAGTGATGGCCCACCTTGTATTCATCCGTGATGCCGTAGCCACCGTGCAACTGGATACCCTGTTGCGTAACGAACTTCGCGCTACGGGTGGTCTGTGCCTTGCAGCCGGAGATTTCGACGCTCCGGTTTTCCCTGTTCTCGCTGATCGCGAGCAACGCGCGGTGCAGGGTTGCACGCGCCTGCATCGCTTCGATCGCCATGTCTGCCATCCGGTGTTGCAGCGCCTGGAAGCTGCCGATCGCCACGCCGAATTGTTTGCGCGTCTTCAAGTAGTCCGACGCGAGCTCGATAGCGTTCTCTATATCGCCCACCAGTTCGGCACAGATCGCAACGACCGCTTCGTCGACGGCGGCCTGCAGTCCTTCGAACGCTCGGCCAGCCTCACCCAGAACATTCGATCCCGCAACGATCACACCATCGAGCAGCAAGTCGGCAGATGGTGTGCCGTCGAGCAACGCGCAAGTCTTCAGCGTCACGCCTGCCTGCTTCGGATCGACGACGAAAATCCCGACGCCCTCCCTGGCATCGGCGGCACCCGCCGTGCGAGCGACGACGAGCAGACGGTCTGCAACGGTCGCTCCAACCACGAGCGTCTTATAGCCGTCCAGCCGCCACGCCCCGTGGTCTGTCATCGTCGCGGTGGCCGTCACGTAATGCACGTGACCCCGCGCCTCGCGCTCACTTTGCGCGACCGCATAGACAGTCTCACCCGAAACGATCTCACCAAGTATCGTCTCGCGCTGCCCTTCTCGCCCGCAGCGCGCGACAAGCGACGCAGGAAACACACCGCACATCACGTATGGCTCCAGCACCAGCGCGCGCCCGATCTGCTCGGCCACGATGGCAGTTTCGACCGGCGAGAAACCGAGCCCGCCCAATTCGTCCGGCACCGCGACACCGAGCCATCCCATTTCGCCGAATGTCCGCCACGTCTCGCGCGAAAATCCCCCTCCCTGCGAAGCAAGGTTGCGACGATGTTCGAACGTATAACTCTTTTGCAAGAAGCGTTGCGCGCTTTCCTGCAACATGCGCTGTTCGTCGCTCAACTCAAAGTCCATGCTGCACCCTCTTTCTTCCGGCAATTGATGCGATCCCACGGCTCGGGGATCGCAGACGGTTCGTAGCTCGATACCGCGTCAAAGATCGAACAATGCTTTGGCGATGATGTTTCGCTGAATTTCGGCCGTCCCGCCATAGATCGAGCAAGCCCGCCGATAAAAGACCTCTGCCGCCAGACCCGGCGCGTACTCGGGTCCGATGAAGGAGGCCTCGCGCAGCGCTCGCTCTTCATTCGGATCGGGATAGAACACGGCGCCGTAATCGCCGATCACCTCCAGCAGCATCTCCGTGAGCTTCTGATGGAGTTCCGATCCGCGCACTTTGAGCATGGAGCCGATCGCCATCCCGCCGCTGCGCTCGTCGATCCCTTGATGCAGGATCTTCTGCACCGCCATGTCAATCGCGCGAACCTCCAGCTCATGCTGCGCGAAACGTGCCGCAAACGTCGGATCCTGGATCAATGGCTTGCCGGCCACGCGTTCGCGCGCAGCGTAGTGCCGGATCTTGCGCAGATAGCGCTTGAGCGCAGGCGCTTCAGCGCCAAGAAACGCCCGCTCGTTAAAGAGCAGAAACTTCGTGTATCCCCACCCCTTGTTCACCTCGCCGATCAGGTTTTCAGCGGGCACACGCACGTTGTCATAGAAGACTTCCGCCAGGTGATGGCAGCCATCGAGCGACGCGATCGGCCGTACGGTAACGCCCGGCGACGACATGTCGAGCAGCAGGAAAGAAATGCCCTTTTGCGGCTTCGCTTCGCTATCCGTGCGGACCAGCACGAAGTTCCATTGGCCGTAGGCGCCGAAGCTGGTCCAGATCTTCTGTCCATTGACGATGTAGTCGTCGCCATCGCGAACCGCCGTCGTACGTAGCGACGCAAGATCGGAACCCGAGCCCGGCTCGGAAAAACCCTGTACCCAGAACACTTCGCCACGCTGAATGGGGGGAAGAAAGCGCCACTTCTGCTCTTCGTTGCCGAACTCGCAAATCACGGGTCCGACGAGCGACACGCCCGCCTGATTCTGTGTCGGTGCGCCTGCCAGATAGCACTCTTCCTCGAAGATGTAGCGCTGCATCGCGGTCCACCCCGTGCCGCCGTCGGCAACCGGCCAATGCGGCACTGACCAGCCGCGCGTGTCGTGCAGGATGCGAGCCCAGCGCTGCGAATCGTCGTTACCTGCCAGAAAGCCCTGCTGCCCGCGAAAGGCCAGCTCCGCCGGTAAATGTTCGTTCAGGTACGCCCGAACTTCTTCACGGAACGCGATGTCCGCGGGATCTACGCGAAAATCCATGGTTTAGCTTCCAGCGTTTTGTGTACGTTCAACTCGATCTGCATCGGCTGCTGCGCCAGCGTTGCCGACCAGTGTGCGCGGCGTGGGCGGCACGCAATAAAGTTCATCCACGACACCGCGCCGCCGCTCGAGCACGTTGCGTTGGCTGATTGCGCTCTTTGCACTCAATTCGCCGTTGTCAAGCGTTGGCTGCTCGCTTTCGAGCACGATGCGCGCAATGCGCGTAGAGCTGCCGCCAGGACGCGCGGCGAGCTGGTCGAGTCCGGCCTGGAAGAACGCGCGCACGCCGCGGCTGGTGATGATCTGGTCAACGTCCGGCATCGGCTCGTGAAGGTCGTCGCAAAGCGCACGGCACGCTTCGATGTCGGGGAAGACGAGCGCGGTCAGGTAGTCGCGGTCGTGCCCCGCAATCACGATATCGCGCGCATAGGGGCCAAACACGTTCAACGCGGACAGTCGCAACTCGGCGACGTTGACCCACGTGCCCGAGGACAGCTTGAAATTTTCCGCAATGCGTCCGTCGAAGCGCAGTCCAAGTTCGAGGCGCTGCGGGTCGATGAACGTGGCCGCGTCACCGGAGCGGAAATAACCCTCCTCGTCGAACGAGGCGGCGGTGCGCTCGGGATCGTTCCAATAGCCGGGTGTGACGCAGTCGCCGAGAAAGCGGATTTCCAGCTTCGCGCCGACCGGTGCCACCTTCACTTTGACGCCGGGCACCGGCAACCCCGCAATCGCCTCGCGCCGCGGATCCCAGGCCGCCGACATCGGCGTGGGGCCCGCTTCCGTGCCGCCAATACCCGACATGATAAGAACGCGCTGGCCGATGGTGCGCACCGCGAGCTCGTCGAGTTGAGCCCAGATGTATGTGGGCAGGCTTGCGCCGCCGTAGTAGATGAGCGCGAGCTTGCTGAAGAATGTCTCGCGCAGTGCCCTGTCCGCCTGCAGATGCGGGACGAGCGAGGCCAACCCTTGGGGCGTATTGAGGTAGATCACCGGCGCGATTTCACGCAATGCCTGCACGGTCGGGCCAATGTCCTCCGGCGTTGGCTTGCCGGGGTCCAGGTAATAAGTCCCCCCGCCGTACAGCACCATGCCGAAGTTATGCGTGCCGCCAAAAGTGTGATGCCACGGCAGCCAGTCGAGCAGATCCGGTGGCCCGTCCTGAAGAAACGCGAACACCTGGGCGACTTGCTGCCGATTGCTACACAGCATGCGCTGCGCGTAGATCACGCCTTTCGGTGCGCCCGTCGTTCCCGAAGTAAACATGATCTTGCCCACCGTATCCGGGCCTACGGCCTTGAACGCCTCGTCGACGTCGGCCGTGACCGGCGTCTTCAGCCACTCCGCGACACGCGAGCCGGCACGACCGTCCGGCAACGGACCGACGACCACACATTCCACGCCGCCAAACACCTCGCGCAATGCACGGCCATACTGCGCGCCGTCATCCGCGAAGACGAGGCCGGGCGTGCATACGGCCGCGAGTTGCTTGAGCTTCGAAAAGTCCTGCGATAACAGCGAATACGCGGGCGTCACCGGAATGTAGGGAATTCCGACGTGCAATGCGGCGAGCGCGAAGAGCGCGTGTTCAAAGCTTCGGTCGGAGAGAATCATCAACGGACGGGACGGCGACAATCCCCGATCGAGCAGCGCCTGCCCCAGCGCACGCGCACCGTCGAACGCCTGCCGATAGGTCAGACACTCCCACGACTGACCGTCCGGCGTGCGCCGCGCGAGCAGCGCGCGCTCGGGCGTGACGCTCGCCCAGTGTTCGAGCCGCTCCGTCAAGCGGACGGGATACGGTTCGAGCGGTTCCTTCAGTTCATACACCACGCTTCCGTCTGCCCTTCGCTCGACGATGGCATCCATGCTGCCGAGGCGAATCGGGCGAAACGGCACATCCATCAGGGCATCGTGCGAAGCCGTTCCTGCATCCATCTGAGTCGTCCTATTGTTATCTGGCAACCCGCGTCCCGAGAGTGGTCGCATCGTCTTCCCATACCCGGAAATTCTTGCGGACCGAGAGCAACCAATAATTGAACGTCGATCATGTTGTTGAACAAGCATAACGCGGAATCCAACCCACGTCTATCCGTTGTCACCCACGTGGACACCAAGCCAAAAATACGCTACTTTTATGAACGTCATTCGCATTGTTAAACACCACGCCGGTCGTAAACAATGATCGGGGCCAAGGAGCCATCATGTCGGAAGAGATCGTCGTCACCGCTGCCGTTCGCACCGCGATTGGAGATTTCGGTGGCGCGCTGTCGAGCGTTCCGCCCACGACGCTAGGCGCAACAGTTGTTCGCGCGCTGCTCGAGCGCACGAATCTGCCGGGCGAAGATGTGGGCCACGTGGTGTTCGGCAACGTGATCCATACCGAGCCCCGCGACATGTATCTCGCGCGCGTCGCCGCGATGGAAGGCGGCGTCAGCGCGGATGCACCGGCGTTGACGCTCAACCGGCTTTGCGGCTCCGGACTCCAGGCGATCATCTCCGCCGCGCAGACGATCGCGCACGGTGACGCGGAAATCGCGATCGGCGCCGGTGCGGAAAGCATGTCGCGCGCGGCCTACGTTGCGACCGGCGCGCGTTGGGGCTCGCGCATGGGCGACATCCGCCTGATCGACATGATGGTCGGCGCGTTGACTGATCCGTTCAGCGCTTGCCATATGGGTGTAACCGCAGAGAACGTCGCCAAGAAGTACGGCATTTCGCGCGACGACCAGGACCGGCTCGCCGTCGAATCGCATCGACGCGCCGCGCAAGCGATTCATCACGGCCACTTCCGCGAACAGATCGTGCCCGTAGCCCTGCATACGAAAAAAGGCGAGCTCGTTTTCGACACCGATGAGCATGTGCGATCGGGCGCGACTCTCGCCGATCTCGCCAAATTGCGTCCGGCATTCGAGAAGGACGGCACGGTCACGGCCGGCAATGCGTCCGGTCTGAACGACGGCGCCGCGGCGGTCCTGCTGATGGCCCGTCGCACCGCCGAACAACGAGGCCTGCGTCCGCTTGCGCGACTCGTTTCCTGGGCTCACGCGGGCGTCGATCCGCAATACATGGGCATCGGCCCGGTGCCTGCGACACGCAAGGCGCTGCAGCGCGCGGGCTTGACCGTCGCTGATCTCGATGTGATCGAAGCGAACGAGGCGTTTGCCGCTCAAGCCTGCGCCGTGGCGAAGGAGCTGGAATTCGACAGCGCCAAAGTCAACCCGAATGGCTCGGGCATCTCGCTTGGCCATCCGATTGGCGCAACCGGTGCTGTCATTGCGGTCAAGGCCATTCACGAATTGCATCGTTGCGGTGGGCGCTATGCGCTCGTGACAATGTGTATCGGCGGAGGCCAGGGCATCGCGGTCGTCTTCGAACGCGTTTAGCAGACCTGTCGCAGCCGCCATTCATTCAACAGCAGGGAGTGACGTGGTACGCCCCGAACAATTGCTGCACCCACAACGACAAGCGGTTTCGCCACGCCCTGCAGCAACGATGCTGTTGCTGCGAGACGCGCAATACGACGGTGCACCCGCCGTTGAAGTGCTGATGACACGGCGTTCGGCGCAAGCCAGCTTCGCGCCGGGCGCGTTCGCGTTTCCTGGCGGCGCGATCGACCCTTCGGATGGACAAACCGCCGGCAGCGCACGACGGCGCGCCACGCAAGACGATGCTCAGGCGATTCATGCCGTGGCCGCCATCCGCGAAACGTTCGAAGAGCTCGGCGTGCTGCTCGCATGGCGACACGACGGCACATTCGCCGACGATAGCGATATTGCGAAGCTCGACCGGCGAGCTGCGATCGAGGAACAATGCGTGCAGCATGGCCTGACAGTCGCCGTCGACTGCGTTTATCCGTTCGCGCATTGGATCACCGACCGAGACCTGCCACGGCGCTTCGACGTGCAGTTTTTCGTGGCGCGCATGCCCGTCGGTCAAACTGCGGTCGCGGACGGCGCCGAGCAGTTCGAACCGGTGTGGGTCCGTCCCGACGAGGCGCTGGCGCGCCATGCCGCGGGCGACTTCATGATGATCTTCCCGACCATGCGCACGCTTGAACGCCTCCGCTCGTTCGGCTCGGTTGCTGCCGTGCTCACGGCGTGCGGGTCTGAAAGGTCGCTCTGGCGCAGTTGTCCGCGCGGGGGGATGAGGGCAGGCAGTGTCGTGCGCTGCATGGAAGGTGACCCGCCGTATGGCGAACTGCGCCTCGTATGCCCTGACGGCCAGGTGCTCCACCCCCTCGACTGGCAATCGACCGAAGCCGTCCCGCTCCTGGGAAACGTGATGCGGTTGACCGCCGGGAACGGCGGCTTGATGACGGGTCCAGGCACGAATAGCTACATCGTCGGTACGGCGGCGACCGGCTTCATCGTGATCGATCCGGGGCCGAACGATCAGGCGCACCTTCAGCGTCTTTTCGCGGCCACGGGTGGTGACATTCGAATGATCGTCTGCACGCACTCCCACGTGGACCATGCGCCCGGGGCGAGGCCGCTGCAGTCCATGTGCCCGCACAGGCCACCCGTCCTCGGCCGGTCGTCCGGGCCTGCCGACAGGGCAAGCCATCACTTCGTCCCGGACCGTGAATTGCTCGACGGCGAGTGGCTGGCGCTTGCGCATGATGGCGACACGCATCGATTGCTCGTCGTCTCGACACCCGGGCACGCAAGCAACCACGTGTGCCTGGTCCTTATCGAGGACGGACTGCTATTCAGCGGCGATCACGTTCTGAATGGCAGCACGACCATCATCGATCCTCCCGACGGCAACATGACGGCCTACCTTGCGTCACTCGACCGGTTGGACGCGATTTGCGCCGAACGTGAGATCGACTTCATTCTGCCCGCACATGGGTACGTGCTGGACCGACCGCATGACCAGATCGCCCGCCTCACGGCACACCGTCTAGCCCGCGAGGCAAAGATCGCCGACGCGGTAAACGCACTGCCGACCGGTTCGATCGACGACTGGCTGCGTCTTGCTTATGCCGATGTTCCTGAACGGCTTTGGCCAGCCGCGTCCCGGTCGCTACTGGCTCACCTGGAACGACTCGACGAACAACGTCATCCGACTTCGCAAATTCGACTCAGCTCTCTGCTACCAGCGCAACCAGCCGGCCATGAATGAGTGCGCGCCTCCGTGACCATCCGTCCACGCGCCGCGAGTTTCTGTCGATTGTGGGTCACAGCACGATCACGCCATTACCCAATAGCTGAAAGCCAACGTCGGCTTCTGCCGACGTTGGTTTCGCTTTAAACCTCGCTGGGTTGACGCGTCGTTAGAGGCCGAGCGTAAGACACGTCTTCACGACTTCTTGCGCTGACGCCGTTGCTCATCAGAATTTCGCGCCACGCAGAGGGCACTTGCGCGGGAGTCAGTTCGTTTATCGCTTCGGAGATGCAGACACGAGCGGCAATCGCCCATACGCCATCACGCTTTTCGAAGCGGTCGATATAGCGCCCCACCGCTAAGGTGTCCGGCTTGACGCGATTTTCTCCGAAGAAGAGCCAGTACGTCTCCCCGTGCGCTTCGTCGCCCTGCAATTCGACGCTGTGATTGAAGACCATATGGTGGTGCGACAACTGATGCTCGATATGGTACGCAAAGGCCCAGTCGACGAATTCCTCTGCATTCCCGACGAATGCGCCGTGATCGTCGATTGCGTCAGGATGGTATGCCGACAGCGTCAACTCCCGGTCCATGCGGTCGACCCCGCGGCAGTACCGGTGCACGCATTCAAGTATGTCCTGCTTATCCAACAGTGCTTCGACGCGCGTGCTCAACTCTTTGTTCATGGCTTCTACCGTTAGATAGTCATGGCGACGAAAAAGACCACCGCACCGATCACGGCACCCACGAAGCAGTAACCCTCGCCTGTCGACAAATCGGCTTCCTGCGCTCGCGCGCGGCTCGCAACCGCACATCCGATGATGCCCGCCAATGCCGTCGCCCCAAGCACCGCAAACATCATCACGACGTCGAAGAGTGCCGACCGGCCTAGCTCTTCCATGCGCAGATCGCGTTGCAGCAGCCAAACCGCCGCTGCGGAAATCGACAGCAGTATGAGCGGGAGCCATACTCGACGCGCTTCTCGAGCGCTCTCGCGAGTCAGTGTTTTCATCGCGCCCGGCCCTCCGTGCGCATCTTGCCGAGAGTACGAGGGCCCATCGCACAGAGCACGCGCGCCGCCCAATTCGATTGTTTTGCGCGAGCCGATTCGTCCGGCGAGGGCGTGCCATTTTCAGCGCGCTGGCGACGATGGTCGAACGTATAGTCCGCAAGAGGACCACGTAAATCGCTGTCGAGAAAGTACATCGCATGTCTCCGATCAGGCTTATGCCTCTCGGGCGCTTGCACGGCGCCTCTAGATGGACATCGTAGGCGATGGAAAATGGATATGCAACAAGTCGTTCAATTAAGGGCGTCGGTGTTTTCACTACCCGACCAGGCATGGACTGACGTGCATGCGCGAGCGCCCGTTAGCACACACGGACATGCGTGCTAACGGGTCGGCCATCAATCGAGGAAAGTAAAACGAAGCGCTAAAGCCGCGCTCCGGATGCAGCTTGGCGATTCGAAAATGACATGCCGACGAGCATCAGGAGACCTGGAAGCCACCGTCGACAGCGAGCAGCTGACCGGTGACATAGTCCGATGCCGGCGACGCGAAAAACAACACCGCTCTCGCGATGTCGGAGGCAACGCCGATGCGCCCCAGCGGCATGCGGCCAGGCTGGGTAATCGGCCCGTGGGCCTGATGAACCTTCGTCGATGCAGCCGCGCCCTCGGTTGCCACGCCGCCGGGCAGCACTGCGTTCACGCGAATTCCGTCGGCTGCGAATTCTAGCGCCGCCACCTTGGTGAGGTTGTTCACGCCCGCCTTCGATGCGCCGTAGTCTCCGTTATCGAAAATCACCGGCTGCAGCGAAGCCACCGACGAAATATTGATAATGGAACCGCCGTTTTTGGCACCTTGCATTCGCTTGATCGCTTCACGCATGCAGAGGAAGGTGCCGCGCAGGTTGACGCCGAGCACTTTGTCCCACTTCTCTGCCGACGTCTCGACGAATTGCGTCTTCGGATAGATACCTGCGTTGTTCACGAGAATATCGAGGCGCCCGAGCTTCGCCTGCACCGTTTCGTACATCGCAAGAATCGACGATTCATCGCCGATGTCCACTTTGACCGCGATAGCCCTACCGGACGCGCTTTCGATCTGTTTGACCGTCTGCTGCGCCGCTTCCTCGTTCAGGTCCGCCGCGACCACCGCCGCGCCGGCCGACGCGAGCAGCAGAGCCGTCTCACGGCCGATGCCAGAGCCTGCCCCTGTCACCACCGCCACTTTCTGATCGAGGTTGAATAGACTTGCCACATTCGTGCTCACTGCTCCTCCTTTGGCTCGCCGCGCGAGCGGGTTATTTTCTGAACGTCATTCGCAAAGATAAACACACCACCTCAGAGTGTCAAGGTGAATGGGAAACGAATGACGATAGGAGCAGCGTGAACGAAGCTGTGGAGCGGTGTGACTGTGCTTGTCAGCCCGCCGTCGGCGATGCGATGTCGCGCATGATGTCGAGCATCGAGCGGTGGTAGGGCTTGTGAGGCCTATCCGCCCACACCAGCGACACTTCGGTTTCGCCTGAAGCCGGCACATCCTCGATGTCCACGAAGGCGACGCCCTCCACGGGCAGGTATCGCGCCGAGTCCAGCATCAGACCGATGCCCAGTTCATGAGACACGAGGTTGAGCATCGTGTAGGGATGGCGGGCTTGCTGGGTCACCCGCGGCGATAGCCCCGCCTCACGGCGCGCTGTCTCGAACGCAGCGAATAGCGGCTGCGACATTTGCTGAGGGAACATGATGAGCGGATATCGCGCGAGATCCGCGATGCGAATCGAGGGCTGCGTCGCCACGGGCCACTTCGCTGGAACGGCGGCCACCACACGCAGACGCTCGATGACCACGCTTTCCAAACCTGACACGTCCGCCGAGCTGGTGACTACCACGCCCAGGTCGATGCTGCCATTTTTCACGCTGGCGACGGTCAAGGCACTGCCGCGCTCGATCAACCGGACGTCGACGCCCGGCCATTGCTTGCGAAGCCCCTGAATGGCTAGCGGCATGATTCGCAACGCACACATCGGCACGAACGCTACGCTCAGGCTCGCCAGTTCGTCGGCGGCTTGCCGCACGCGCCGCTCGGCCAGCTCCGCTTGCGCGATCAGCGGCTTCGCCTCCGCAAGTAACGCGGCTCCGGCGGGTGTGAGCGAAACGCCTCGCGGTGTACGTTCGAGCAGCTTGATGCCAAGCTGCTCCTCCAGCCGCATGATCGACTGGCTGAGCGGCGGCTGCGCCATGCCCAGGCGCGCAGCCGCACGGCCAAAGTGCTGGGTCTCCGCGACCGCGACGAAGTGTCTGAGATGCCGCAATTCCATGACGTGATATGGCTTTGATATCGGGTGCCGCCAGCATATCGCCTTTGTCCCGCTGCGGTGCACCGCGGACGAACCCTGGTCATATCGGGTGCGCACTGTCTTGACGTCCAACACCGTTCAACATAGCTTTTGGAATGTGGTTCTAGAATGCGAACAACGACCGAGGCGGTGACGATGCCCGAAATCCCAAACCTGCAGCCTTTCGTTCAGGCCGTCCGTTGCGGCAGCTTCATCGCCGCAGCCACCCGGCTCCAGGTCACACCGCCTGCCGTAAGCAAGAGCATTGCCGCGCTGGAGCGTGAACTGGGCGTGCGTCTTTTCAACCGGACCACCCGCAAGCTCAGTCTCACGAGCGAGGGGCGGCAGTTCTTTGAACGCGTGGCGCCGTTGTTAATTCAACTGGACGAAGCGGTCACGGATGTGCGGCGCAGCCCCGAGCATCCTGAGGGATTGATCAAAGTTTCGGTGACGCCCACGTTCGGAAGGCATTGTCTGACTCCGGTGATCGCGGAGTTTCTTCAACGCTACCCACTCGTCGAAATCGACATCAACTACGACGAAACTGCGCCAAGCCTGGTCAATGACGGTGTCGACGTCAGCATCCAGCATGCGCGGGGACGCGGGACCAACCATGTCTGCCGTCCGCTGTGTGACTACCCTATCGTACTGGTCGCGAGCCGGGACTACCTCGGACGCAAGGGCGTGCCGCAATCACCGGATGAACTAGCGGAACACGACTTCGTCGGCATCCGGACGCCTTTTGGACTCGCAGCGCTTCATCTCGAACGCTTGCCCGGAGGAACACGAAAAGGAGCCGCGCGCAGGGAAAAAACGTTCATTCATCATCCCCGCGGCCGTCTCACCGTGGCGGGTCAGCCGGATGTCAGCCTCATCGCCGCGATCCGCGGCGCCGGCATCGCGCCGTCCTCGGTGCCTGCGGTGCTGCCGTATCTGCATTCGGGAGCACTCAAGATCGTCCTTCCCGAATACAGGGTGCGCGCAGACGAGGGGGACGGTGTGGGGCCACGCATTTACGTGCACTACCCGCACCGCCAGTATCTGCCCGCGAAAGTCAGGGTTTTCGTCGACTATCTCCTTGAACGCCTTCGGACAACCGATATCGGCAAAGCGGAACTCGACCAATATTCGGCCTGAACCCTGGCCGCCTTCATTCGCGGTCCGTGCTACGCCGCCGATACGCGGAAGGACTTGTCGAAACGTGCTTATGGAAGATGTTGCGAAATGCGCGCACGTCCGAATAGCCGACCATCACGGCGATCTGCTCGACGGATATCTGCGTGTTGCGCAACATTCGCTTGGCAGACTCGATGCGCAGTGAACTCGCATAGGCACGCGGCGTCACGCCCAGGCTCCGAGTAAAGCGCCGCAGCAACGTGGCGTGACTGACGGCGAGGAGGTCCGCCAGCGCGCTGATCTTGAAGTCTTGGGCAAAGCGCTGAGCGAGCCAGAATTGCGCGCTGCTCACGAGCGGATCGTCGCTCGTCAGGCGGCCTTCCTCGCGCTCGCCGTCCGTTCCTGTCGTCGATGCGAGCCATTGAGCAGTATGCGGAGATATTGCACGATCGACGAGGCGGGCCACGAGTTGCCACTCGCTTGCGGGCACGCTGCAAGTGTGTACGCCGTCGTGCTCGGCGATCGTGGCGCCAGGGTCCACGCGCACCTTTGGAAAGCGCGACCGGAACAGGCTTCTGAGCACTCGCGGGACTGCCGCTGGGCCGCCGTCGAGCAGCCCCGCCTGCGCGAGCAGCGCTCCTCCCGTGCCGCTCGCGGCCAACACCGCTCCCCGCGCACGCTGCCAGCGCAACCACTCCGTCACGGGCTCGGCGTGGTCGAGGAGCGTTGCGAGTGCCTCTTCGCTGGCCACGGCGAAAGCCGGTACATAAACGATGCGGTACTCCGTATCGCCCAGCAGGTTCCCGTCACTCTCCATCCTTCGCTCGCCGGCGAACTCCAGGCTGTTTCCGTTGGCGCCCAGAAGGCGTACCTGGGTCTTCATCGTGTGCCGGTACGGGGGCGCGAACTGGGTGAATATGTGTCGTGCAATCAGCGCGAATCCGTCTACCAGCGCGCCGACGCTCGACAGATAACTGCCTGGCAGCACGAGTGCGGCAACGTCCTTCACTGGCTCGGCCGGGGCGGTGGGCTTGCGAATTTCGATCCCCCAATATGCAGATTTTGATCCTCTTTCGCCGCGATGTTAGCACGCATGATCGTCGGTATCGCCGGCGACAAGAACGGCGGGGAACGCGGAGTCGCATCCGCTATCAATAGCCGCGCCGCCGCGGTTAAACAGGAGACACAAGTGAAGAGCCTCGAAGAAAAGCTTGCCTATGGCTTAAAGGTATTCGGCGAAATCATGGGTGAAGACAAGGCAGCGGGCTTACGTGCCGCAAGCGAGTCCACCGGCTTCGGATCCGACATTTCACGCCTTGCCATCAACTACGCGTTCGCCGATGTATGGGGCGACGACAAACTCGAGCGCAAGCAGCGCAGCCTCGTGACGCTGGGCATTCTCATCGCCAGCCGGCAGACGCTCGAACTGAAGAACCACGTCCGCATTGCCGTGCGCAACGGTCTGAGCGCACGCGAGCTCGAAGGCGTGCTGATTCAGGCGCTTCCGTATGCAGGCTTCCCAGCCGTCGCCTCCGCTACCACGGCTGTTCTCGAGACGCTACGGGAGTTGGGCATCGATACCACGACCCGCACCTCGGAAGAACGCGGATTGCTGTGAGGCGCCATCGAAAGCGCCCCGCGATGAAAGGAGACAAGTGATGAGCACACCAAGCGTGGATATCGTGCCGACGATGCGCGAGTTCAACGTTTCGAACGACCTGCTCGGCGATCACGCCGCGCTGCAAGAACGCTGGAACGAAGACGGCTACCTGTTCTTTCGCGACGTTCTCGAGCACGAGCCGCTGGAGCGCATGCGCGCTCTGCTAGTCGATCATCTCGACCGCAACGGCTTCGTTGACCGCAACGACCGAGACGTGCGATGGACTGGCAAGGATCGCGAAAATTTCAGCTTCTTTCCCGTGAAGGCGATGAACGAGCAGCGTGCCGCACGCACCGTGATGGAAGACCCCGCGGTTCGTGCATTCTTTCAGCGGCTCTTCGGCGTACCGCTTTATTGGGTACCCTTCACCGAATACCGCACGTCGCCGCCCGCTATCGACAAAAGCCGCACCCGCTTCGACTTCATTCATGAAGATGCGATCTACAGCGACCGCCTCGATTTCATCATCTGCTGGATTCCGCTCAGCGATATCGATGCGCAAGTCGGCGGACTGGCCGTGGCGGAAGGATTGCATAAGCTTGCGTGCCTGCACAGGAAGGACGGCGACAAGATCGTTCCCATCGATCTCGCGAGCGTGCCCGAAGACGCATGGCGCCGCACGAATTACCGCTTGGGCGATGTCCTGTTGATGAGCCGACGCACGCCGCACTCCGGTCTCAGCAATCACTCTGACCGTTTTCGTCTGTCGCTCGACACGCGCATCCTGCCGCACGGCGGAACGTTCCCGTTTGAGCCCCGCCTGCCCTATGTGGGCACGCTGACGTCGATCGCATCGGACCAGATCGTCGTGCGCGACGCGCAGGGCGAACATGTGTTGCGACTCGACGACACGAGTTATCTGCGCGGCCTCCAAGGCAACCGCCTACGCGGAGACGAAATTGCCGGGGTTTATCAGCCGGGATCCGAGGTGATCGTTGCACATGAAGGCGGCCTCGTTCAAACGCTGCGCCCGCAGCATTGATCGTCGTGTCAGGCGCAAAGACGAAGCTTCGTCTTCATCGTACTCGCATAGCTGGTCTGTGGACCGCGTGCGCAAGCCTCAGGTAATGGAACATCCGCAATGAATGACCGTGTCCCTTCATGGTTCGACCACGCCCTGGCCGAGCCGCGTCGATCTCACTTCACCGAAGGCCGCGGGGTCACTGTCCATTATGTCTCGTGGAACGCCGCCGACACCGGTAAGCCGCCACTTGTCTTCGCACACGGTTTTCTCGGGCACACGCACTGGTGGGACTTCATTGCACCCTTCTTCACCGATCGCTTTCGCGTCTTTGCTCTGGATTTCAGCGGCATGGGCGACAGCGCGTACAGGCAGGAATACAGCGCCGACGTTTTCGTGCGCGACCTCGTCGCTGTCGTGGATGCAATCGGCTCTGGACCGTGCGTCGGGGTGGGCCACAGTTTCGGCGGATCGCGTCTGCTCCAGGCGTGCGCGACCTTTCCCGACCGTCTCTCGCATGCAGTCGTGCTCGATTCGTATTTCATGCTACGCGGCGAAACCTTGCCCGTGGTGGAACGACGCCCGCCGCCCCGTCCCTATCCGGACTGGCATACCGCAGTCAGTCGCTTTCGACTCATCCCGGAACAAGATTGCGAGCCGTGGCTGCTCGAGCATCTCGCGCAGACCTCACTTCGCCAAACCGCCGACGGCTGGGTATGGCGCTTCGACCCAAAGTTGCGCAATCTCCAGCCGGTCGAAGGCGAAGAAGACCTGCTGAGCCGCATCGCGGTTCCCGTCAGCTACGTTCACGCCGAGTGCAGCAGCGTCGTCAGCGCCGATCGCGCGCGCCGCATCGTAGCCGCGATTCCCGGCGCGAAGGGTCCGATCACGATGCCACGCGCCGGCCATCACATGATGCTCGACCAGCCACTTGCGCTGGTGAGTCTCTTGCGAGCCTTGTTAGCATGAATTCCGATCTGCGCGAATCGAAAACCGAGCCGTGGTCGAGCGGTTTGCCTCTCGCGGCCCTGATTGCGCGCGCGGTCGAAAAGCACGGCGCGACGCCACTCCATTTTCATACTCAGGGCGGTGCCTACACTTGCACCACCGAGTCCCTGCTGCACGACGCGAGAGAGATTGGCAAGGCACTCACCGCCATCGGTCTGCGTCGAGGCGATGTGATCGCGATACAGCTTCCCACACAGCGCGAAACTGCGCTTCTGTATCTGGCTGTACTGGAGATCGGCGCGGTACTCGTGCCGATCGTACACGTCTACGGTCCCGCCGAAGTCGGCTTCATCCTTCGACAATCCCGCGCCCGGGTTCTGTGCGTGCCCGATTTCTGGTCCCGAACCGACTACCTGGAGCGTGTCGCCGCGCTCGGCGACACGCCCGACCTCGAGCGCGTTATCGTCGTTGGTGATCGGGCGCCCTCGAACGGCATCACGTTTGGCGCGCTGCAACGACTCGCCGCGACAACGCAGGAACACCGCCCTGCCGACCCGCCAACATCGGAAGACATCTGCCTGCTGCTGTACACGTCGGGAACGACGGCTTCGCCCAAAGGCGTGCGGCACTCTCATCGCACCGTAGGCGCAGAGTGGCAGATTCCGTTCATCGATGGGCCAGGGCCGTATCTGACGCCCTTCCCTGCTGGCCACATCGCAGGCTTCAATTTCCTGTTGCGTCCATTCATTACAGGCACCGAAATGGTGTTCATGGACCGATGGGACGCCTCGCTTGCCGCGCGACTGGTCGACGAGTATCGCGTGCGCCTTTCGGGCGGCACACCGTTTCATCTCCAGGGGCTCCTCGAAGCCGCCCGCCGCGACGGGCGCAGCCTGGCGTCCCTCGCTTCTTACGGTCTGGGCGGCACGGGTGTCACGCCGGAGCACGTCGCCATGGCCGATCGCGCCGGATTCGCGGGAACCCGCGCGTACGGGCTGACCGAGCATTCGACAGTGAGTGTCGGCTGGGCCGATTCGCCTTTTGACATCCGGGCCTGCACGGACGGCCGCATTCAACCCGGCTCGCGGGTGCGCATTGTCGACGAGTTGGACAGCGACCTGCCTGCTGGACGCGACGGCGAGATTCTGCTCAAGGGACCGGAGCTGTTTGTCGGCTACACCGACCCGGCGCTCAATGCGGCCGCGTTCACTCACGACGGATGGTTCCGGACCGGCGATATCGGCCGTGTCGACGAAAACGGCTGCCTGACCATCACGGACCGAAAGAAGGACATCGTGATTCGCGGGGGAGAGAATATATCGTCGCTCGAAGTAGAACGAGTACTTGCCGCTCACCCGGCCGTGCGCGATGTCGCCGTCGTGGCGCAGCCAGACGCACGATATGGCGAAAGAGTCTGCGCGGTCGTCGTCTTGCGCGAACGCACGTCGCTCGACTTGAGCGCAGTTCAGGCCCACTTTGCCGCCGCCGGCGTGGCGAAGCAAAAGACGCCCGAGCAACTTCACATCGTTGCAGAACTGCCGCGCACGCCTTCGGGAAAGGTGCGCAAAGGCGACCTGCGCAAGCAACTTTCCGCGTAGCAGTAAATCAGCGGGTGCTTATCGAGCGGCGCCATCCCGGCGCGACTTGAAAAACCGATCTCGCTGCGTGGACACCTGATCGGACGAAACAAGCCGATCGTAGATCGCACGCGCTGCGGCCATGCCGGCGTCGAAATCGGGCGACTCGGCTGCGGCGGCGATGGCATTCAGACACTCGCTTTCTATTGCATCGCGACAGCCGAGGCGTGAGCGCGCTTCAGCGACAATGGAAACCGGGTCGTCATCAGGCAATGGCAACCGGCGAATCAATGGCAACGATGTACCGCCTATCTTCTCTCGCGCAAGCTCGATCGCAAGGCGCGACATTTCATGCTCATCGCCATCGACGATCCGGTCAAATAACGCGGTGCCCCGGAAGGTTCCCGCGCACACGATTTGAGCGCCAAGAATGAATTCGATCGACCTGGCGAAGCCCAGCACACGCGGCAAGCGCTGCGTGCCGGACAAAGGAATCAGGCCGAGCTTGCATTCGGGCAGACCGATCTGCGCATTGTCCGCGACCACACGGTAGTGGCACACCAACGCGGTTTCCAGGCCACCGCCGATGGCAAATCCGTGGATAGCGGCGACAACCGGCTTGTCGCTCGCCTCGATCACCGGATGAACGTGCAGCGACAGCGCCGGCGAAGCTGTGGCAGCGGAAGTGCCGAACTCGCGAATATCACCTCCGGCGGAAAAGCCGCGTCCACTGCCATTGAGTACGATCGCGCGAACCCGCGCGTCGCGCCGGGCCGCTTCAAAGGCAGCGACGAGTCCGCGACGGATGCCCAGAGCTAATCCGTTGACCGGCGGATGGCTCATCGTGACGATAGCGATGTCGTCTTCTACGCGATACTCGACGTCGGCGAAGCGATGCGGCTTGCAATGCGTCATCGGTTATCCGCTGTGGAGTTTGACGATGGCGGGCACTGTGCGCCTAACGGTTGTTAGCAAGCCAGCTCGGCATATCCGCCGGCCACGGATCGGCGTACACCGCGTGCACACCCATCGCGCTCGTGTAGGCCAGGTTCAGTAGGTTGCAAAACGCGATGAAAGCCAGCACCCGAAGCGCCGTGCGCACCGCTGGATGGCACCCGACCCGATCGACACCTCGCTCGATGGCCGTATATCCGTCTTCATCGACGTTCAGCAGAAGGAAGGCCGACGCCACGAAAACAGACGGAAACAGCAGGAACTCATAGACCGGAAACTGGTAGTAGTGACCGCCCCAGAAGGAGACACGCTGGAACGCACCCGGCCACGCGTCGAAGCCCATGAAGCGGCTGGCCGCGATGTCGAGCAACCCCATTGTCATCCAGATGGCGGCAAAGCCAGCGAGTGCGAGTCGTACGTTGCCCGCGCGAGGCCAACGCTTGCGGACCGCGTGCATCGCCCACAACGCGACTACGGCGGTGCCTGTAAAGGTATAGAAGTAGCTTGGCGCGTCGATCAGGATGGGCTCAGCGATGCGAGCATGGGACGATTGCCAGAATGGAATGAAGCGACACCAGCAGCCGTAATTCAGCGCATAGGCGTTATAGGTGAACATCGGGCGAAGAAAGTCCAGCCACGGATCAAGCCAATATGCCGAGAGCCAACCGATCATCATCAAACGCACCGCGTCGACGCGGCGACTTTTGACGATTCCGTAGACATACCAGATCGCTACGGGAATCAGGATCAGCACGCTGACCCACTGGTAATGGTCGATCGTCGCCTTCACGGATTCCGGTAGCGGATCCGCGCCCATCTCGACGGGGCGGAAGTCCTCCGAACGAATCCATGCGACATAGGCACGGATTTGTGCAAAAGCGAAAAGCGCACCGAGCACTGCCCACGCATACACGCGGGGCCAGGTTGTGCTTTGTCGAGCGACCATTTCCGACATGCATTGCCTCCTTTGCACTCCCGTCATTCACATTATTGAATGTCGATCGTAAAACTGTACCCTTGCGGAAAGGGCGACGTCAAGTGCGTATCGCTCAACGCGTGGTGGGTTATCGACCCATGAGGTCATGAATCTCGTGATCGAGTGCCGCCATCGCGAACCTTGGCGCAACTGCACAATTGTTGACTTCGACCTGCCACTCCACCGGATTCACGAGCCAGAAGAACAGCCCATAGACGATGTGGCGCCGGTAGGCATCTAGCGCGCTTTCAATTGACGGCGGGTTGTTGACGCCGTGAAAGGCGAGCCGCTCAAGATAGTATTCGAGCAACGCGCGCTCCCATTTCGGCCGATCCGCGATATCCAGAGCCGATATCAGGAAGTACGTGACGTCATGAGCCCACGGTCCGCGTCGATATGACTGCCAGTCGAGAAAGCCGGGCGTGCCGTCGCGGTCGAAATACAGGTTTCCGAGGTGAACATCGCCATGGAGAAACGTCATCGGCCCGATGCGGTCGAAAGCGCGCAGATCGAGGAGCGCCCGCTCCATCCAGTCACGATCGTGAAACCGCTTAGGCACGGCGGCCCCGCGCGGCAACTGGGTATAGCTGGCGAACACCTCGGGTTTCAACTGGCCCCAGTGATAGGTGCCGGACTCGCCATCGGGCAGCGGGTCTTGCGACGCGAGCCACGCCAGTTCGCCATCGCTTTCGAGCGCAGGCGATTGCCAGAACTGCGCGTGCCACCGCGCTTGCGCGTCCAGGTTTGCTGCCGCCTGTGCAAACGTCAGCGGCCGCTGCACGCGACAGAACTCCACCTCCCGTGAACGTAGATCCTCGAGGATCACGATCGACTGCCCGCTTCGACTTTCGGTCTCTGCGTAGAAGCAGGCAGGCACATTTGCAAGCAAGCAGGGATGGACTTCCTTGAAGAACTTCGCCTCGTATTCGTAGATATAGGCGTTCAAGTTGCGATACTCGGGAACGAAACCGCCCTTGACGATCAGCGACTCCGGCAAGCCGAGCTCGCGCCCTGTTGCGTTGTAAGCAAGACGCACCCTGACTTTGGTAGCCGTGCCGTACATCACCTCGCCAATGGCCAGTGATTCGACGGCTACGCCTTCATGGCTGCGCGCGAGCGCCGAGGTCAGCCACGAACGGGTGATGTCCTCAACCTGCAAAGGAAGCGTGCCGGTATCTGGCTGCGGTCGATGCGATTCCATCTGGGCGGGGCTTCTTTTGGCAACATTCATCTTGGCGCCTTCCTGTGAGGTTGTATGTGCGTTCGCGCCGACATCATCATTGCCGGGCCGACGTTCTCCACGCGCATGTTGCGCGGCCCGTCCGAAGACCCGCAACGAGGGAAATCCCGGCTAGTATTGTCGTTGCGTTTTTAGAACGATGTGCGTATTTTCGTTCACCGTTCCGACGAGGCCCGCTAGCGCGGCGCTGAGTCGCTTCATTGCTGCCGTTCGTTAGCGCGCGGGATTAGTGAAATCAGCTCACTCTAATTGTTCCCCACGGTAACCATTGCGCGTCGGACGTTGCCGCTAGAATTCCTAAAAAACGACACACAGCCCCCTGGAGACAACTCGATGACCACTTCCTTGCTAGAGCGGCTATTCGGCATCAGCGGAAAAGTCGCTGTCGTGACTGACAAGGGATGCAATTCCAGCATCGATATCGCCCCTGTGCTGGCCGAGGCCGGCGCACGGGTCGTAGTCGCCGATCACAGCGCAGCGCATAGGCAATCGGTCGTCGACAAGATCCTTTCGGCGGGCGGCGAAGCAATCGCTATCGAGACAGACGTGGAACATGAAGCCTCGGTGATTGCGTTATTCAATCAAATCAGCGCAGCTTGGGGTAGCCCGGACATCGTGGTCAATTGCGCGGCCATGACCAATAACGGGCCGCTTACCGAGTTCTCCGAAGCCGCGTGGGACGAAGTGATGGCGATCGACCTGAAGTCTGTGTTCTTTTGCATGCGAGAAGCGATCAAGCACATGCTCGCCGCGGGCCGGGGTGGACGCATCGTGAACGTGACGACCATGGGAGCCACGCATGCCGTACTGAATGGCAATGGGGCGTATGCTGCCGCGCGAGCCGGCGTAGCGGGTTTGGTGCGCTCCGCAGCGCTGGACTACGCCCGCGACCAGATTCTCGTCAACAGCGTGCTTCCCGGTGCAGTGCCCGGCAAGGTTCAGTTTCATCCGGATATGCAGGCTCGCCTGCAAACAGGAAAGCTCACGGGACCCGGTACGGATGCGGAGCGACGTCTGCTGCTCGGATGGGGCGATCCCGCCGATATCGCCGCCGCGGTGCTGTATCTCGCAGGGCCATCAGGCCGCTATATGACGGGCCAATCGATTACGCTCGACGGCGGATTTCTGATTAGCTGAAGGCGTCCGCAAACAACCCTCCTGCCTGAAGCGAACCGAACGGTGCGACCTTCATCGACCACTCGAAACGGAGCATCCCATGTTGAGTGAAACCCAGATCGGCGCGCGCCTCGCGCAGATGTTCAATCTCACGGGCAAGACCGCCATTGTTACCGGCGCTGCGCAAGGTCTCGGCCGCGAGACCGCGCGCCTGCTCGCCGAGGCCGGCGCCAATGTCGTGATTGCCGACTTGAACCCCGATGCCGCGTCTGCAACAGCGGCGGATATCGATGCGAACGGTGGCATTGCGATGCCATGCAAAGTCGACGTGGCCGACGAAGCATCCGTCACCGCACTATTCGCAGCCGTCGATGCGAAGTTTGGCTCTGTAGACATTCTGATCAACAACGCGGCGCACCGTTCGAAGGCCGAATTCTTCGACATGTCCGTCGAGCAATGGGATCAGATGCAGGACGTCACGCTGCGAGGTACGTTCTTGTGTTGCCGCGAGGCTATCTCGC
Source organism: Paraburkholderia sprentiae WSM5005 (assembly GCF_001865575.2). Taxonomy (NCBI): domain Bacteria; kingdom Pseudomonadati; phylum Pseudomonadota; class Betaproteobacteria; order Burkholderiales; family Burkholderiaceae; genus Paraburkholderia; species Paraburkholderia sprentiae. The sequence continues at coordinate 651,379 of NZ_CP017563.2, forward strand.
GCATGAGGGCGAAGGGCGGCGGCGGCTCGATCGTCAACATTTCCTCGGTTGGGGCGCTTCGGCCTACCCTGTGGGGCGTCAACGTCCATTACGACGCCGCGAAGGCCGGCGTGGACAGCATCACGCGATCACTGGCCAGCGAATTCGCGGTCGACGGCATCCGCGTCAATTCGATCCTCCCAGGCGGCATGGCCAGCGAGGGCGGCAAGAACATCAGCGCGACATTCAAGATTCGAGGGCCGATCGTAGGCGCAGGGCGGGTTCCGATGGGACGAATGGCCGCGCCGATCGAGGTTGCGCAGAGCGTGTTCTTTCTCGCAAGCCCTGCCGCAAGCTATGTCACCGGTCAGATCATCGCCGCGGACGGCGGCTTCACGCTCAGCTAGGCTGCTTCTTCACGCGAAGGGCAGGACGTGAAATGCCCCGGCGTCACACCGACCGCGCGCCGGAAATGTCGGCCAAGGTGACTTTGATCGAAAAACCCGACTTCGGCCGCGACCTCGCACGGCGGGACGCCGTCGCGCAATAGCCGTTTAGCGTGTCGGATCCGCACCATACACACATAGCGATGCGGCGAGATGCCGACCTCTTTGCGGAACAGCGTCGCGAAGCGCGACACACTCAGCCCGGCCGTCGCCGCAAGCGTCGCAAGACTGACGGGCTGCGCGAACGAGCTTTCGATCAAGGCCACGGCGCGCCTGATCGCACGCGACATGACCGCGGTCGTATCGCTGGGGGCGTAGTCGAAGACTCCAGTCATGTCGTATTCCTTTGGGCCACAAGCTCAGGCGCTCCACTCCGACGACGCGGATTGCGCGACGCAGATGCCGTCATCGCCGTATCGCCGGCACGCACGACATGGCAGGCACGCGTCGCGCGAGGTCGGCATCAGACGCGCAGCGTGACGGACTGAGCGAGCCCGCCCGCCGCCGCGCCGTCGGGCGGCCCGTTCTGGTATTGCTCCAGTTCCGCTTCGCTGCGATGACACAGCACTTGAGCACCGCTCGCGAGCGTACGCGCGGCCGGCGGCGTGCGATTGCAGACACCATCGACACGCAGCGGGCAGCGCGCGAGAAACGTGCACAGCTGCGGCTCGTGAGCCGGCTCGCCGATCGGCGGCAGCGTCTGGTGAGAACGCTCGCCCGCTTCTTCGAGCCAGCCGGCGCGAAGTTCCGGCGCGGACGACACCAGCAGATGCGAATACGGGTGGTACGGCGGCGCCGACAACGCGTCGCGGTTGCCCGTCTCGACGCGGTGCCCCGCGTACAGCACGACGATGTCGTCGCTGATCGCGCGCACCTTGGCGATGTCGTGCGTAATGAACAGATACGACACGCCCAGCTTTTTCTGCAGATCGCGCAGCAGTTCGAGAATGGCCGCGCCGACCACCGTATCGAGCGCGGACGTGACTTCGTCGCACAGGATCAGCTTGGGTTCGGCGGCCAACGCCCGCGCCAGATTCACGCGCTGTTTCTGCCCGCCCGACAACTCCCCGGTGCGCCGCTGCGCCAGCTCGGCAGGCAGACGCACCAAGCCAAGCAGTTCGGCGACGCGGCGCCGCGCGGCCTCGCCCTTCATGCCGTGATAGAACTTCAACGGGCGCGCCAGCGTGCGCTCGACGGTATGCGCCGGATTGAGCGCGGTGTCGGCGTTCTGGAACACGATCTGGATGCAGCGAAACTGTTCGCGGCTGCGGCGGCTCAGGTTGCCGGCAAGCGGCTCACCGTCGAGCAGCAGATTGCCGCGCGCCATCGGCACGAGCCCCGCGATCACCTTCGCGAGCGTCGTTTTGCCCGAACCCGATTCGCCGATCACGCCCACCGTCCGGCCACGGCCGATTGCGAGGTCGATGTCGCGCAGAATGACCTTGTGCGGCCAGCCTTTCGCGTCGGTGCCGCCGTAGCCGGCCGTCAAGCCGCGCAGTTCCAGCAGCGGCGCCGCGTCCCGCTGCGATGCGCCCGGCGCGGCCGCGCTCGATGCAGCGGGGGCAACCGGCGTCACCGCGTCAATCAGGCTTTGCGTATAAGGATGGGCAGGCGCATGCAGAATCTGCTCGGTGCGGCCGGTTTCGCGAATCTCACCGTTGCTCAGCACCACGATGCGATCGGCCATCTGCGCCACCACCGCCAGATCGTGGGACACGTAGACGGCGGTCATGCCGCATTGACGAATCACCCCGCGAAATGCTTGCAGCACGTCGATCTGCGTGGTGACGTCGAGCGCGGTGGTCGGTTCATCGAGAATCACGAGAGCGGGGTCGGTGATCAGCGCCATCGCGGCCATCAGCCGTTGCAACTGGCCGCCCGACACCTGGTGCGGGTAGCGCCGTCCGATCTTCCCCGGGTCCGGCAACGCGAGCGCGCGGAACAGTTCGACTGCTTTGGCCTGCGCGGCGCGCTTGCCGAGTGTGCCGTGAATCAGCGCGCTTTCGATCACCTGGTCCATGATCGTGCGCGCCGGGTTGAACGCGGCCGCCGCGCTTTGCGCGATATAGGCGACCTTGCGGCCACGCAATCGCTCAAGCGCTGTTGGGGCGAGACCGAGCACGTCGGTGTCGCCGATCCGGATCGCGCCTCCCGCGATGCGGCAGCCACTGCGTGCATGGCCCATCAGCGAGAGCGCAATCGTGGTCTTGCCCGAGCCCGATTCGCCGATCAAGGCGAGCACCTCGCCGCGCGCAATATCGAAGTCGATGTCATGCACGATCGTTGTATCCGGCTCGCCGGGCCGGCTTCCCACTACGCGCAGACCCCGCACCTCGACCAGATTGGACGATGGTAACGGCGCGGTCTCCGAGACGGCAGTCAAGGCCGCACCAGCACGCCTGAAAAGAGGTGCCTTCATCAATGGCCTCCATCGGCACTGGGCATGCTCTTGCGGCGGCTACGCTGCGGCAGTCCGTCGATCAGCAGGTTCACGCCGACCGTGAGCACCGCGATCGCGATCGCGGGGAGGATCACGACGGGCACGCCGTCGCCGAGGCCGGCCATGTTCTCGCGCACCAGCGAACCAAGATCGGCATACGGCGGCTGCACGCCGAGACCGAGAAAACTCAGGCTACTCAGAAGCAGCACGACGAACGTGAAACGCAGACCGGTATCGGCAAGCATCGGGTGAAGCATGTTCGGCAGCATCTCGAAGCACGCGATGTAGAGGGCGCTCTCGCCGCGCGCCCGGGCCACCTGCACGTATTCGAGCGTGCCGATATCGACCGCGAGCGAGCGGGCGATCCGGTATGAGCCCGGCATGTAGCTGACCGCCGCTGTCGCGATCAGCAACGGCAGCGACGAGCCGAACGCGGCGACGATCATCAGCGCGAACATTTTCGATGGAATCGACGTGACCGCATCGAGCAGCCGGCTCATGGTTTCGTCGATGCGGCGACCGGCCACGGCCGCGAGCAGCCCTAGCATCGTCCCCGTGAGCGCCGCGAGCAGCGCGGCGGCAAGCGCCAGCTCGACCGTCAGCCGCATACCGTAGATGATGCGGCTCAACATGTCTCGGCCCAGGTAGTCGGAGCCGAGCGGCAGCTTCGCGCTGAAGCCAGCGAATACGTCGGGCGTGATGATCGCGCCGACCGAATGCGGCGCGATCCACGGCGCGAACGCGGCGACGAACAGCGCGCTCGTCACCATCGCCAGGCCGATCCAGCCGCCGGTCGACAGATTCATGCGTTGCGCGACGCTGCGACGGCGCACCGGCCGAGGCGCCGGGCTGCCACCGCCGCGCCAGGACGGTGGCGGCTCGGCGCCCTGCGGCAACGTGCTGCTGCGCTGCACCGGTTCGAGCGCGCCGAGCCGCGGGGACGAATCGGAAGAAGGTCGAAGCATCGTCATATCCGCAGCCTCGGGTTCGAGATGATGGCGCATAGGTCGGCTAGCAGCACGAGCAGCAGGTAGCCGAGACAGAACAGCAGCGTGCAGGCCTGGACAAGCGGGAAGTCGCGGTTGCTCACCGCGTCGACCATCAGGCTGGCGAGGCCCGGATAGTTGAAGATGGTCTCGACGACAATCACGCCGCCGAGCAGATAAGACAAGCTCAGCGCGATCGCATTGGCGATCGGGCCGATCGCATTCGGCAGTGCGTGGCGCAATACCACGCGCGCGGGGCTCGCGCCCTTCAGCATCGCCATTTCCACATACGAGGAACTGAGCTGCACGATCACGGCGGCGCGCGTCATGCGGGCCATCTGCGCAATCACGACTGCGCACAGCGTGACGACCGGCATCGCATACGCGCGCAGAAAATCGTGAAGGCTATCGATCTCACCGCTGTACGACAGCGCGGACAGCCAGTGCAGCTTGACAGCCAGCACCAGCACCGCGAGCGTCGCGATCAGGAACTCGGGCGTGGCGACGAGCGACAGCGTACCGAGGCTGATGATGCGGTCGATCAGCGAGTCGCGGTTGACTGCCGCCAGAATGCCCGCCGACACCGCGATCGGTACCGACACCGCGGTGGTGATCGCCGCGAGCGTCAGCGACTTCGGCAAGCGCCCTTCGATCAGTTCGGAGACCGGAAGATTGTTCGACAGCGACACGCCGAAGTTCGCGTGCAGCAGACCGACGAGCCAATGGAAGTACCGCAGGTAAGCTGGTTGATCGAGACCGAACTGCTGGCGCAACGCCGCGACCGTTTCGGCTGTCGCCGACTGGCCGAGCGCGGCCTGCGCGGCATCGCCGGGCAACAGATTGGTGATCACGAAGATGATGATCGAGACGATCAACAGCGTCAGCGCAGTAACGGCGACGCGCCGGCCGATCAACTGGGCGATATTCCCGTTCATTGCCATGACTCCTCGGTTCAGGCTTTGGGGCACGGCGGCGCGGGCCGCCCGGCGCGTCCGCGCGCTTCAGTGGGTTATGCGTTCCACCACACGTACTCGGCGAAGTTAAAGCCCATCATCGCGCCGGTAGGCACGGGTTGGAGCCCTTGCAGGTGTTTGTCGTTCGCATCGAGCAGGCTCAGGAACGTCGGAATGCCGATGCCGCCTTGCTCCGATACCAGCATCTGCATGTCGCCGTACATCTGCTTGCGCTTGGCATCGTCGGTTTCCGAGCGGGCGGCGGCCAGCAACTGGTCGAACTTCGGGTTGTTCCAGCCCGACTCGTTCCACGGGGCGTCCGACTTGAAGAACTGCGTGAACAGCACATCGGCGCTCGAACGCGGATTGACGTTGCCGAACCCGAGCGGATGCTTCATCCAGTGGGTCGACCAGTAACCGTCCGCCGGCACGCGATTGATGTTCAGGTTCACGCCGATCTTCGCGGCGGACTGCTGCAGCAGTACACCCATCTCGATCGAGCCGTTCGCGTCGGTCGTCGCATAGATCGGCGGCAGCGTCGTACCGATCGCTCCGGCTTTCTGGAAGTGGAACTTCGCCTTGTCCGGATCGTGCGGGCGCTGCGGCAGCGACGCATTGAAGTAGCGGTGTCCGGGCGGAATCGGCTGATCGTTGCCGATCACCGCATAACCGCGAAACACCGCGCTGCGGATCTGGTCACGGTCGAACAGATACTTCATCCCCTGCACGAAATCGGGGTTGCCGGTCAGCGGATTGTCGCGGCGCATGATCAGATCGGTATAGAGACCCGACTTGGTCTCGCGCACCTCATAGCCCGGCGTCGCGGCAATGCGCTGCGTCGCGCGCGGATCGACGGAATTGATCAGATGAACGTCGCCGGAGAGCAGCGCATTCACCCGTGCCGCGTTATCGCCGATACCGATCAGCTCGATCTGGTCGAGGTAAGGGCCGCCGCCGGTCTTCCAGAAACTGTCGTTACGGATGCCCACGGTCGAGACGCCGGGCTTGAAGGTCTTCAGCTTGTACGGGCCGGTGCCGACGGCCGTCGTGAAGTCCGTCGTGCCGTCCTTGACGATCACGAATTGCGGCGTGGCGAGAATCACGGGCAGATCCGCGTTGGCGGACGCGAGCGTGAGCGTGACTTCGTTGGGGCCGGTCTGCTTCGCCTCCACGAACTGTTCGGCCAGCGTCTTCACCTTCGAAGCCGTTGCCGGATCCTTGTGACGCATCAGCGAGTAGACGACATCGGCGGGCGCGAGCGCCTTGCCGTCGTGGAAGGTGACGCCCTTGCGCAGCTTGATCACCCACACCTTGGCATCGCTGCTGTCGACCGCTTCGGCGAGATTCATCCTCGGCGTCAGCGATCCGTCGAGTTGCGTCAGGCTGCTGTAAAACATAAAGAAGCGGATGTAGTCGGCGCCTGCCGAACCCTTGGCCGGGTCCAGCGTATCGGCGGTCGACGAGGCGTCGTTGGCCACCCGGATCTTGCCGCCTTTCTTCGGCGTGGCTGCCGCGAGTGCCGGACGAGCGCCCGCCAGCAGGCCTCCCGCGCCGGTGGCGAGCATGCCGCCGGCGGCCAGCAAACGCATCATGTCGCGGCGGTTGAAACCGCCCGTTTTGATTTCGTCGTCGTACATGCGAACTGCTCCTCACTCGTGATTGAACGCGGGATATCCAGCATTGGTGTTCGACGGCGCTACGCGTGCTGATCGCGGCGCGGCGGCACTGCATGAATCGATTTAAGCACTGCAAAAAATGGCGTTGTTCGCGTATCGATGGATTCGACCATTCGAAAACACGGTTTTGAGTGGTTCAAACAGCATGATTTGCCGCCCCTGGCGTTGACCCTGACGATTGCATCGACGGAATTCGCTGTTTCGATGAGAAGTTCGTGCTATCCGATGGGCGCGCAACGTGCAACAGTCGCGACACGGCCGATTAATCACGGAGCGCCCCGTGTCCGATTCAACCACGCACGCATTTGTCACCTACCGACGCCTGACAGCCGACGACCTTCCTGCTGCGCAACGCCTGTCCGCCTCGATCGGCTGGTCGCACCGCCGTGAAGACTGGGGGTTCTCCGCGCACACCGGAATCGGTTTCGTCGCCGAGACGGCAGGCACGCTGGTCGGCACGGTGGTGTGCTGGAAGTTCGGCGCGGATCAGGCGACGCTCGGGATGCTGGTCGTCGCGCCTGAGCATCGCCGCGTGGGTATCGGCCGCACGTTGCTCACGCATGCGCTCGACGAACTCGGCAAGCGCGACGTCACGCTCTATGCGACCGAGGCTGCCCAGCCATTGTGCGACGCGCTCGGCTTCGAGGCCTGCGGCGCGCTCGACCAGATGCAGGGCGCGGCGTTCCGTGCGCCGCTCGTCGCGCTGGCCGCCAACGAGCGGCTGCGCCCGCTCGGCGCGAGCGATGCCGGGCAACTGGTCGCGTTGGCATCGCGTGCGAGCGGTCTCGACCGCAGCCACGTGCTGCCGCCGCTGCTCGAACTGGCCGACGGTATCGCGCTCGATCGCGACGGCGAACTTCTCGGCTTCTCGCTGTTCCGCCGCTTCGGACGCGGTTTCCTGATCGGCCCCGTGGTCGCCGGTGCGAGCCCGGACGCCGTGCACGCCAAGGCGCTGATCCGTCATTGGCTGGCGCTGAACGAAGGCGCGCTGGTGCGCATCGACGTACCGCACGGGCACGGCCTGCGAACGTGGCTCACCGGCCTCGGTCTTGCACGCGCCGACACGGTCGTGAGGATGCGGCGGATCGCATCCGCGCGACCCATTGCCGAGCCCGGACTCGCCGACGGCTCGCTACGTCAGTTTGCGGTGATCACGCAGTCGCTGGCCTGACGCGGCCGCGAACGCATCGCTGAAATCTCGTTTGGGCCGCTATTCAGCACGCGCGGCAGAAAATGCTGTCTGGGGGTAAAAAACGCTGCGCCTACGCTCTTTGGGCGTTTTTTTGGCGGAACGGCTTGCATGCCGCTGTCGCTACTATCAGGAGGTGACGCTCACCTGATCGCAACCTGCGCGGAAATACCATCATGACAAAATCATCGCTCATCGACGCCGACCGCAAGCATCTGATTCACCCGGTCATCAACTACCGCGCGCACGAAGCGCGGGGCACCACCGTACTGGAATCCGGACACGGCGCGTATCTGCGCGACATCGACGGCAACGAACTGCTCGACGCGTTTGCCGGCCTCTGGTGCGTGAACGTGGGTTACGGCCAGCAGAGCATCGTCGAAGCAGCGACGCGGCAGATGACGAAGCTACCCTACGCGACCACCTACTTTCACTTCTCGTCGGAACCGGCTATCGAGCTGGCCGAAAAACTGGTTGCGCTCTCGCCCGCTTCGCTGCAACACGTCTATTTCACGCTCGGCGGCTCAGATGCGGTCGACTCGGCGATCCGCTTCATCACGCATTACTTCAACGCGACGGGGCGTCCGGCGAAAAAGCAGATGATCGCGCTCGAACGCGGCTATCACGGCTCGTCGTCCGTCGGCGCCGGGCTGACCGCGCTGCCCGCGTTCCACCGCAACTTCGATCTGCCGCTGCCGCACCAACACCATCTGCCGTCGCCCTATGCGTACCGCCAGCCGCAAGGCGAAAACGCGCAGGCGCTGATCGCCGCGTCCGTCGCCGCGCTCGAAGCCAAAGTGACATCACTCGGCGCGCAGAACGTTGCCGCGTTCTTCTGCGAGCCAATTCAGGGCTCGGGCGGCGTAATCGTGCCGCCGGTCGGCTGGCTCAAGGCAATGCGCGACGCGTGCCGCCGTCTCGACATCCTGTTCGTCGCCGATGAAGTCATCACGGGCTTCGGCCGCACCGGGCCGCTGTTCGCCTGCGAGGCGGAACAGGTCGAGCCGGATCTCATGACGGTTGCGAAGGGGCTGACTTCGGGTTATGCGCCGATGGGCGCGGTGCTGATGTCCGACGAAATCTACCAGGGCATTGCAGGCGACGCGCGCGATACCGCGGTGGTCGGTCATGGCCAGACCTACTCCGCGCATCCGGTAAGCGCCGCGATCGGACTCGAAGTACTGCGCCTGTATCACGAGGGCGGTCTGCTCGCGAACGGTATCGCGCAAGCGCCGCGTTTTGCCGCCGGGCTCGACGCGCTGCTCGATCATCCGTTGGTCGGCGACTCGCGTCATCGCGGCCTGCTTGGCGCGCTCGAACTCGTCGCCGACAAGGATTCGCGCGCGCGCTTCGATCCGTCGCTGAAGCTGCCGGACCGGATCGCGGCAGCGGCCTACCGCAACCGTCTCGGGTTCCGCGCATTCGGCGACAGCATCCTCGGTTTCGCACCCGCGCTTTGCTTCGGCGAAGCGGAGTTCGACCAACTTTTCAGCCGGTTGCGCCGCACACTCGACGAGGTGCTCGACCATGCGGAGGTGCGCGCCGCGTTGCGCGGCGCGAGCCGCGCAGCCGCCTGAGCGCGTGATAACATCGGCCTGCGCGGCGCTTGACTCAGGCGAAGCGCGACGAAGCGAAAAGCAGAATCTTCGACGGGCAGACCGATACATGACGACAAGCGGCGACACGAAGCTGGACCGGATCGACCTGCGGATTCTTTCGCAACTGCAGAAAAAAGGCCGTATCACCAACGTCGAGCTTGCGGACGCCGTGGGGCTCTCGCCGAGCCCCTGTCTGATTCGCGTGAAAAGGCTTGAAAAGGCCGGCTATATCGTCGGCTACGGCGCACACATCCAGCTCCAGAAACTCGGCGACGTGCAAATCGTGTTCACCGAGGTCACCCTTGCCGACCATCGCCGCGAGGACTTCGCCAAGTTCGAGGCGGCGATCCGTCCTGTCGACGAGATCATCGAATGCCATCTGGCGAGCGGCGGATACGATTACCTGCTGAAGTTCGTCACGCGCAGCGTCAATCACTATCAGAGCGTGATCGAAGGGCTGCTGGAGCGTGACATCGGCATCGAGAAGTATTTCAGCTACGTCATCATCAAGACGCCGTTCGTGAAGTCCGAATACCCACTGGAAGCGCTGTTCTCGCAACAGCATCAATGAAGCGGTCGTCGCAGTCAGCCCTTAGCCATCAGCAGTCGGCGCTCAGCCACTCACGCGGCGTTGTGCCAAGCACGCGTTTGAAATGCCGGCACAGATGGCTTTGATCGAAGAAGCCCACCTCGGCCGCGACGATCGACGCAGGCAAGCCTCGCCGCAGCAGGCGCTGCGCATGCCGTACGCGCACTAGCCTCACATATTGCTGCGGCGACACACCCATCTCAGCGCTGAAGCGCACCGCAAACCGCGACATGCTCAACTCAGCGACGGCCGCCAGGTCGGACAGACTGATCGGCTGGGCGAAACCCGCATCGATGAAGTCGACCGCACGCTGGACGGCGCGGCTCACGCGATCCGGCGCGCGTGTCGTATGACGGTTCGCGCCCGCGAACTCGGGCGCGGATGATGATGAGGCTGGGCTCGGGCTCAGCATCGACGCTCCGCTCACGCAACGCGCGACGTGGACGCAGCCGCCGGCGCGTCATCGCGACCGGCCGCGAAGCGGCGGATGTCGAACGGCTCGAGCGGCGTGCTGGTCGCACCGGTGTCGATCAGTTCGGCCATCGTGTCGCCAACGCCCGGACCCAGCTGGAACCCGTGGCCGCAAAAACCGAATGCATAGAACAGGCCGCTGGTCGTACCGCTCGCGCCCATGATCGGCCTGTCGTCGGGCATATAGCCTTCGACGCCGCTCCATACCCGGATGATGTTCAGCTTGCGCAGCATCGGCGCGACGCGCTGCAGTTGCCTGAACTGCAGCAACGTGCTTTGCGGGAGAACCTTCGCGCGGCGTTCGTCGAGATAAGCTGGCGCACGCGCGCAGCCGCCGATCACGACATTGCCGCGCGCGACCTGGCGGAAATACACCACCTCCTCCATCTGCGGCGACGACACGCCGACCACCGGCCTGATCGCATACGGCACGGGTTCGGTCACGGCCATTTGCGGACCGTTGACGGCGATCGGCACCGCTTCGCCAAACTGCTCCGATAGCAGATTGCCCCACGCACCCGCGGTGATCAGCAGCACGGGGGCATGGAAGGTGCGGCCGTCGGCGCTCGTCGCGCGAAACTCCGCGCCTTCTTTTTCCACCGTCACGACGTCGCAGTTTTCGACGATCTGTGCGCCGAGCCGCGCCGCCGCGCGGCCGAACGCGGGCGCCGCGAGCCGCGGATTCGCGTGCCCGTCCATTCGCGAATACGAGCCCGCCAGTACCTCGGGACCGAGAAACGGAAACCGCGCGCGCAGCGCGTCGCCGCGCAGCAGGTCGAGCTTGAGACCGTAATGCGCGGCTTCCTTCGCGTAGGTTTCGAACTGATCGGCCTGTTCTTCGCGATAACAGACGCGGACATGGCCCGACATCAAAAACTCGGCGTCGTGCTGGATCAGCTCGGGCAGGCGCCCCCAGATGTCGCGCGAACGGTTCGCAAGCGGCAACTGCGGCAGAAAGCGCCCCTGCCGGCGCACGTTGCCGAAGTTGGTACCGCTCGCCTGCTGACCGATCAGCCGACGCTCGAGCAGGATCACCGAGCGGCCCCGTTGCCGCAGAAAAAATGCGGTGGCGGCACCCATGAACCCGCCGCCCACGATCAGAACATCGGCTTGTGCGCGATTCATTCGGTCTCCTCCACGGTTGCGATGGCGAGCGGCTTCACGGGTGCCTGCCCGCGCAGCCGGCCAACCTGCTCGAGCGGCACGTGCGCCGCCGCCGCGATCACCTCCGCGCCCGCATGGCCGCAGTAACGTCCCTGGCAGCGTCCCATGCCGACGCGGCTAAACGCCTTTGCGCGGTTCGCTTCCTGCGCGCCTTCGTCGCGCACCACGCGGCGCAGTTCGCCCGCGGTGATGCCTTCGCACCGGCACACGATCGTATCGTCGGACAGGCGGGCCGCCTGCTCCGCAGGCCAGCCGAACGCCTGGGCGAGACCGATCCTGAAGCGATCCATTTTGCGCTGTTCGCGCGTCAAGGTGTCGAGCGTCGCGGCCGGAACCGCGCGCCCGAGATCGCTCAACGCAGCGTAGGCCGCAAGCCGTCCGGCAATCTCCGCGCCGTCCGCGCCGAGCACGCGTGCGCCGTCACCCGCGATATAGACGCCTTTTTCGGTACTGCGGCCGAGCTCATCGATGTGCGGCACCCATTGCCGCGTGAGCACATCGAAACGGAAAGCACAGCGCGCGAGATCGGCAAGCTGAGTCTCCGGACGCAGGTGATAGCCGAGACCCACTGCGTCGCAATCGATCTGCACCACATTGCCGCGCGCATCGCGAAAGCGCACGCCACGCACGCCGTCGTCGGGATTGCCGAGAATCTCGAGCGGCTCGATGCCGTTTTCGACCCGCACGCCCGAGCGCTTCAGCGCTGCCACGAGCGCGCGGCCCTTGCGCAATACGTCGACGCGCGCGAGTAGCTTGGGCAGCGCGCGCAGGCGCGCACCGGTCTTCGACGTGTCGAGCACCGCCGCTACCTTGGCGCCCGCCTGCACATACTGGTTCGCGACCAGATACAGCAATGGGCCGGTCCCCATGAAAACGACCTGGCGGCCGATCGCGCAGGCCTGCGACTTCAGCGCGATCTGCGCGGCACCGAGGCTGTAGGTCCCGGCGAACTGCCAGCCTTTGACCGGCATCAGCCGGTCGGTCGCGCCGGGGCACAGGATCAGCGCGTCGTAGCCCAACGCGCTCGCGTGTCCTTCATGCACGACATGCAGCTTGCCTTGCGCGACGTTCCACGCCAGCGTCTGCGCACGGTAGTCGATCTGCGGGCGCAGTCGCTCGAAGGTGCGATGCAGGTCTTCCGCGCGTGCGGCTTCAGTGCCGTACAGCTTCGCGTAGGGCCGCGTGAAGCCGTCGGGCTGTCGCCGGTAGATCTGACCGCCATCGCGCCTGCCTTCATCGACGACGATCGGACGGATGCCGCCCGCCAGCAGCGTTTGCGCGCAGCGCACGCCCGCAGGCCCTGCGCCGACGATTATGATGCGAGGTTCGCCCATTGGGCCTCCGGTTGCGTCGTGACGACGCGCATGCCTGCTTCGACCACGGTAGTGCAGGCGCGCAGCCGCTCGCCGTCCGCGGTCCATACCCAGCAATCCTGACACGCGCCCATCAGGCAAAAGCCGGCGCGCTTTTCATCGCCGAATTCCGACTGCCGCACATGCCGCAAGGAGCACAGCATCGCGGTGAGCAGCGTGTCGCCGGCCAGCGCTTCGACCGTCTCGCCGTCGATCGTCAGCTCGACTGTGCTGCGAGCCGTCTCGCCTACGCGTACGAATCTGCCGTTCATGCCGCGGCTCCCGCGATACCGTCCGGTGACACCTGAGTGTCGCTGCGATGGGTCAGCACGTGGCGCAGGAATTCGCGGGTACGCGGCTCGCGCGGCGAACCCAGCACCTGCTGCGCGGTGCCCTCCTCGATGATGAGTCCGGCGTGCAGAAAGCACACCCGGTCTGCCACTTCACGCGCAAAGCCCATTTCGTGGGTGACGACCAGCATCGTCATCCCTTCGCGTGCAAGCGTGCGCATCACGTTGAGCACTTCGCCGACCAGTTCGGGATCGAGCGCCGAAGTCGGCTCGTCGAACAGGATCGCCTTCGGCTTCATCGCGAGCGAGCGTGCAATCGCCACCCGTTGCTGCTGCCCGCCCGAAAGCTGATGAGGATAGGCGTGCAGCTTGTGGCCGAGCCCCACCTTGTCGAGCAGTTCAGACGCTTCGCGTTGCGCGTCGGCGCGCGCGAGACGTTTGACATGCACGGGTCCTTCCATCACGTTCTCGAGCGCCGTACGGTGTGGAAACAGGTTGAAGCGCTGAAACACCATGCCGACCTGGGTGCGCAACTGGTTGATATGGCGCGCGCGCTGTTCGACGCGCTCGCCGAGCAGGCGAATTTCACCTTCGTCGTAAGACTCCAGCGCGTTAATGCAGCGCAGCAGCGTCGACTTTCCAGAGCCCGACGCACCGATCAGGCAGACCACTTCGCCCTGGCGGACGTTGAGCGAAACACCCTGGAGAACGGGTACGCCGCCAAAACTCTTGTGCACATTCGTGATTTCGATCATCGCATCCTCACTTCGCGCTTATCTGGCCTTGTGCCGACCGAAACGTCGTTCGAGCGTGCGGGTCATGCTCATCAACGGCAGGCTCATCGCCAGGTAGCCGAGCGCGACGAGCGTATATACCGTCAAATTCTGAAACGTCGACGACGCGATCAGTTGCCCTTCACGCGTCATTTCGGCGACCGTGATGGTCGACGCAAGCGACGAGTCCTTCAGCATCATCACGAGCGTGTTGCTGTACGGCGGCAGCGCGACCTTGATCGCCTGCGGCAGGATCACTCGCACCATCGTCTTCACGCGACCCATGCCGATCGACTGCGCGGCTTCATACTGGCCCGGATCGACCGCCTCGATACCCGCCCGGAAGATCTCCGCCATGTAAGTCGAATAACCGAAACCAAGCCCGATGATGCTGGCCTGCAGCGCCGACACCTGGATGTGGATTTCCGGCAGCACGAAGTAGATGTAGAACAACAGCACGATCATCGGCAGACCGCGCACGATGTTGATCATCGCGCCGACACCGCGCACGACCAGCGGATAGCGCGACATTTTCAGCAACGCCCAAGTCAGGCCGAGCGCCGTGCTCAACAGCAGACATCCCAGCGTGATGACGATGCTCATCACCGCGCCTTGCAGCAAAATCGGTACAAAGTCGGTTATATCGTGCCAGTGCATGTCGTGCCTTCCATTGCTCTATGCATTCGTTCAGCCCGCCGTCCTGGCGGACGGCGGACCTCGCAGGGCGGCTCCCGCCTCACAGCGGGCCGCCCCGTGTCACGACAAGCCGATCAGCTCGTGAGATGCCACTTCTTCAGGATCGTGTCGAGCGTGCCGTCGGCCTTCATCTTCGTCAGCGCGTCGTTGATCTTCACCATCAGCGCGCTGTTGCCCTTCTTCACCGCGATCGCGATGTCGAACTTTTCCATCGGCACATAAGCGTCGTCGACCCGCGTTCCCGCCATCGCGCCCGCCGCCTCCTGAGCCTTCAGGATCGGATAGTCGTTGAACCCGGCGACGATGCGGCCAAGCGCGACATCGCGCGTCATGTCGGCGGCGCTGTCGTACATCTTCACTTCGGTGAAGATGCCGAGCTTCTTCAACTGATCGCCGTAGTCGGTACCGGTCGGGGCACCGACCGTCATGCCCTTCATGTCCTGCACCGAGTGATAGACGGCCTTGTTCGTGTCCTTCACGATGATGCCTTCGCCAAACGCCGTCACCGGCTGCGAGAAATCGACCACTTCGGCGCGCTTCGGCGTCGGCGTCATGCCGGCGACGATGATGTCGATCTTGCCGGACACCACCGACTGGATCAGCGCCGAGAACGGCACCGCGTCGTACGACACGTTGAAGCCTTCGCGTTTGCCGATCTCCTTGACGACATCCGGCATCAGGCCTTCAATCTTCTGCGTCTTGAGGTCCATGAACGTGGTCGGTGCGCTCGACGGCGGCGAGCCCGCGGTGAGCGTCGCCATCTCGGCGGCGTGGGCGGCGCCGAACATCATCGTGATCGCGAGGCCCGCGCCCGCGGCAACGCGCTGCACAGTGTTGAAACGGACGGCGGAAGCAGGCTGGAACATGAAACGCAACATGGGGATTTCCTCTGGGAATAGTGATTATTCAACCTGCGCGCTGCGCTGCCATCTGACAGTAGCGATCAGTCGATCCGTTCAATGCAGTACATCCTGCAACCTGTAATACGCGCCAACGAGCGGCAAAAACCACGCGCGTCCAAAATGTCCTGGAATCGCGGGCCATTCGAGCGTTCGCCACGGATTGCGCGAGGCGGCGCCGAACATCACGTCGGCCATCAGCCGACCCATGTGCACGGACATCTGCACACCGTGGCCGCTGTAGCCCATCGAATAAAACAGTCCGTCATGCTGGCCCGCGCGCGGCAGGCGGTCGGCCGTCATGTCGACGAGGCCGCCCCAGCAGTAGTCGATGCGCACGTCGGCCAGCGCCGGGAAGTAACGCGCGAGCCCTTCACGCAGAATCCGCCCGCTCTTTTCGTCCGAACGCGGATTCGACATCGCAAAGCGCGCGCGGCCGCCGAACAGCAGACGCTCGTCAGGCGTCGCACGAAAATAGTTGCCGATGTTCAGTGTCGTCACATACGAGCGGCGCGTTGGCAACAACGCGTCGACGCGTGCCTTGCCGAGCGGCTCGGTCGCGACGATGAAGCTGCCGACCGGCGCGATGCGGCGGCGGAACCAGTGCAGCGGACCGACCTGCGACGTGCCCGTGGCAATCAACACGCGCTCGGCGCGTACCGTGCCGAGCGGACACTCCACCTCGAACGCGTTGCCGCCGAGCGGCTTCAGGTTCGTCACAGGCGCGTTCTCGTAGATCTGCGCGCCGCGGCGTGCGGCTGCCTCGCCAAGACCCACGCCGAATTTGCCCATGTGCATCTGCATGCCGTTGCGCTGCACCAGACCGCCGAAAAAACTGTCCGATGCGATCTCCTTGTGAATCTGCTCGGGCGGCACGAGTTCGACATCGGGATCGACCTCGCGCCGCAACACCTCGTACGACTTCGCGAGCGACGCGAAATGCTGCGGCTTCGCCGCGAGCTTGATCTTGCCGGAGTGGCGCACATCGCAATCGATCTGCTCTTCGGCGATGATCGATTTCACCGTCTCCACGGCGCCCGCATACGCTCGGTAGAACTCCGCCGCGCGCTCGCTGCCGAGGCGTGCGGACAGCGCGGCGTAGTCTTGCGCGACGCCCGTATTGCAATGGCCGCCGTTACGGCCCGATGCCTGCGCTGCGAGCCGGCCCGCCTCGAACACGATCACCGATCTGCCGCGTTTGGCGAGCTCCAACGCAGCCGACAGTCCGGTGAAGCCGCCGCCGACCACCGCGACGTCCACCCGCTGCGGCAGCGGACTCTGCGCGCCCTTGGCGAAGCGCGGCGCGGTGTCGAGCCAGTAGGAGTCGAGCTTCATCGTGATGCATTCCTGTCGGTTGGTTGCGCCGCTCTCACCGGCGCACGCGAAGCGATCTCGCGAGAAGACCGAAGCTGTCGATCAAAGGCCGAGCAGCGACGCCAGTTGCGGAATGCCCGACACTTCGTTGACGCCGTAGTACGGGTTCAGCGGCTCGTGGCGACGGTTGACGAACGCCTTGTGCTTGATGCCCATGTCGTACGCGGTCATCAGGTCGTAGCGGAAGCTCGACGACACGTGCAGCACGTCTTCCGGATTGCAATCCAGTTGCGAGAACATGTACTCGAATGCTTTTTGCAGCGGCTTGTAGGCCTGCGCCTGCTGCGCGGTGTAGACCTTGTGGAACGGCGCGCCGAGCTGGTCGACGTTGCTGTGGATCTGGTCGTCCGACGCGTTCGACAGGATCACGAGCTTGTACTTCGAGGCCAGTCGCGACAGCCCTTCCGGCACGTCGGGGTGCGGGCCCCAGCTCGGCACCGCTTCATAGATTTTCAGCGCGGTCGCTTCGTCGAACGGCACGCCAGTGCGCGCACAGGTGCGGCGCACCGAGTTCACGACCACGTCGCGGTAGGGTTTCCATGCACCCAGTACTTCGTCGAGGCGATAGCCACGGAAGAACTCGACGAACTCATCCATCTTCGCCTTGTCCAGCTTGTCGCCGTAAAGCTGGCGCGCGGTCTGGCCCATCTGGAAATGAGTCAGCGTGCCATAGCAGTCGAAAGTGATGTACTTCGGCTCGAAATCGATCATGGTGAACATCCTGTCGTCATGGCGAACCTGTTCGCAGGCTCGGGGTTCAGTGTCGAATTGAATCAGTGCGGCTGATGCTGGCGTAAAGCTGGGTAAGGCGGTACTTCACGGCGCTTCGAAATCGATCAGCACGCTCTTGTGCCGCATGCTCGCCACCATCGCCTCGCGGCCGAGATCCTTGCCGATACCGGATTGGCCGAAGCCGCCCGTCGGAATGATCATGTCGCCGCTGCGGCCGTAGCGGTTGATCCAGATCGTGCCCGCCGCGATGCGGCGCATCGCCCGCAGCGCCTGGCCGATGTCGCTGCTATGGACGCCCGCCGCGAGACCGTAGGTCGGATGCGCGGCGAGCGCGATGCCCTCTTCCTCGTCTTTGAATGTCTGTACCGTCAACACCGGGCCGAACAGCTCCTCGCGCACCGCGGGCGTGTCGGCGGTCACATTGGCGAGCAGTGTGGGGCGGTGGAAATAGCCTTCGCCGGTGCCTTCGAAAAAGCCGCCGCCGAAGATCACTTCCGCACCGCTGTCGCGGCTTTGCTCGATCAGCGCTTCGATGCGCCGCGCCTGGCCGGCACTGATGATCGGCGAATAAGCGGTGCGACTGTCCCACAGCGGACCGGGCTTGATCGGCCGCAGCTGCCGTTGAATGGCGTCGATCAGCGGCTCGGCCATGCGCTCGTGCACGATCAGCCGCGTACCGGCCACGCAGGCCTGGCCGCCGTTGGCCGTAAAGCCGCGGGCGATGCAGCGCGCCGTATGATCGAGGTCCCGCACGTGCTCGAACACCAGTTGCGGGCTCTTGCCGCCGAGTTCCAGCGTGACGGGTTTGGTGCCGTGCATCGCGGCGTCGCTCATGATCGCGGCGCCGGTGCGGGTCGAACCTGTGAAGCTCATTTTGGCAATGCCGGGGTGACGCGTCAGCGCGGCGCCCGCCGTCGCGCCACGGCCATTCACCACATTGAAGATGCCAGCCGGCATGCCCGCTTCGATGGCGAGTTCCGCGACGCGCAGCGTCGAGAAGGGCGTCATTTCCGACGGTTTCATCACGACCGCGTTGCCCGCCGCGAGCGCGGGGCCGCACTTCCATGAGCACATCGACAGCGGGAAATTCCACGGTGTGATCGCCCCGATCACACCGTACGGCTCCGATGCGATAAAACCGAGACTGTCGCGGCGCGTGGCCGCGATATCGCCACCGAGCTTGTCGGCCAGTTCCGCGAAAAAGCGGATCGCCTCGGCAGTGAACGGCACATCGGACGCGTAGCTTTCCGTCACCGGACGTGTCGAGCTGACCGTTTCGAGTTGCGCGAGGCTCACCGCATCGCGATCGATCAGCTCGGCCCAGCGGCTCAGCACCTTCGCGCGTTCGCGCGGAGAACGCGTGCCCCACCCGCTCGTCTTCCATGCAGCCAACGCATTGCTCACCGCGTGATCGACGGTCGCGTCCGACGCGTCCGGCACATGGCCAAGCAGCGCGCCATCCGACGGCCGGTAAACGGCGAGCTGCGCTTCGCCCGCCGAATAGTACGCACCGCCAATGAAATGCCCCTGCGGCAACGGCACGGCTGACGGATCGAAATCGAGTGACGGAGTGGACATGTCCGGCCTGATCTGTAGGTTCAAGTGTGTGGTGCCGCGCGCTAACGCACTGATGACGCCAGGCACCACCTGCACTGCTGTTCGCCATCGCGACCGCCGAATGAACGAACATCGGATGAAGTTCATTTTAATGAACGTGGAATGAAATACTAGTGGTCAAAAATAAACTTTGCGAAAAAGCTCAGAGGTGAATGACGGGCGGCTGCGTATTCATGATCCACAGCAAACGGGCGATCTTCCTGCTTTCGTTACGCACGCTGTGCGGCACCGTGCTTTTGAACTGGAAACTGTCGCCCGCGTGCAGTTCGGAGCGCCGCTCGCCGACGTTCAGCACGACCGTGCCGTCCAGCACCAGCCCCGCCTTCTCGCCGATGCCGACCAGTACTTCTTCGGAACCGGCACCGGGCGGCAGCATGATGATCATCATCTGCAAATCGTGATCGCCGTGCGGTGACAACAATTCTTTCTGCATGCCGTTCTTGCCGACTTCGAACAGCGGCCTCTCGGCCGCCTTGCGCACGAAATCGCCGGTGACCGGGTCCGAGACCGCGTCGTCTTCTTCGAGAAGCGCGGTAAGCGGCACCGCCAACGCCTGGCGCAGGCGCTCGAGAATACGCACCGACGGATTGGCCTTGTTGCGCTCGACCTGGCTCACCGTGCCCACCGATACGCCCGCGCGCATCGCCAGCTCGTTGATCGACAGACTCTGCGCGACGCGCAACGCGCGCAGACGAGCGCCGACGTCGCCGTGACCCGGGTCGGCCGCGCGCTTCTTGCTGATCTGTGTTCGCTGCATGGGTTTCCTGTCTGTGACGTTGCGGTTGTTGTGCGGGGCACGGGCCGTGGCGTGCGAAAGGCGTGCCCACTCGCTGCGATGAACGGTCGTGCAATTTTTCATCATTATATTGAATATAGCACCGCCAAAGTGAACGACAAAATACCTGCGCAGTTTGACGACGCGTACGCCCCAATAACAAAAAGATCGTCCTATGAAGCGGGCGCTGCGGATGCGAGAGTCTAGGCTGATCATGCCGCCAGCAGGAGCTTGTAGTGTCCGAATTCACCGTGAAGAAATCACCCCGCTACCGTCGTTTCACGTCCGATGACATCGCCGCCGCGCACGCCCTCTCGGTAGCGGTGCGCTGGCCGCACCGCGCCGAGGACTGGCGCTTCATGTACGACGCCGGCACCGGCTTCGTGGCCGAAGACAACGGTAGCGTGATCGGCACCGCGCTGTGCTGGAAATTCGGCGCGGACCGGGGCACGCTAGGGCTTGTGATCGTCTCGCCGAATGAGCAGGGACGCGGCATCGGCCGCAAGCTGATGGAATTGGTGCTCGAAGAACTCGGCAACCGCGTGACCTTCCTGCATGCAACCGTCGCGGGCAAGCCGCTTTATGAAAAGCTGGGCTTCGTCGCCTGCGGCGGACTCACCCAGCATCAGGGCACGCTCGGCAGCGTCGCGGCCGTCGCGCCGCCGGCCGGCGAGCATCTGCGCGCGGCGACGCCCGCGGACCTACCCTGCCTAATCGAGCTTGCGTCGCGTGCGAGCGGTCTCGACCGCAGCGCGACGATACCGTCGCTGCTCGAATTCGCGCAAGGCGTGGTGCTGGAACGCGACGGCGAAGTGCTCGGTTTCTCGCTGTGCCGCCCGTTCGGACGCGGCTACTCGATCGGACCGGTGGTCGCGCAACGCTCACCCGACGATCTGCGCGCCCGCGCTCTGATCTCGTACTGGCTCGCGCAGCATGCCGGCGATTTCGCGCGAATCGATGTGCCGGGCGACGCCGGCATCGACGACTGGCTGACGAGCGTCGGCTTGACGCGCGTCGATTCCGTCGAGAAGATGGTGCGCAACGCCGGCGCCGACGCGCGCGAGGCGGCCCCCGACGCGACCTGGCGCGCGTACGGCATCATCAATCAGGCAATGGCATAAACGGCGATGGCCGTCCTCTACAAAGCAGATCCGGTGCGTGGCGTGCGATGGGCCGAGCGGTTCGCCCAGCTTGCACCCGACATTCCATTCCGGGTGTGGCCGGACATCGGCGACACCGCGGCCGTGCGCTATCTGGTCGCGTGGCAACCGGGCGAGCTCGCGGTCGCGCTGCCGAATCTCGAAGTCGTGTTTTCGGTCGGCGCAGGCGTCGATCAGCTGGACCTGTCGCAGATTCCGGCGCATCTGCCGGTGGTGCGCATGCTCGAACCGGGAATCGTCGAGGGCATGGTCGAGTACGTCACCGAGGCGGTGCTGGCGATTCACCGCGACCTGTTCGATTACGCGTTGCAACAGCAGGCGCGCGCATGGCGGCCGCTGCCGCTACGCGCTGCCGCGTCGCGTCGGATCGGTGTGCTTGGGCTCGGCATGCTCGGCACGGCGGTATTGGAGCGTTTGCGGCTGTTCGGCTTTGCATGCGCGGGCTGGAGCCGCTCGCAGCGCGAGATCGAAGGTATCGCCTGCTATGCGGGCGACACCGGGCTCGCTGCGTTGCTGGCCCGCACCGACGTGCTGATCTGCCTGCTGCCGCTGACGGACGCGACGCGTGGGCTGCTGTGCCGCCGGCTATTCGACACGCTGCCCCGGGGCGCGTCGCTGGTGCAGGTCGGGCGCGGCGCGCAACTCGTCAGCAGCGATCTGCTCGACGCGCTGCGCAGCGGGCAGCTGCATAGCGCGGTGCTCGACGTCAGCGACCCCGAGCCGCTACCCGCGGACCATCCGCTGTGGGCGCAACCCCGCGTGCGTATCACGCCACATATCGCGAGCGCGACGCGGCCCGAATCGGCTGTCGATGCGGTGCTGGAAAACCTGCGTCTTCATCGCGCCGGCGAGCGCATGAACGGCCTGATCGACCGAACCCGCGGCTACTGATACCCATGCGCGGCCCGGCACCGGCACACAACCGCAATTGGCGATCGCCGCGGTGCCGGCGGACAGCGCGCAATCATCGGAAGGAGAGAGACGCATGACCCGCAAATACAGCATTGCCGTCATCCCGGGCGACGGCATCGGCACCGAAGTGATGCCCGAAGGCCTGCGCGTGCTGGATGCCGTCTGCAAGCGCTTCGACATCGGCATCGACTATCGCCCTATCGAATGGGCGTCGTGCGGCTACTATGCGCAACACGGTCGGATGATGCCCGAGAACTGGAAGGAGCAGCTGCAGGACTGCGATGCGATCCTGTTCGGCGCGGTCGGCTGGCCCGACAAGGTGCCCGACCATATTTCGCTATGGGGGTCGCTGCTCAAGTTCCGCCGCGAATTCGACCAGTACGTGAACCTGCGCCCCGCGCGCCTGTTCGAAGGCGTGCCCTGCCCGCTCGCGAACCGCAAACCGGGCGATATCGACTTCATGATCGTGCGCGAAAACACCGAAGGCGAGTATTCGTCGGTGGGCGGCACGATGTTCGAGGGTACCGACCGCGAAGTCGTGATGCAGCAGTCGATCTTCACCCGCCACGGCACCGAGCGCGTGATGAAGTTCGCGTTCGACCTCGCGCAGCGCCGCGCGAAGAAGATCACGGTGGCGACAAAGAGCAACGGTATCGCGATCAGCATGCCGTGGTGGGATGCGCGCGCGGATGAAATGGCCGCGCGCTACCCGGACGTGAAGATGGACCGTCAGCACATCGACATTCTGTGCGCGCGCTTCGTGCTGAACCCCGATCGCTTCGACGTGGTGGTCGCGTCGAACCTGTTCGGCGACATCCTCTCCGACCTGGGTCCGGCGTGCACGGGGACGATCGGCATCGCGCCGTCAGGCAACCTGAACCCGGACCGGCGCTTTCCGTCGCTGTTCGAACCGGTCCACGGCTCGGCGCCCGACATCGCCGGCAAGGGCATCGCCAATCCGGTCGCGATGATCTGGTCGGCCGCGATGATGCTCGATTTCCTCGGCAACGGCACGGGCGTCGAGCGCGACGCGCATGACACGATCGTCGCCGCGATCACGCAGGTCCTGAAGGACGGCCCGCGCACGGGCGACCTGGGCGGCAGCGCGTCGACCGCGGAAGTCGGCGCGGCGATCGCGGCGCAGGTCGCCAGCGCGGGTCGTCAATAGCCCGATCACTCGCCGCGTCGATCGCGTGATTGCCCGGTGCGTGTCGGGCGCTCCGCGATCGCACGCCAACCGCATGGGAGACGTCACATGAGCACGAACCTCGAACAACAGGCCCGCGCGCTGATCCGCACGGACAACTTCATCGACGGCAAATGGATCCCCGCCGCGAGCGGCCGCCGGTTCGCGGTCACTGATCCGGCTACCGGCAAGCTGATCGCGGAGGTGGCCGACAGCGGCCCCAGCGACGCGCGCGCCGCCACCGACGCCGCCGCCCAAGCGCTGCCCGCATGGCGTGTGAGCCTCGCGAGCGAACGCGCGGCCGTGCTGCACCGCTGGCACGCGCTGATCGTCGAAAATCGCGATGCGCTCGGCGCGTTGATTTCGCTCGAACAAGGCAAGCCGCTCGCCGAAGGGCGCGCCGAGGTGAGCTATGGCGCGTCGTACGTCGCGTGGTTCGCCGACGAAGCCATCCGCATCTACGGCGATCTGATTCCGCAGCAACAGCGCGGCAAACGGATGAGCGCGATCAAGGAACCGATCGGTGTCGTCGCCGCGATCACACCGTGGAATTTTCCGCTCGCGATGATCGCGCGCAAGATCGCGCCGGCGCTCGCGGCAGGCTGCACGGTAGTCGCGAAGCCCGCGGAAGATACGCCGCTCACCGCAATCGCGCTCGCGATGCTGGCGCACGAGGCGGGCGTGCCGCACGGCGTGCTGAACCTGATCTCCGCCTCGCGCGCCGCGGCAGCGGAGACGGTCGGCGACTGGCTCGCCGACAGCCGCGTGCGCAAGATCACGTTCACCGGCTCGACGCCCATCGGCAAGCACCTCGCGCGCGAATCGGCAAGCACGCTGAAGAAGCTCTCGCTGGAACTCGGCGGCAACGCGCCTTTCATCGTGTTCGACGACGCCGACCTCGATGCCGCAGTGAATGGCCTGCTCGCCGCGAAATTCCGCAATGGCGGGCAGACCTGCGTGTGTCCGAACCGCGTCTACGTGCAGCGCGGCGTCTACGAGCCATTCTCCGCGCTGCTGTGCGCGAAAGTGGCCGAGCTGCGAGTCGGGCCCGCGAGCGATCCGGCTTCGCAGATCGGGCCGATGATCAACGAACGGGCGGTGGAAAAGATCGCGCGTCATGTCGACGACGCGCTGCAGAACGGCGCGGTCGCGCTGACCGGCGGACGTCGGCTCACCGAGCTGGGGCCGCGCTACTACGCGCCCACGGTGCTAGGCAACGCGACGGCGTCGATGGCATTGTGCGGCGAGGAAACCTTCGGCCCGGTCGTGCCGCTGTTCCCGTTCGACGACGAGCAGGAAGCGATACAGGCCGCGAACGACACGCCGTTCGGGTTGGCGTCGTATTTCTATAGTGAGAACATGCGCCGTATCGAGCGCGTATCGCGCGCGCTGGAAGCGGGCATCGTCGGCATCAACGAGGGCGCGCTCGCTTCCGAGGCGGCGCCGTTCGGCGGCGTGAAAGAATCCGGCTACGGTCGCGAAGGATCGAAGTACGGACTGGATGACTATCTGTCGATCAAGTATCTGTGCCAGGGAGGACTGGAATGAACATGCAAGCCTATCCGATCGAAGTCGAATTTCCGGACCTCTCGGCGCACGCCGACGGCAATACCGGCATTGCTTACGTGCACACGTTCGACTCCGGCCAACCCGGACCGCACGTGATGATCAATGCGCTGACGCACGGCAACGAAGTGTGCGGCGCGATCACCGTCGATGCATTGTTGCGCAGCGGCCTGCGGCCGCGCCGCGGCAAGCTCACGCTGTCGTTCGCGAACGTCGCTGCCTACGCACGGTTCGACCCGGCGACACCCGACAAGGCGCGTTTCGTCGACCAGGACTTCAACCGCGTATGGACCGCCGCGAAGCTCGACGACGTGACAGTGCGCTCGTCCGAGCTCGATCGTGCGCGCGCGATGCGACCGGTGATCGACACGGTGGACCTGCTGCTCGACCTGCATTCCATGCATGAAAAAAGCGCGCCGCTGATCGTTGCGGGCCCGCTGCGCAAAGGCGCCGAACTGGCCGAGCGGCTCGGCGCGCCCGCCACCGTGATCCAGGACGAAGGCCATCCTGAAGGCCGCCGGATGCGCGACTACGAGGGCTTCGGCGACGATGCGAGTCCGAAGAATGCGCTGTTGATCGAATGCGGCCAGCACTGGGAAGCCAGCGCGGTGTCGGTCGCGCGCGACTGCACCGCACGTTTTCTGTTGCTGTCGGGCGTCGTCGACGCAGCCGACCTGCCGGCCGGATGGATCGCGCCGCTGCCCGAGGAAATGCTGATCGTGCGCGTGACCGAAGCCGTCGTCGCAAAGAGCATGGATTTCCGCTTCGCGGGCCCCTACACCGGGCTCGAAACGTTCGACAAAGCCGGCACCGTGATCGCATGGTCCGATGGCCAGCCCGTCTCGACTCCGTACGACGACTGCATGCTGGTGATGCCCTCGCTGCGCCAGTTGCGCGCCGGCGTCACGGTGGTCCGGCTAGGCCGGATCGAACGACGTATCGACCTGCGCTCACGACAACAGGAAGCGTGCTGATCTCTGTCAGTCACTCAAGGCGGCGCGCGAGGTCGCGGTGCTCGAGCTGGGCCTCGAGGCGCCCACTTCTGAACGATTCGGCGCGAAGCGCATCGATTAGATCGCGAGCCGCTCGGCTCGCATCGATGGACGAGCCGCCGATGGCGGAAACACTTGCCAACCGCAATCGCTATGGTGAAAGAAGAACAGCTCGCACCGGCCCCGTGGGCCCTGCCCTGTCACGCATACGCCCACGATCCGTCCCGAGCGCGAGCGATGCACGGTCAGCACACTGACCGTTCTGCGAGTATGCCCGAGCCATTTCCCAACGGCCGTACGCAAAGACTGCTGTTCCACCATCGCCGCCCCCTCCGTTGAAACCATCGTAGGCGGCCGTAAAGCGTGCTTCCATCGGTGTCGGCGGATTGTGGGTTCGGGAATGACCGGTTCGAATGTCAGGATTTCCTTCTGGCGATGATCTCCTCGAGGCTGGATTGACTGTCGGACTGTCGGCGCCAAGCGCGGCTCCGCCGTTCACTCATCGCCGGGCACCCCGTAGCTCGGCGCCGCGGTTGGATTCAACGCGCGCACGATGTAGTCGCGCATCTGCGGCCGATACGCTTGCCATAGTGCGTCGAGCTTGCCGATCGGATCGTCATCCGCCCAATCGACACGCAGATCGACGACCGGCCAGATCGGCGTATCGACGATCTTCAGAGCCGCCGAATGCACGGGCCCGGCTTCCCCGCCGGCTTCGATAGCCGCATGCATCGCGTGCAGCAGACGATCGGCGAGCGCGCCTTGTGCGCCCTCGAACGCTTTCACCATCGCGTCGATCACCGGCTTGCCGGCGAGCAGATTACCCGCTGCCACACACTGATTTCCCGCGACAGCGTGGTGCAGCCCGAGTGCTTCCTTGCCGGTGAACAGCGCGGTTCGCCCCTCACTGTCGACCACCGTCACCTGCCGGTATTCGCTCCATTCGCTCGCGCTTAGCGCTCGTCCCAAAGCGACATCCGCCGCGACGCGCTCGCTTTCCAGCAGATCGAGAATCTGCGGCCCGAGCGCGGGCAACGTCACGTTCTGGGTCGCCACCGCGCCGACGCCCGCGCGCGCCCACGGACACCTGGCACCCACTGCAATGCTCGACGAACTGATCGCGATACCGAGCTGACCGGTCTTTGCACAACGTCCGACGATAGAGAATGTCATGGACAGCTCCTTACATCTGGCCGGGCTTCCAGTCGTCTGGAATCACGGCGATTACGTCGATTTCCATCAGCCATTGCGGCTGGCCGAGCGCGCTGACGCACAGCCCAGTCGAAATCGGATACACGCCCTTGAGCCACTTGCCGACCTCCTGATACACCGGCTCGCGATAACGAGGGTCGGTGAGGTAAGTCGTCGTTTTGACGATATGCGACAGGTCGCTGCCCGCTTCTTCGAGCAGTTGCTTGACGTTCTTCATCGCCTGCTCGGTCTGCGCGCGGGGATCGCCGAGACCGATCAGCTTGCCGTCGAAATCCGTACCGACCTGGCCGCGCACATAGACCGTATTGCCCGCGCGAACCGCCTGGCAAAGATCGTTGTCGAGCGACTGGTTCGGGTACGTATCCTTCGTATTGAACATGCGGATGCGGGTATGCGTAGGCATCAGTTCACTCCCACTTCTTTGGCCTTCGGAGCATGCGATTCGTCGCATGCGGTATCGGTTGGGTTCGCGCCGTGCGTAGCGCGCATGTCCTGCTGACGCTGCGACGCGTCGCGATACGCGAGGTATTTTCGCTGCGTGACGATATGATCGGCGATGTGCTTTGCGTCGTGCCAAACGCCCCAGATAAACGACGACGCGCGCCGCGACAGCCACGGCAAGCCGAGGAAATACACGCCAGGCTCCTTCGATACACCGCGCTGATGCTGCGGTTTGCCGTTATCGTCGAACGCGTTCACGTGCAGCCAGCTGAAATCGACGGCGTATCCGGTGGCCCAGATGATCGTGCTCACATCTGCCTTCTTGAGATCCAGCTCCGCAAGCGGATGCGTCACGCACGCCGGATCCGGCGGAATCAAGCGTGCGCCGGGGTCTTCCGGCAAGTCGACGCCGTTGCGCTCAATGTAGTCGTCGGCGGCGTCCAGTAGCGACATCAGGTTTTCGTCGCCTCGCTTCAGATTGGCGGCGAGGTCCTGTTCGAAGGTCGCCACGCCATTCGTGAACGATTTCGTCGTGCCGACCAGCGTCATGCCCCGCTGCGCGAGCCTGCGAAAATCGATGGTTTGGCCGCCGTATGCGCCGCTGACGGCGATGGTCACATGCTCGCGTCCCGGAACGGCAATTTCCTTGTCCCATTCGCCGAGTACACCCAGCCACCAGCAGAAATCGCGACCGCGATAGGCGCGAGGCGGACGGTCATGCGCACCGACGGACAGATAAACCGTGCGGCCCGCACGTTGCAGCTCGTCCGCGATCTGCACGCCGGACGATCCCGCGCCGACCACGAGCACTGCGCCTGCGGGCAATTGCGCCGGGTTGCGATAGTCGGCCGAATGAAGCTGCGTGAGCTCGACGTCCTGTGGCGCGATGCGGGGAATGACGGGACGCTGGAACGGGCCGGTCGCCACCACCACACGACTGGCTTCGATCGTGCCATCGGACGTTGCGATCGTAAATCCTGCGCGTCCCTTCTGACGCTCGACGCTCGTGACTTCGACCCCTGTGCGGATCGGCGCATTGAACCTGCGCGCATAGGCTTCGAAGTAATCGGCGACCTGATCCTTGGCTGCGAAAGCATCAGGATCGAGTCCTTCGAACTCCATATTAGGGAAGCGGTCGTGCCAGGCGGGACCATTGGCGACCAGCGAATCCCAGCGGCCTGTACGCCAGCGTTCGGCGATGCGCTCACGCTCCAGCACGAGATGCGGCACGCCGAGATTGCTCAGGTGTTCACTTATCGCCACGCCTGCCTGACCCGCGCCTATGACTAGTGTGTCGATCGACGATATTTCAGCCGCCATGGCCTTCTCCTTCCGAAAAGCGGTCTGGATTCAGGTCTGTCTTCCATGACGCAATGCGCCGTCACAGGAACGTCCCCTCCCGGTCGGACAGAATCTACGCCGCGTCGCAGACAACAAAAACTATATTTTAAAAATGCTTTGCATTGCTTTTCTCTATGCAAGCGCAAACTGGCGAGCGACAATCGATTGGACCGATCACGGAGCGACTGATGGACGGCAATTCGATACGCTACTCGTTGCGTCAGCTCAGGTATTTTGTCGTCACGGCCGAGACGCTTTCCTTCACCGCCGCGGCAAAGCGGCTGCATATTTCGCAGCCGTCCATCTCGACGTCGCTCGCGGATCTGGAGGAATCGTTCGGCGTCCAGCTGTTCATCCGCCATCACGCCAGCGGCCTGTCCCTCACTCAACCGGGCCGCGATCTGCTCGGCCACGCTCGCAATCTGCTTCAGAACGCCGAAGAATTGCAGCTGACCGCGACGGAAATCGACGGCGGGATGTCGGGCTCGATCTCTCTGGGTTGCATGGTGTCCCTCGCCCCGCCGCTGATGCCGGGCATCATTAGCCGCTTCGTGCAGGATTACGCCGCGATCACCTTTCGTACGACGGAAGCGCATCAGGACACGCTATTAAGTGGCCTGCACGACGGCTCGCTCGATATCGCACTGACCTACAGCCTCGATATCACCGATGGAATCGCGTTTACCCCGCTGCTTTCGCTGCCGCCGTATGTCATCCTGCCTAAGACACACCGGCTTGCACGGGCACGCAAGGTGTCGCTGGCCGATCTGCTGCCCGAGCCTTATGTGATGCTGGACCTTCCGCATAGCCGCGAGTACTTTTCCGCGCTGTTCGACGCGGTCGGCAGCCGCCCTACTGCGGCTTTCCGGTCGTCACAGCCTGAAGTGGTGCGTGGCATGGTCGCCAACGGCTTGGGTTACAGCATACTCAACTTCCCGCTGAAGTCGACCCGGACCGTAGACGGCGAAGACTTCGTGATTAAACGTTTCAAGGAAAGCGTCAATGCAACGACGCTTGGCATTGCGTTATCGGGCGCCGTCAAGCCGCGTGAGGTTGTCAAACGCTTCTCGGCATTTTGTGAAACGTACATACGGCGTCTGCACCTCCGTTAACAGCCCGAAAAGCGCCATCGCATAGGCTGGAGCTATGCATTGCATCCAAAAACAATATTTTACCTAGCAATTTGGATTGTTAGATTGGTGCTGATCGGATGCACACACTGATGGGGGCCCACATGCAAGCCATTCTTCAGTCGTCGGACACTGAGCTCGACATCGTTCGCGCGCTGCGCGAGAACTGCGAGCGTCCGTTCGAGGATGCACACGCAATGCCGCCTGCCGTCTATACGTCGGAGGCGTTTCTCGCGCTCGAACGACGCGATGTGTTTCGCACCGAGTGGTTGTGCGTGGGCCGCGCGAGCGCGCTCGCCAACTGCGGCGACTACCTGAGCGCGCAAATCGACGACCAGCCGGTGTTCGTGCTGCGCGATGCGAGCGGTGCGTTGCGCGCATTCTCGAATGTTTGCCTGCACCGGATGTCAGTCTTGCTTGAAGGGCGCGGCAACGTGCGCCGGATCGTGTGTCCCTATCACGCATGGAACTACACGCTCGATGGTTCGCTCGCGGCCGCGCCATTGATGGATCGGCAGCCGGGCTTTTGCAAGGAGCAATACAAGCTGCCCGCCGTGCGCTGCGAGACGTGGCAAGGCTGGATCTACGTGACGCTCAACGAGCACGCGCCTGCGGTGGAATCGCATTTGTCCGAGCTGAGCAAGCTGATCGAGCCGTACGGCATGGGCGACTACGTCGAGACCTTCCACGAAGAACACGTGTGGGACACCAACTGGAAGATCCTCGCGGAAAATTTCATGGAGAGCTACCACCTGCCGATGCTGCATCGCGCAACGGTGGGACCGCACTCGAGGCTCGAAGAAATGGAATGTCCGCCGGGTTCGCCTGCGTTCAACTATCACTGGATCACCAAGGAAGCATCGCTGCCGATCGGCAACGCCCACCCCACCAACACGCGTCTGGAAGGTCACTGGCGCCGCACCACCGCGCTGCTCGCGATCTACCCGACACACCTGGTCACGCTGACGCCTGGCTACTTCTGGTATCTGATCCTGCAGCCGCAGGGCGTGGGCCGCGTGCATATCCGCTTCGGCGGCGGTCTCGCCCCGGAATTCGTCGACGATCCGCAGGCCGCCGGTTACATGGCCACGCTGAAGACGCTGCTCGATGAAGTGAACGCGGAGGACCGGCGCGGCGTCGAGGCGGTGTTTCGCGGCGTGCACGCGCCGCTCGCGAAGCCTGGCCATCTGAGCCCGCTCGAACGGCCGAATTACGACTTCGCCCGCTATCTGGCCGGACGCCTGGGCGCGACATGACGTTGCCGCCTCGCGTGGACCGCCACCACTCTGCCGAGTTACCCATGTCAAGCCAACCCTTTATCTCGTTCGCAGGCGTCAGCAAGTCGTACGACGGCGTGCATAGCGTCGTCGAGGGACTCGATCTCGACGTCGCGCACGGTGAATTCGTTTCGCTGCTCGGCCCGTCCGGTTCCGGCAAGACCACGACACTGATGATGCTCGCTGGGTTCGAAGCGCCGACGCGCGGCGAAATCCGCCTCGCCGGCAAGCGCCTGGACGACAAGCCCCCGCATCGGCGCGATATCGGCATGGTGTTTCAGAACTACGCCCTGTTCCCGCACATGACGATTGCCGAGAACGTCGCATTTCCGCTGTCCGTGCGCAAGGTCAGCCGAAGCGAACAGAAAACGCGCGTGATGCGCGTGCTCGACATGGTGGAGTTATCGCATCTGGCGGCACGGCGTCCGTCGCAACTGTCCGGTGGACAGCAGCAGCGCGTCGCGCTCGCCCGCGCGCTCGTTTTCGAGCCAAGCGTGGTGCTGATGGACGAGCCGCTCGGCGCGCTCGACAAGCGCCTGCGTGAAACCATGCAGTACGAGATCATGAGGCTCCATCGCGAACTGTCGCTGACGATCGTCTACGTGACCCACGACCAGAACGAAGCGCTGACGATGTCGGACCGCGTCGCGGTCTTTTCCGATGGACGCATCCAGCAGGCCGCTGCACCAACCGAACTCTACGAAAACGCGGCGAATGCGTTCGTTGCCAATTTCGTCGGCGAAAACAATGGACTGACCGGCCGAGTCAATGTCGACGGTGGCGAATGGGCTGCGATGCAGCTCGCCGACGGCAGCACGGTGTGCGGACGCCCGGGCGTCGGACTCGCGTCCGGCGACACGGCGATGCTGGCGCTGCGTCCCGAGCGCGCGCACATCGCCGCCACGCCGGACGCTGTGCGCGAAGCGGCGCGGCAGAACATGAACATCGTGCATGCGCTGGTCGAGGAACTGGTCTACTGCGGCGATCATCATCGCGTGCATCTGAAGCTCGTCCATGGCGAAAGCATGGTCGTCAAGCTACCGAATACACAGCACCACGATCTGCCCGCGCTCGGCCATCAGACCGCCGTGACCTGGCGACGCGACGACTGCAAGGTGCTGCCCGCAGAGGCAGCCGCGCCTCAATCCGCCGCCGCATCCGGCGGCGCCGACTATTCCGCTGTTTCCGTTCCGTCGTCCGCCTCGCCACTTATCGCAGGAGCCAATTAGAAATGAAGACCACACTCTCGTCATTCAGGACCACCCTCGCGGCGTGCGCGCTCGGGGTGTTTGCGACGGCCACGGTTCATGCGGCCGACACGATTTCCGTCGTCACCTTTGGCGGCGCGTATGAAGCTGCCGCCAAAAAGGCATGGTTCGAACCGTTCACCGCGAAAACCGGCGACCAGTTCTCCACCGAGTCCTACGATGGCGGCCTCGCCAAACTCCAGGCGATGGAGCAGTCGAAGAACCCCACCTGGGATCTGATCGACCTCGAAACCAACGATGCGATCACCGCATGCGACGAAGGCCTCATCGCGAAGTTCGACAAGAAGACGCTCGGCAACACCAGTAACTTCCTGCCGGGCGCGATCAGTGATTGCGCCGTCGCGGCGATGGTGTGGTCCACCGTCTATGCGTATGACACAAGCAAGCTCAAATCCGCGCCGACCACCATCAACGATTTCTTCGACCTGAACAAGTATCCCGGCAAGCGCGGCATGCGCAAATCGCCGAAGGTCGCGATGGAATGGGCGTTGATCGCCGATGGCGTCGCGCCCAAGGACGTGTACAAAACACTCTCCACGCCTGCCGGCGTCGAGCGCGCGTTCAAGAAGCTCGACACGATCAAGTCGAGCATCGTCTGGTGGGAAGCGGGTGCGCAGGCGCCGCAGCTTCTCGCCGACGGCGCGGTCGTGATGACCCAGGCGTACAACGGCCGCATCGACGACGCCGTGCACAAGGACAAGAAGCCCTTCAAGATCGTCTGGGATGCACAGGTGTACGACTACGAATGGTGGGCCGTGGTCAATGGCGCGAAGCATGCCGACGCGGCGCGCAAGTTCATTGTGTCGGCCTCGACGCCGCAGGCCTATGCGGACCTGTCGAAGTACATCGCGTATGCGCCGCCACGCAAGGACGCGATCCCGCTGATCGACAAGGCGCGGCTGAACGATCTGCCGACTGCGCCGGAGAACTTCAAGCGGCCGCTGCAAATCAACGCGACATTCTGGGCCGACAACGCGGATGCGATCAACAAGCGGTTCCAGAACTGGCTGACGCAGTAGCGCCAGATCGAACGAACGTCACCCGAGAGATCAAGCACGATGAACACGCCGCTGCCATCCACCGCCCCCTTCGGCCGCGGCCCGCAAGCCGCGAACCGCGAGTCGTTCCGCGCCGCGCGCCGCAAGGCTGCCATGCGCGCATTGCTGCTGGCTTTGCCGTTGCTCATCTTTCTGCTGGTGACGTTCGTTGCACCGATCGCAAGCCTGCTCGTGCGCAGCGTGCAGAACCCTGAAGTGCATGCCGGCATGCCGCGGTTGAGCGCGGCGCTGGCCGGATGGGACGGCGCGGGCGTACCCGGTGAGCCGGCATTTGCCGCCCTCGCGCAGGACCTGAAGGAGGCCAGCGAATACGGCCAGCTCGGCAATATCGCGCGACGCATGAACTTCTATCAACCGGAGTTCCGCAGCCTGCTCTTCAAGACGGCGCGCGCCACGCGTTCGCAAACGCCCGCGCAATGGAAGCCCGCGCTGATCGATCTGGACGAACGCTGGAATGCGCCGGAAACCTGGCGTCTGCTCAAGCGCGCGTCGATCTCGCCCACGCCCGACTATTTGCTGAACGCCGTCGACGCACAAGTCGCGCCTGATGGTTCGGTGACGTCGGTCGCGGCAGACAGTGCGGTCTACCGCGCGGCCTTCGAACGCACCGTCACCATCAGTGCGACGGTCACGCTGCTGTGCCTGGTGCTGGGCTATCCCGTGGCGCATCTGCTCGCGACACTGCCGCAGAACCAGAGCAACCGGCTGATTCTGTTCGTGATCGTACCGTTCTGGACCTCGCTGCTGGTGCGTACCACCGCGTGGTACGTGCTGCTGCAACCCGGTGGCGTGATCAACAGTGCGTTGCTCCGCTTCAGGCTCATCGATCATCCGTTGCCGCTTATTTTCAATCGCACGGGGGTGTTGATCGGCATGACCCATATCCTGCTGCCATACATGATCCTCGCGATCTTTTCGGTGATGAAAGGGGTGTCGCCGGTGTATATGCGCGCGGCGAAATCCCTCGGCGCGCATCCGGCTGTGGCCTTCGTGCGCGTGTATGTTCCGCAGACGCTGCCGGGTGTCGGCGCCGGATGTTTTCTGGTGTTCGTGCTCGCGCTCGGTTATTACATCACCCCGGCGCTGCTAGGCGGTGCCGGTGACGAGATGATCAGCCAGCTGATCGCGTCGCAAACCAACGATCAGCTCAACTGGGGACTGGCGGGTGCACTGTCGTGCTATCTGATCGTATTCACAGCGGTGTTCTATTTCATCTTCAACCGGCTGGTGGGTATCGACCGCCTGCGCTTCGGCTAATGCGCCGCGCCACTGACGCTCATTCGTGTAGTTGATCAACAGGCAGACTCAGATGAAAGACGGACGAACCCGGTTACTGTCGGAACGTATCGCGGATGCGGGATTGCGCGTGCATTGCGCACTCGTGTTCTTTTTCCTCGTCGCGCCGATTCTCGCGATCGTGCCGCTGTCGTTCAATTCCGGCTCGTTCTTCTCGTACCCGATGCAGGGCTTCTCGCTGCGCTGGTACGCGCAGGCGCTGAGTTCGCCGGACTGGCAACGCGCGTTTGCGAATAGCATCGGCATCGGCGCGGCCGCGACGCTGATCGCGACGGTGCTCGGCACGCTTGCCGCGCTCGGCTTGAGCCGCGCGCAGTTTCCTTACCGCTCGATCATCATGCCCATCATCGTGTCGCCGATGATCGTGCCTATCGTGGTGGTCGCGGCAGGTTTTTATCTGGTCTTTTCGCCGCTCGGGCTGGTGAATTCGTATGTCGGCGTCGTGCTTGCGCATGCGGCACTCGGTACGCCCTTCGTGGTGATCACCGTGACGGCTTCCCTGCTGTCGTTCGATCAAAGTCTGCTTCGCGCGGCGTCGGGTTTGGGCGCGCAGCCGTGGGTCGCATTTCGTCGCGTCACGCTCCCGCTGATCACGCCCGCCGTCGCAACCGGCAGTGTGTTCGCATTCGCGACATCGTTCGACGAAGTGATCGTCATTCTGTTCATTGGCGGCCCCGAGCAGCGCACCGTGCCGCGGCAAATGTGGAGCGGCATCCGTGACCAGATCGACCCGTCGATCCTTGCCGTGGCCACGCTGCTGATGGTGTTCGCCGTTGCGCTGTTCGCTTGCATGAACGCGTTGCGCAAGCGCGCGGCGGCGGCGAGCCGCTTGTTTGCCTGAACCGGTCGCGACGCCGGCTTGCCGCGCCCTACCGTTGCCAGTCTGACAGCGCGGCGATATGCTTCGCATCGCCGATAAACCACATGCAACGACCGAGGGTCGCGAAGGAACCGACACTATGCGATTACGACGCATCAGCGCACGCCGCTCACCTGTGCATGGCATGGGATTGTTCGCGCTGCAGCCGATCGCCGCGGGCGAACGGGTCATCGAATACAAGGGGGAAGTAACCAGCTGGCGGCGCGCCGCCGCCCGTCAGCGAGTCGAGGCCGGCCACACGTTCGTGTTTGGACTGTCCGATGGACGGGTGATCGACGGCAGCCGTGGTGGCAACAGCGCCCGTTTTCTGAACCATGCGTGCGCGCCCAACTGCGAGGCCATCGAAATGGGCGACCGGGTGTTCATTCATGCGCTCGTCACGATCGCACCGGGAGACGAGCTTTTCATCAATTACGGTCTGACAGTGGACGGCGCGGTCACCGACGACGTTCGCGCCCAGTACCGGTGTCATTGCGGCGCGCCGTCATGTCGTCGAACCATGCTGGGTGAAGCTGAAAACACTCGATAACGAGGCCTGATAACGATTTCAATGCAGATTTGAAATATCGCTATTACGAAGGGTTATTAAGTGTCCCACCTCAGCCGGTGTCGATTCCCGCAAAGCCCCATGCAGCAGGCCTTGCAGGCTAACTGCACGGCGCGCGCCAGAGTCGTCTGCAAGGAGCGCGGTGCTTGGCAGGCGCCTGCGGCGATGCAGCATTTCGGTATACTCGCGAGCTTTCCCTAACGATCTTTCGCGGTCCTTCTCCCGCGCGGCGACCGCCGTCTCACAGGCGTGCCGAGCTCGCGCGACAAGCGCGTCCGCCCCGCTCATCATGTCCGATCTTTCCACCTCCTTCGGCGCCCCCCGCCGTCTCGTCAACATCAATCCGAAGCCGCTCGCCGTCGCGCTCGCGCTCGTCGTGCTGGGCGCCATTTATCTCGCGCAGACCGTCAGCGTCACACAGGCCGCGCTGTACGTCCTCGGCGCGCTGCTCGGCGTCACGCTCTATCACGCCGCGTTCGGCTTCACGTCCGCATGGCGCGTGTTCATCGCCGACGGCCGCGGTGCTGGCCTGCGCGCGCAGATGCTGATGCTCGCGGTCGGCGTGCTGCTGTTCTTTCCAGCGCTTTCCGCCGGCACCTTGTTCGGTCATCCGGTGGTCGGCGAAGTGTCGCCCGTCGGCACGTCGGTGCTGATCGGCGCGTTCATGTTCGGCATTGGCATGCAGCTCGGCGGCGGCTGCGCGTCCGGCACGCTGTACACGGTCGGCGGCGGCAGCACGCGGATGATCGTCACGCTGATCGCCTTCATCGTCGGCTCGGTGGTCGGCACCGCGCACATGCCGTTCTGGTCCGCGCTGCCGCATCTGCCGCCGATCTCGCTCGTGCAGACGCTCGGCGTCGGCCCGGCGATCGCGCTGAACCTCGTGGTGTTCGCGTCGATCGCCGCGCTGACGATGCTGATCGAAAAGCGCCGTCACGGCCGTCTCGTCAGCGACGTGGATCGCGCACCGAACGCATCGCCGTGGCTGCATGGCCCGTGGCCGCTCCTCGCCGGCGGCGTCGCGCTCGCGATCCTCAACTTCGTGACGCTCGCGCTGTCGGGCCATCCGTGGGGCATTACGTCGGCGTTCGCGCTGTGGGGCGCCAAGGCGTTCTCCGCGATGGGCATCGACGTCGCGAGCTGGCATGTGTGGAGCAGCGGCCCGAACGCGGCCGCCCTCGCCGCGCCAATCAGCCACGACGCGAAGTCGGTGATGGACATCGGCATCGTGATCGGCGCGATGGTTGCCGCTTCGCTCGCCGGCCGCTTCGCGCCGGTGTGGCGTCTGCCGCCGCGCTCGCTGATCGCGGCGATCATCGGCGGACTGATTCTCGGCTATGGCGCACGCCTCGCGTACGGCTGCAATATCGGCGCGTATTTCAGCGGCATCGTGTCGGGCAGCGTGCACGGCTGGCTGTGGCTCGTCGCGGCATTTTCCGGCAACGTGATCGGCACGAAGCTGCGTCCGCTGTTCGGCCTCGCGGTCGAGCGCGTGAAGCAGACGGGCTGCTGATCGCACCGGCCTGGGCCGGATATCGGGCGGGGCTGCGCTGCCGCCTCGCTCCCCGCGGTTTCGGTTGAAACATCGCCGGATCGCATCGGGACGTTGCCGGACTTCCACAGGCGCGGCGGCGCTAAGTATTCGCAGGTAGCGCGACGCGTTCCAATACCGTCATCGGGCCGAGCCTTTCGATGACATCCAGCTGAGCCGCGTCACGCACGAAGAACGAACCGGCAAAGCCGAGCGCATTCACCGACACCCCTTCGACACGCTCTCGCGATCGGGGCACGAGCAGCATCCAGCGGCGCGTGACGAGCAGGTTATATGGTGTCGCGTGGCACCATGCACCGTCGATTTCGACCGCGCCTATAGCCGCCGCTTCGAGCAGCGTGCGATATCGGGAAAGCACCCGCGTCGCCGCATCCGCGCGAGTCAATTCGTCCGCGTCGAAGCGCGCGAACGCATGCCGAAACGGCAGCTCCGGCATGCGTTTCTCCGCATCGAGCAAGGGCTCGATCGGCACGGGCAGCCCGGTTTCCCCGAGCGGCAACGGCACGATCTGCAGATGCTTGTGCGGCTGGCTCGCGCCCGCCTCCGCGCCGGCGTTGTAAAAACCGATGCCGTCGAATTCGGCCATGCACGTGAGCAGCGCTTCGAAATCCGCAAGATCGAGCAGCGCTGCCTGCCGTGCGAATTCGCGGGTGACGATCAGCAGATGATGGTCGATCACATTGAACTTGTTCAGCAATGCGAGATGCGTGTCGCAAATGTCAGCGACGAACAGGTCCGGGTCGTATGGAAGAAATGGGTTCGCTTGAGGGCGCCTTTCCGTCTGAAGCTTTCGCGCCTGCTCGCGCTGCTGCTCCTTGCGCGCGAGGCTCGACACCTGACGCACGAGAAAACGGATGCCGCCGCTGTCGATCACGGACTGTTGCGTGTCGATCGGTTGCAGCGCACCGCGACTCAGTGCATGTTCGGTCTGTCGCACAACGGCGGGCCAAAGCGTGCCCGCAATGAGGCGTCGTTGTTGTTCCATAGAACGTCGGCAGGCGTGCAGTGAGTGAAAGCAGCCGCTACAGCTTGTACCCTATCGTGCGCAAAAGGTCCTTGCGCCATTGAACGTCTTCCGCGCTTTCGATGCCGACCGGCGAGAAACCATCTATCACACCGACGATCCCACGGCCCTGATCTGTTTCAGCAATCAGCACTTCGACGGGATTCGCCGTTGCGCAGAAGATGCGGCAGACCTCGGGCACCGCCTTGATCGTGTTCAGCACGTTGACGGGGAAAAAGCCGTCGCCCAGGAACACGAAAAAGCTATGGCCCGCGCCGACGTTGGTTGCGTTCTGGCATGCCATGTCGACGAGGCTTTCGTCCGTGCCTGAGCGCCGCACGAGGCGCTTGCCGGAGGCCTCGCAAAACGCGAGGCCGAATTTGATGCCGGGCACCGCGCCGACCATCGCCTCGTGAATATCCTCGACGGATTTGATGAAGTGGCTCTGCCCGAGAATGAAGTTGGTCGCTTCGGGCTTGACGACCTTGACGGCGGACAATTGCATCATGGACCTCGCTCCATTGCGGCAAAACGCCGATGAAAACACGTGGCAGACGGGCCGACGCGAACGCCGATCGTTCACGCGTCAGCCGGTAGGCGCGGGCCTGGCTTCTAGCCTAGTACTAACCGCGCGTGAGCGAAACCTCGACCGACCATGAGCCGCCTTCACGCGGCAATTCCATTCATTACCGGGTAGCCGTCCGGGCCGGGCGGCGCTTTCGCGTTTTGACCCGCTTTAAACCCCTCGGGCCGCAGCAAGTTCTTCGGGTCAACAAGGTCAAGCGCCGGTTTACGCCCCCCACCGAGTGTGCAAGTATCGTTACCAACGCGTATCCCGCACACTCTTGCGAGGCTCACGATGGCCTGGAAACTGTGGAAAACCGAGAAGCGGTACGACGAGACGCGAAGCTGGCCGAGCAATACGCATGAGTCGTTGAAGCAGCTTCTGGATATGTACCTCGGCAGCGACTCGCCACCGTTCGCGAACTGGGCCGCACCCGGGATTACCTTCGCGCCCGATGTCGACATGCTCGCCCGAAATGGAGTCCGGGGATATCAGCTTGCCCTCTGGCTGTGGCTTTTTGCCGAGAAGCACGGCACGATCGCGGCAAAAATGGTGCGTGAATCTTTGTGCCTGCTCGCCGACGCGATGCAACCGTCGTCCGGCGACCGGATCGACTCGCTCCTCGATCTCGCCAACCGGCTAGCGCATTCTGTCGAGGCTCTTTCCGCCGAACAGCGCACCTTCCGACTGGAGGGTCTGTCCGTCGAGCTACCGATGGAGTTTTTCCTCGCTACGGCCTTGCTCCGGCTCGCACCGGACTCTCCTTATGCTGGGATCGAAGGCGCCAACCTGCAAGGCAATGACTTCAAGCTGGCCGACTGCTTTCGCCATGCAACCGAGGAGGGGCTGGCGGTGTTCCGGCCCATGATAGACGCGGTCGACTTCGACGCGAAATCGCTGCCCCACTGGACATGGAGCGCTCATCCCGGCGCCGCCGAGCGACACCTGCAACGCCGCCACAACAATCCGCTGTTCGCCCTTCATCGCCAGATGGTGACCGCTCACGAGGTCTATGAGGCACGGCTTGCCGACGCTCAGGCCATTCAGGACATCCGAAGCGAGCTCAATGAGCTTAGCCGCTCGTTCTCCGAGACGACCGAATTGCCGTTGAACTGGCAGTCCTTTCTCGAAACATACCGGGACCACGTCGACAGACTCGATGAACGCCGGCTCGTCGTAGGCGGACAGAACGCGTCCCTCGCAGATGCAATTGCAGCGTTGCGCGCGGACATACTCGCAACCTGGCGCGCTTCGATTCACAAAAACCGGCACGGTCTCGCGACCCTTGAGCAGGAAGAAGCGAAACGGGCTGAGCGACGGACGATGCTGTATGGATGCGACTGGACGGCTCAGCTTTTGAGTCACGGGTCCCTGATTCCGCCAGAAGAGGTCGTTGCCGCCCTGCTCAGTGAGCCCGCCTCCGAGGTGGAAAAGGCGGTGACAGGTCTGCGGGGCGAACCTCGCCTGCATGAGACGCTTGCGCAGTGTCGGGCGGCTGCGCATCGGCTTGTGACCGAGCTTCGCGCGGCTGGCCACCCGCTTCCCGATATCGACGACAAGCTTCGCATTCTGGATGGTGCGCCCGGGCAGTTGCCAAACTGATAATCTTGCTGGTGTGCTATGTCTTGTTACCTTTGGATCCAGCGGGTATTGCCTGCGACCCTCATGCCACGCACGACCACCAAGGCCACGTATGAACTCTTCCTCTCGCGACCCGCTTGATGCAGCCACAGCGGCGGCATCTACGCTTTCGACATACCTGGAGCTTTCGCTAGACAAAGGAAAGAGCCTGATTGTGGTGCTCTCTCAACGCGAAAACAATGAAGTCTATCTCGGTGATCCTGGCGAGCCAGATGCCGACTGGATCAGCTGCGCGGCCATGCACAACACCGTGGTCCGCGCCCTTCTGGACGCCACTCGGTCGGGACTCAACGAATTGGTCATTGAAGGACAGGCTTACCGCTTCGTTCGGACCTTCGCACAAGTTGCCGAGCATGGAGCCGTCGTCTTCACACCCGCGTAGACGTCTTTCCGAGCACAGTCCCATCATGGATGATCGTAGCGATTTCTTTGTGCGCAACATGTCGTCCAGCGAGGTCGATCTGGCGATCGAATGGGCCGCGGCAGAGGGATGGAACCCGGGCCTTCACGACGCGCAATGCTTCTGGAACGCCGACCCCAATGGCTTTTTCGTCGGTATCTGGCGTGGGGAGCCGGTAGCATGCATCTCGGCAGTCGCCTACGATGAGCGCTTCGGTTTCATTGGCCTCTACATCGTCAAGCCGGCGTTTCGCTCGATGGGTTTCGGTCGGCGCACCTGGCAGCACGCCATGCGCTATCTGGCCGATCGTACGATCGGCCTGGACGGTGTCGTTGCTCAACAGCAGAACTATCAAAAGTCCGGCTTCCAGCTCGCGTATCGCAACATCCGCTTCCAGGGCGTCGTGCGAGCTGCGTCGGCGGCAAATGTGATGAACGCGCGGGCTGTACCCTTCGCGCAACTGGTCGCCTACGACAGCGCGTGTTTTTCGACCGCCCGTTCCCGGTTCCTCGCGGGCTGGATCGCGCAACCACAGGCGCTGGCTCTGGCGCATGTGCGAAACGCTCAGATCAGCGGGTACGGCGTGCTGCGCCGTTGCAGGACCGGCTACAAGATCGGCCCGCTGTTTGCCGACGACGCACGGATTGCGAACGATCTGTTCGACGGACTCGCCGCAAGCGTCGCAGGCGAAGTCATCACATTGGACGTCCCGGAGATCAACGCCGCGGCCGTAGCGCTCGCTCAACGCAACGGCATGGTTAGCGTGTTCGAAACGGCGCGCATGTACACTCGCGCCACGCCGGCTGTTCCCGTACAACGCGTGTTCGGGGTGAGTTCGTTCGAACTAGGATGACTGCAAAGATCGAGGTACGCACCGGCTTCGCGCGGCGCAACTTCGGGTACTCGAACGCTTGTTGCCATCAATGGCTATGCGCCTGTGATCAAGTCGCAGCGACGCCTGGCGACATGAACGTCACTTTCGCGAGGCCCGCTTCTTCCTTTCCGGAATGTCGACGGCGGTGTCGACCGGTGTGAACGGCGCCTGGAAATGATCGACGAGGAAATCGATGAAGGCTCGCGCCCGCGCCGTCTGATTGCGCTGCCTGGGGTAATAGACGAACAGGTCCGCCGAAGGAAGCACGGTGTTCGGCAGCACCAGCCTAAGACGCCCGCTCTGCACATACTTTGCCAGATCCCATTCAGAGCGAATCAGAATCCCATGACCGTCGAGCGCCCACCGAAGCGCAATGTCGCCATCGTTGCTCGATAACGCGCCTTTGACCTTGATCGCCTCGATGTGGTCGTTCACGATGTAGCGCCACACGCCATAAGCATCATCGTTCTGCCGATGAATGATGCAGCGATGCCGATGCAAGTCCTCTACCCGCTCGGGAGTCCCAAAACGTTCCAGATATTTCGGGGACGCGCAAAGAAAACGGCGATTGCTCATGATGCGCCTCGCGCTCAGGCGACTGTCGGGTAGCTCGCCGAAGCGTATCGCCATGTCGAAGGCGCCTTCGACGAGATCGACCGGCCGGTCCGTCACCTCGAACTGAACTTCGACATTCGGAAAACGCTTTGCGAAGTCGGATACGAGCGGTGCAATGGTCGTCCTGCCAAAACCTAGCGTCGCATTGATGCGCAACGGCCCGTGCGGATCGCGTCCGGCGCCGGATATGGCCTCCTCCATCTCGCGAACCTGCCCGACGATCTGGGACGCATAGCGCAGATAAGTCTCTCCCTCGGGCGTCAGGCTGACGCTACGCGTGGTCCGGTTGACCAGACGCGCGCCAAGCCGCTGCTCGATGATCCCCAGCCGCTTGGTTGCCGCTGGCGGACTGAGATCAAGCGCCCGTGCGGCGCCGGACATGCTCCTGAGTTTTGCAAGGAGAATGAAAAATTCAAAGTCGGATGCGGGGACAGTACTCACTTTTGGTGAAATATGTAGTGAACATAAGTGAATTCTAGCAAGCTCTTTCGCGGCTAAGCTATGCACCACATTGAAGCCGAGGTGGCTCGATAACTGTTCAAATCTCTGGAGACAGTGGCGTGAGAATCGTTGAAATCCGCGAAAAAACCGTTCCGATCAGTTCCCCGATCCGGAACGCCTACATCGACTTCAGCAAAATGACCCTGAGTCTTGTCGCCGTCGTTACGGACGTCATCCGCGACGGCAAGCCGGTGATCGGCTACGGCTTCAACTCGAACGGGCGTTACGGCCAAGGCAAGCTGATGCGCGAGCGTTTCATCCCGCGCCTGCTCGAGGCCGAGCCTGCCTCGCTCGTCGACGACTCCGGCCACAACCTCGATCCCCACAAGAT
This sequence comes from Paraburkholderia sprentiae WSM5005, assembly GCF_001865575.2. Taxonomy (NCBI): domain Bacteria; kingdom Pseudomonadati; phylum Pseudomonadota; class Betaproteobacteria; order Burkholderiales; family Burkholderiaceae; genus Paraburkholderia; species Paraburkholderia sprentiae. The sequence continues at coordinate 695,126 of NZ_CP017563.2, forward strand.
ATGGGCGACGATGTTCATCAACGAGAAGCCCGGTGGCCACGGTGAGCGGTCCGTCGCCATCGGCACGATCGACATGGCCGTCTGGGACGCAGTGGCGAAAATCGCCGGGAAACCGCTGTTTCAGCTCCTCGCAGACCGGTACGGCAATGGCCAGGCCCAGCGCAAGATCTTCGTCTACGCGGCGGGTGGCTACTACTATCCGGGCCAGGACCACGAAAAGCTCAAGGACGAGATGCGCAGTTACATCGACCGCGGCTACACGGTCGTGAAAAAGAAAATCGGCGGCGCCTCACTCGACGAAGACCTGCGACGCATCGACTCCATCCTGAGCGTGCTGCAGGATGGCCAGAAGCTCGCGGTCGATGCCAATGGCCGCTTCGATCTCGATACGGCGATCCAGTATGCGAAGGCCCTGTCGCAGTACGACCTGTTCTGGTACGAAGAGGCGGGCGACCCGCTCGACTTCGAGTTGCAGGCAACGCTGCGCAACTACTACGACAAGCCGATGGCAACCGGCGAAAACCTGTTCTCGATGCAGGATGCGCGCAACCTGATCCGCTATGGCGGTATGCGCCCCGATCGCGATTGGCTGCAATTCGATTGCGCGTTGAGCTACGGCCTCGTCGAGTATCTGCGAACCCTCGACATGCTGCATCAGCACGGCTGGTCGCGCAGCCGTTGTATTCCCCACGGTGGGCATCAGATGTCGCTCAACATCGCGGCGGGCCTCGGACTTGGCGGCAACGAATCGTATCCGGACCTGTTCCAGCCATACGGTGGCTTCCCGGACGGCGTTCGCGTCGAGAACGGATATATCACCATGCCCGAGCTGCCCGGCATCGGCTTCGAAGGCAAATCCGACCTCATCGCCGAGATGCGCAAGCTGGCCGAATAACGCCCGTTTGCAACGGCACCACCAACATTTCCGGTCGAATGGTTCATAACAAGACGGAACAAAGCCGGCGCCATGCGGCCTTCCCACGCTCCTGCGCGGGAAGGCCGCATTTTTGCGTTTGAAGACGCCACGCACAGGAGACAAGACATGCCAGTATCGAAAGCAAGACGGACACTTTCCAAGTTGTACGTTCAGGTCCTTATCGGGATCGTGGCCGGTGTCCTGCTGGGCCACTTCTACCCCGCGCTCGCCTCACAGATGAAGCCGCTGGGCGACCTGTTCATCAGGCTGATCCGGATGCTGCTTGCACCGATCATCTTCGCGTCGGTCGTGGTTGGCATTGCGCGCATGAACGACCTCCATCAAGCGGGCCGGGTAGGCGTGAAAGCACTTTTGTATTTCGAACTGGCATCGACGATCGCGCTGATAGCGGGCATGGTGGTCGTGAATGTCATCAAACCTGGCAGCGGAATGAACATCGATCCTTCGCAAATCGATGCCGCTGCGATTTCGACCTATACGCACGCGGCGCAGCAACACGGCATGCTCGACTTCTTGATGAGCATCGTTCCGAATAGCATCGTCGGGGCGTTCGCCAAAGGCGAGATGCTTCCCATCATTTTCTTTTCAGTCCTGCTCGCCATCTCGCTGGCCAAGCTCGGACCGCGTGCCGCGCCATTCGTCGACATGCTCGACATGTTCCTTCAAGGGATGTTCGGCGTCGTGCGGATCGTGATGTACGTTGCTCCGATCGGCGCGTTCGGGGGCATGGCCTTCACGATTGGCAAATACGGCATCGGTACGTTGGCATCGTTCGGCGAGTTGATGCTTTGTCTGTACCTGACTTCGTTCTTCTTCGTGTTCGTCGTGCTTGGCCTCGTGATGAAAATGTGCGGGCTATCGCTGTGGAAGTTTCTCCGCTACATCAGGGACGAGATTCTGATTACGCTTGGCACAGCGTCGACGGAAGCAGTGTTGCCGCAGATGCTGATCAAGATGGAAGCGATGGGCTGTTCTCGCCCCGTCGTCGGGATGGTGTTGCCCACCGGCTACACGTTCAATGCCGATGGAACGGCGATTTATCTGACGATGGCGGCCTTGTTCATCGCTCAGGCGATGAACGTCCACCTGAGCATCTGGGACCAGTTGCTTGTGCTCGGCGTGCTGCTGCTCACATCGAAGGGTTCCGCCGGCGTCGCCGGGGCGGGATTCGTTGCGCTGGCGGCGACGCTAGCCTCGATGCACACGATCCCCGTGGAAGGCCTCGTGCTGCTGCTCGGCGTCGATCGCTTTCTCAACGAGGCGCGTGCAGTCACGAACCTGATTGGCAATGGCGTTGCGACGGTCGTCGTCGCTCGCTGGGAAGGGGAACTTGATAAAGACATGGCGCGCGCGGTGCTGAATCGCGAGAACACGGCTCACTTCCGCACGCCTGGCGCTGCCGCGCAACCGGCAGTCACGTCGACATCGACGACCGAATCGGCCGTGCGTTCCAGCGCGCACTAGCCGATTCATCGATAGCACTGCACTTTTCGCGCGAGATGCCGTTAATACAACGGCATCTCACTCTACCGGATTCGGCATGAAACTCACCATCAAGTTCCGTCTTCTCGCCGCACTCACATTGCTCGGGTTCCTGCTGACGGTGACTGGCGCGCTGGGCATCGTCGGCATGCGTGGTTCGAACCATGCTGTTGCGCAGGCGTACACGAACGACGTGGCTGCCGCGACCGCGCTCGGCAAGTCCAACCTGAACCTGACGATAGTGCGCACCACGCTCGACCGCGTGCTGCTGCACCCGGAAGCACCGGACAGAGCCGCATTGATTGACAAGGCACGCAACTATCTCGCGGTCTCTGACAAGGCCTGGAAAGCGTACCGCGCACTGCCCGTCTCCGACGAAGAGGCGGCCTTGTCGAAGGCTGTGGCCGACGCCCGCGAAGCAATGCTGCGCGGCGCACTGGAACCGATGATGGATGCGATGAGTCGTGGCGATCATGAAGCCGCCGACCACGATGCGATGGTCGTGATGCCACCGCTGTCGGCGGCGCTCACGCAGAAAGCCGCCGATCTGGACAAGTTTCGCAACGAGCAGGGCAACGCACGTTACGCGACGGCGCAGGACCGCTACGACATCCTCGTGACCACTACCGGAATCGCGATCGCCGTCGGTCTTCTGACCTGCCTCACATGCGGCTTCACGCTGCTTCGCGCCATCGCGCGCCCGATCGATATGACGGTGCGCCATGTCGAGCGACTCGCTCAGGGTGACATGTCGCAGGAATTGCGCTTCGACAGTGCTGACGAAATGGGTCGGCTCGTCAAAAGCGTCGGGCAGATGCAGAAAGACATCGGCACGATGATTGAACAGATCGCACACGGAAGCGAGTCGATCGCGTCCGCGACCCAGCAGATCTCGGCCGGCAACGCGGACCTGTCGTCGCGCACCGAGACGCAGGCGGCGTCGATCGAGGAAACGGCGGCGAGCATGGAACAACTCACCAATGCCGTCACGGAGAACGCGGCGCACGCGCGTGAAGCGCGCGAGCTGGCAGACGCGACGAAGGCGACAGCCGGCGCGGGCGCGGACGTGGTGCGTCAGGTCATCGCCGCGATGAGCGACATCCACGACGGCGCGAAGAGGATGGGCGAGATCATCGGCGTGATCGAAGGCATCGCCTTTCAGACCAACATTCTTGCGTTGAATGCGGCTGTCGAGGCCGCGCGCGCCGGAGAGGAAGGACGTGGCTTTGCCGTCGTCGCTGGCGAAGTACGCAATCTGGCCCAGCGCTCAGCGACAGCGGCAAAGGAAATCAAGGAGCTGATCGACGCGTCGACAGCCCGAGTCGCGGACGGTTCGCGCCTGGTTGGTCGAGCCGGCGAGGCCATGGGCGAAGTACAGACGGCCGTCAGCCGCGTCACGTCGATCATGAGCGACATCGCGACGGCTTCGGCCGAACAGAGCGATGGCATCGAGGAGATCAATCGCGCGATTACGCAGATGGACCACATGTCTCAGCAAAATGCCGCACTGGTGGAACAGGCCGCCGCCGCGGCCGCATCGCTAACGGAGCAGACGGGTCTGTTGACGAAGGCGGCTGGCCGATTTCGCTTTGCGTCCATGTCCTGATGCGGGACGGTGACGCGAACTAGAAGCTCGCCCGCCGCTGCTGTCCTTGAGTCCGCGCGTCGCCGGACGTCGTGGCGCCGGACCCATTGTTAGGCACCACTTCAAGGAAGCCGCGCCCCATCTCCGCCTCGAAGCGCGAAGCACTGCCCTCCCAGATGATGCGCGCATGTTCGAGCACATAGACGCGGTCAGCATGCGGCAGTGCGAACCTCACGTTCTGCTCGCCCAGCACCACGGTAATGGGCGTCGACTTCTGCAGCGACTCCAGTGCTTTCGACAATTGCTCGAGAATGACGGGCGCGAGCCCGAGTGTCGGCTCGTCGAGAATCAGGAGCTTCGGCTGCGCCATCAGCGCACGCGCGATCGCGAGCATTTGCTGCTCGCCGCCGGAAAGCGTGCGCGCCGTTTGGCCTTGGCGCGACTGGAGAATCGGAAAGAGATCGAATAGCCACGACAGCTGTTTCGCGCGCACCGTATCGGCAAGATGATAGGCGCCGAGTTCGAGATTCTCGAGCACCGTCATGTCGCCGAATAGCTCGCGCGTTTCCGGGCATTGCACGAGGCCGGCGCGCGAGATGGCCGCACCGCTCATACCGCGCAGATCGCGCCCGTCAAAGCGAATCGTCCCCTGGTACCGCACGAGGCCCGACAGCGCGTTGAAAAGCGTCGTCTTGCCCGCGCCGTTGAGCCCGACGATCGAGACGAATTCGCCCTCGCGCACGTGCAGACTGACGTCATCGAGTGCGCATGCCTTGTCGTATAGCACACGCAGCCCGGCCACCTCGAGGATCGTGGGCTTCGCATCGCCCGCGGCTCCGGTGCGTTGGCGCAGCTCCAGCTTGCCGCCCAGATAGACCCGACGCACCGTCTCGTTGCGCATCACTTCTTCGGCGGTACCCTCGGCGACATGCTCGCCAAGGTACATCGCGAGCACGCGGTCGGCGAGCGCGGAGAGACTTTTGACGTTGTGGTCGACGAGCAGCACCGCGCGGCCTTCGGCGCGAAAGCCGCGAATCAGCTCGGAAAATGCCTCCGATTCCGCCACCGTCAATCCCGCGAACGGCTCGTCCACCAGCACGACCTGCGGGTCGCGCGCAATGGCTTTCGCCATCTCCATGCGGCGCAGGTCCGCAAACGGCAGCGTCGCAGGATGCCGATGCATGACGGCGGCAAGGCCCACGCGCGCGGCGATTTCCTGGGCGCGCTGGTGCACGTGCGGTTCGGCGGCCAGCTTGACCAGCGAATCCGGTAGCAGCGCGAGCTTGATGTGTTCCAGCACCGTCTGCCGATGAAGCGGCCGCGAATGCTGGAACACGATGCCTACGCCCGCGCGCGCGATGCGGTGCGGCGCCCAGCCCGCCATCTCCACGCCATTCACCTTGACCGACCCCGCATTGGGCCGCTCGATGCCCATGATCAGCTTCATGACCGTGGACTTGCCCGAGCCGTTGGGTCCGATCAGGCCAAGAATCTCGCCGGGCCGGATGTCGAAGCCGATATCCTTGACGGCGACGAGACCGCCGAAGCGCTTGGTCAGCCCTCGTACGGACAGCAGCGGCGACTCGTTCATTGGCGCTCCCTCGCACGCAGCAGATTGCCCAGCAGGCCGTCTGGAAAGAACAGCAACGCAGCGAGCGCGACCGCCGCGACGACGAACGTGTTGAGCTGGCCGAGCGGGCGCAGGAATTCGCCGGCGACGATCAGGAAGATCGATCCGAGCACCGCGCCGAGGATCGTGCGGCGTCCGCCTAGCACGGCCGCGATGATGATCTGTACGCCTACGCTCAGATCCACGACCGTGCTCACCGAGGCCGTGCCCTGGTAGAACACCAGCATCGCGCCGGCCACGCCCGAGAAAACGGCGCTGACGCAAAAGGCCACGAGCTTGTGGCGCGTCACATTGAAGCCGAGCGCCTGTGCGCCGGTCGCGTCCTGGCCGCTTGCCTGCAGAATCAGACCGACTGCCGAGCGCGACAGGCCGAACAGCAGGATCGCGCAAACGATCAGGAACGCGAGCGCGATCCAGTAGTTATGGTTCGCATCGACCGACATCACGTCCGGCACCATCATGCCGATCTCGCCGCCCGTCACGCCCGCGAAGATCACGATGGCGTTCTGCAGCAGCAGTACGGCCACGAGTGTGACGAGCCCGAAGTAAGGACCGCGCAGCCGCAGTGCGGGCACCGCGAGCAACAGGCCGCCCAGCAGCGCGACGCCGCCGCCCGCGATCACGCAAACGGGGATCGGCAGGCCAAATCGGGCGTCGAGGATCGCAGCCGCATAGGCGCCGAGGCCGATCAGGAAGGTCGGGCCGAAGTTGACCTCGCCGGCAAAACCGAACAACAGGTCCCACGACATCGCGAACACGCCGAAGTAGTACGCCACCGTGAGCACGCCGAGGATGTAGCCCGAAAGCCACCACGGCAACGTTGCCGCCATCACGACGAGCGCGACGGCGATCCATGCGCGGCGCGAACGGAGAAGAACGGACATGGGGATACGCTCCATTCGCACTGTTAGCGCCGCCCGAGGAAACCCTGAGGCCGCACATACACCACCAGCACCAGCAGGAGCAGCGCGGGCAGTGGCCGCAGGGTCGGCGCAATCAGATAGGCCGTGATGGTCTCCAGATAACCCACGACATACGCGGCCATCAATGAGCCCGACACGCTGCCGAGTCCCCCCAGCACGACAATCGAAAACGCGCTGGCCGTGAGCTGCCCCGCATTGTTCGTACTCACGCCGAGGAACGAAGCGAGCAGCACGCCCGCAATGCCGGCCAGCACGCCATAGATGCTCCATGCGAGAAGATAGATGCGCGACAGTTCGAAGCCGAGCAGCGTGAGACCGCGCGGATTCATCGACGCCGCGAGCAGCGCCTTGCCTGAACGCGTGCGGTTCACGAACAGCCACAACAGGCCGATCACCGCCCAACAGACCACGGCGATCATGATTTCGTTGAACGGCACACGCACGCTGCCCACCATCGCCACACCGCTGATGAGCGGGCGCATCGTCACCGGGTTGTCGGTGAAGAGCCAAGCCATGCCCTGCTGGATCATGATGCCCCACAGCAGGGTGCCGGTCAGCACGAAGATTTCCTTCTCTTCGCCGGGAATGGCGGCCGAGCGTTGAATCGGCCGCACCACCATCAGGTAGGTGACGAAGGCCGTCACGAGACCCGCCAACACGCCGAGCAGCGTGCCGAGATACGTGCCGAGTCCCGCCTCGCCCGCGAGCATCCAGCCCATCAACGCCGCGACCAGCATCACGCCGCCGTGCGCCAGGTTCAAGATGCCCGAGACGCCGAAGATCAAGGTGAAACCGATCGCCCCCAGCGCGTAGAGGGAACTGATTGCAAAGCCGTCGACGAGAATTTGCAGTAGCAACATGCCCGGCCCTTCATGCTGGTTAGCGTATCGATGCGTGCGCTGTCCGGGCCTTCGTGACGCGCAGGTCCGGACAGACCGAAGCAGCCTCCATCGTGATCGCGATCGTCGCGCGGCTAGTTCGCGCTTGCCTGCTGCACCTTGATGAAGCTCGGGAATTTGACCGTGCCGTTGGCAATCGACTTGGGCCAGAGCGCGACCTGCTTGCCGTTCTGCCATTGCAGGTTGATGCCGGTGATATAGCCTGGCCCGTACTTCAGCGCGTGCGTGAACTGATCGCTTTTGCCATAGAACTGCCAGCGTCCGATCGTGCCCACGTAGTCGGTTTTTTCGAGCGCGTCGACCATCTGGTCCGGATCGGTCGAGCCCTTGTTGCGCTTGATCGCGTCCGCGATGATGTAGACGAGGTCGTAGCTCGTGAAGCCGCAATACGCTGGAGAGACGCCGAATTTCTTCTGGTACTCATCCGTGAAAGGTATGGTTTTCGGCGTGATCGCCACGCCCGGCGCCGCGGCCGAGGCCGTGATCACGCCTTCCGTCGCGCCATTCGTGTCCTTCCAGAAGCTCGTGGTCGTGGCCTGCGAGCTTTGGCCCGACATCGGAATCGGTACTTGCTGATCGTGCCATTGCACCGTCGGCTGCACCCCAACGTGGCTGATGCCGGTGGTAATCGTATCGGGGTGCTTCGCCTCGATCTGGTTAAAGATCGGCGTGAAGTCGGACGTATCAGGATTGAAGCGGATGTGATCGAGCACCTGGAGTCCGGCTTTGGGCAGGCATTCCAGGTAGCGTTCGTCGAGCGGCTTGGTCCACGCGGCATCCTCGCTCATAACGACCGTGGTCTTCATCTTGAACTGGCCGACGAGCACGTCGTGCGAGAAGTCGCAGATCGACTGCGCGATGAACGCCGACGTCATCCAGCCATGGAACGTGTACTTGTAATGGTCGTAGTCGTCGTGGACGTGCTTCGAAATGTCGTTGCTCGCCGCGCCGGGTGTGATGAAGGGCATCTTCAGGCGCCCCGACCATGGTTCCATGGCGAGCGCCACTTCGCTGATATAGCTGCCGATCACAGCGACCACCTTGTCCTGGGTCGCTGCGCGCTGGAACGCGCGCACGCCGTCCGAAGCCGACGAATGGTCGTCGTACGCGACGATCTGGATGGGCCGGCCATTGACGCCGCCGCTGGCGTTGATCTGGTCCGCGGCAAGTTGCGCCGCCTTGCTGATCGAGGCGCCCGCCACCGAGGATTCTTCGCTGATCACGCCGATCTTGATCGGCTCGGCGGCCGCCTGAGCGCCAGCCGCCAGACTTAGCCCCGCCGCTACCATCCCCGTCGCGACGACGCAATGAAGGTTTCGCCACACGCTGTTACTGGACATCATGCGTCTCCGATTCGAATGATCGTTGAGCAACATCATCCCGCCACATTGCAGCATTTGAAGAATGCGCACACAACAATATTCACCGGCCCTCGGGCGCTCAATCGGTACAAACGATGAGCGGGTCCCTACTGATTTCGTGACCCGCTTTCACGGCCAAACGTTTCACAGCGCAGACAGTCCTCGTTTCGCACCTCGATGCTCAGTTCCGGATGAGTGTCAGCGCAGGCTCTGCGATGGCGAAGCGTGCCTGCGTGCGGGTCGAACACTACGCGGCAACCCTGCTTGCTGACACATGTACGTCATGATAGGTTGCTGCAATTCCCGCTGCCGCAATCTGGCATCTATTTTCGCGACGCTGCGCGCGATGAAATAAAGCGGGGTGGGTTGCTCTGGACTCATCGTACGCATACGCCTTTTCCCAACAGGAATTCAAGAGCCATGGCTTCAATGATCCAGCGGACGACCCTGTTCGCTTGCCTGCGCGCGGCTTGCGTCGCGGCTTCCCTGTCCATCGCCGCACTTGGCGCGCATGCCGCGGATCTCGTGATCGCGGGCCGGGACGACATCTACGGCCGCGGACTTGCGCTGGCGGTGGACGGCTACAAGAAGCAGCACCCGGGCGTCGATATCGAGTTGCTGAAGCTGCCGAACAACGACCTCTATCAGAAGCTGAAGCTCTCGTTACGCGAGAACACGCGTGCCTATGACCTGGTGATGATGGACGACACCTGGACCCCCGAATTCATCGCCAACGGATGGCTTCAGCCGCTGCCCGCCACGCTCGCGGACGCGGACATGGTGACTTCCACGGTCGCGCTGGGACGCGCGTCGACGGGCACCTTGTACGCGATGCCGATCGTCGGCAACGTCGAAATGTTCGCTTATCGCAAGGATCTGCTGGCGAGTCGCGGCCTGCAGCCGCCGCGCAACTGGGACGACGTGCTAAAGATCGCGCAGACCATCGGTACCGCCGACAAGGACGTTTCGGCTGTCGTGTTTCGCGGCGTGAAGGGCAACCCGGTCGTCACCGGTTTTCTGCCGATCCTTTGGGCCTATGGCGGAGACATCATCGACACGAACGGCAAGGTCACGATCGATTCGCCGCAAGCGCTCGCCGCGCTGAAGATGCTCCTCGCTCTCAAGAAGTGGGCGCCGGCGGACGTCGACGTGTACGGCGCCGGCGAAGTGCGCGACGCATTGCAGAGCGGCACGGCCGCGCAGGCCATCGAAGTGTGGCCCGCCTGGCTGCCCGCGCTCGACGATCCGGCGAAGTCGCGCGTCGTCGGCCAGATCGCGCTGCAAGCTCCGCCCGGAGAGATCAAGGGGCCGGCGCCGATGCTCGGCATCTGGCAGATGGGCATTGCGAAAGATGCAGCCCATGCGAAACTGGCAGCGGATTTCCTCGCCTATCTGACCTCGTCGACGACCCAAACGCAATTGGCCGTGCTCGGCATTCCGCCGACGCGCAAGAGCGTCTTCGCCAATCCGACCCTCGTCAAGCAATATCGCTGGTATCCGGATCAGCTCAAGGCGCTCGAAGCGGGCCGTGCGCGGCCCCGTGTGAAAGACTGGCAGCAGATCGAGGCGATTCTCGGCGACGCGTTGCAACTCGCTCTGACGGGGCAGGCCGCGCCCGACGCAGTCTTGCATCAGGCCGCGCAGAAGATCGCCCAGGCCAACGCCGCATTGCAGTGATAGCGGCAGTGGCAACGCAGGCAAGTGCGGGAACAAGGCGATGAGCCGGTTGCGACGTTACCTGCCGCTGCTCATCCTGATGAGTCCAGCCGCGCTCGTGCTCGGCGTACTGGCGCTCTACCCGATGGCGCGCGTGCTGATCGATTCGTTTTTCTCGGTGGATTACGCGTCGGGGCATCGCTCGTTCATCGGGATCGCCAACTATCGATCGGTCATTGCGGACGGCGAGTTCGGCACGAGTTTCGTCAATACGATCCAGTTCATGATCGTGGCCTCGCTCGCTGAAGTCCTGTTCGGACTCGCGCTCGCGCTGCTGTTCGTCCGAGCCTTTCCGGGCCGGCGCATCGCGTTGCCGCTCGCCGTCCTGCCGATGATGCTCTCTACGCTCGTGTGCTCCGCGATCTGGCGCAACTGGCTCAACTACCGCGGGTTCCTGAATGCGCTGCTCGTGGCCGCAGGTCTGCCGCGGGTGCCGTGGTTAGCCGATCCGCACCTCGCGCTCTGGTCGCTGATGCTGGTCGACGTCTGGCAATGGACGCCGATGGCATTCCTCGTCATTCTCGCGGGGCTACAGTCGGTTCCGCCTGAAATCGCCGAGGCGGCGCGCACCGACGGCGCGAACGAATGGCAGTGCCTGCGCTACATCACGCTGCCGCTCGTTGCACCGCACGTCGCACTGGCCATGCTGCTGCGCTCGATCGACACCTTCAAGCTGTTCGACAAGGTGTACGCATTGACGGGCGGCGGTCCAGGCAATGCCACGCAGACGCTGTCGACCTACATCTATGACACGGGCTTCCGGTTCTTCAACGTTGGACTTGCCAGCGCGGCTTCGGTACTGATGCTGCTCACGTGCGCGGTGCTGGTCTCGGGATACATATGGAAATCGGCCGTCAAGCGCGACCGGTGATGCCGCTCGCGCGCGTGGCGGCTTTCGCGCGACGCTCGTCCGGTGGCGCGGTGCAAGCGCTGTTGCGCGTCGCGGCGCTGGCGGTGCTGCTGCTGCCGTGCGTCTGGATGGCTGGCGCGGCCTTTACGCCGACGCTGGAACGCCTCGCTCATCCGCTTGCGTTGTGGCCTTCCGCACCCACGATCGAGCATTTCGCGGCGGTGTGGGAAAGCGGTATGGCGCAGTCGGTGCTGAACTCGGTGTGGGTCGCGCTAGGCGCCACGTTGCTCGCGCTCGCGCTGGCTTTTCCCGCCGCCTATGCCCTCGCGCGGCTTGCGTTTCCGGCGCGACTCGATCTGATGTTCCTGATGCTCGTGCTGGCACTGAAGCTGATGCCGCCGATCACGGTGGCCGTACCGCTGTTTTCGCTGGCCAAGTGGCTGCATCTGCTCGACTCGCTGCTCGGGCTGATACTCGCGTATCAACTGTACGCGTTGCCGATGGCGATCTGGATGTTGCTGCCGTTCGTGCGCGACGTGCCGATCGAATTCGAGGAGGCCGCGGCGCTCGACGGCGCGAATCTCGCGCAGCGCATCGTCTTTATCGTCATGCCGCTGTGCGCACCGGGGCTGGTTGCCACCGCTATCTTCGTGTTCATCATGGCGTGGAACGAGTTTCTGCTGGCGCTGTTATTCGTCTCGTCGCCGAGTCATTTCACACTACCGCTCGCGATGGCGGGTTACGTCACCGAGAACGGCATCGACTGGGGCGAACTGATGAGCGCAGGGGTGATTTCGTCGGTGCCGACGCTGCTGCTCGCGGGTTATGTGCAGCGCTATCTGCTACAGGGCTTCTCGGGCGGATTGAAGTAGCGGACTCTCACTGCATGTCGCCGTTGCGGCATGTGCTTTGCCTATCCAGAGGTTTTCTTGCGCGCTGCCCTGACCGATCTCACCGCTTCACCGGCCGACTGGATGTCGGCCATCGATGGCAGCCGATCGTTGTCCGCACTGACGTTGCCGGGCAGCCACGACACCTGCGCGTATACGGTCGATGACCGGCTCGCGCGCACGCAACGGGCCACGCTCGACGCTCAGTTGCACCAAGGCATCCGGGTCCTCGACATCCGCTGCCGCCACGAGCGCGATCGCTTGGCGATTCATCACGGCGGCATCGCGCTCGGCCTGAGTTTCGACGATGTGGCGCGGACCTGCGGCCAGTTTCTCGCAGGTCACCCCAGCGAATGCATCGTCATGTCCGTCAAGGACGAATGGCCCGCGCTTGACTGCACCCGCACGTTCGCCGCGACCTTCGCATGGTATGTGGAACGACACACAGACGTGCGCTGGCACCTTGCTTCCGAACTGCCGCGGCTGAAGGCGGTACGTGGGGGCATCGTGCTACTGCGGCGCTTCGCGAGCGACGAGCCGCTCGGCATCGATCTGACGGACTGGCCCGATAACGCGACGTTCGATATCGACCACGTGGCGACGCCGTTCAGCATCCAGGACCAGTTTCGCGTGCCGGTGCCGGCATCGATCCCGCACAAATGGCGCGCGATCGATTCGCTGCTGGATCTCGCCGCCGATGCGGGCGGCGCGCGTTGGGTCATCAACTTCTGCAGCGGCACGGGGATGGCGGCACCGCCGGCGGTCGTGGCATTTGGCGATACACAGCATCGCGGTATTCACGAGCAGCTTGCCGAGCGGCTCGCGGCTCGCTTGCAGCCGTGCGGCACCATGCTGCTCGACTTTTGCGACTGGAACGGCTGGCGCCTCGTGCATGCGCTGATCGACTGCAACTCGTTGCAGGAATGACAGTGACCGCCAACCTCAGCGTGGTTCCTTGTTTGCGGAAGGTTGCCGCGGCTGCGGCCTCGATTCGTGTCCGCGCCGCGTCGGTTCACGCGTACAGGCGTCCGGCGGCGTGACGTAAGGAACGTCGTCGCGGCAACACGCATACACCGGAAAACCGTACGCGTTCGTGCCGACGATGGTCGTTGGCCCGTGCAGCGGGCACACCGCCTTCATGGCGCCTCCTTGAAACTCATCAATCGATCGCTTCCATCTTACGCTCGCGCGCGAGCCGTGTTCGCGCGCCGTTCGCCCTTCGCGATGGAGCTTGAAAGTAAGGGTATTTACCTAGGTTTTGGCAGTCAAAATTTAACAATTCGACGCTAGAATGAACCCTCTAAATCGGCTGTCGTCTCGTTTCATGGCGATAGACGACCGGCTTTCGACTGTTGAATACCGGCGGCGAGAAGTGCAAACATGCCGAACTGGCTTGCAGTGTTTGTTTAGTCTTACTAATAACACCTCGCGCTCCGGACCATCCGGAACGCCTTATTTCGGCCATCAATTCAGGAGCATGAATGAACGACCTTTCGTCCGAAGTTTCGCTGAAATTCTGCCGAACGAATGTGTCGAAATGCTTTTCGCTCGCCGGCCTGAACGACCGGACGGAAGGCACCATTCGGGGCACCTGGCATCTTTGAGCAGTGCGCCGGCGCGGCATATCGCGCTCGCTGGCCACCCGGCTCCATTCGCGCAATACCACAAGCTGTAAAAAACCGCGCAGTTCAATCAATGCTGAAACCGTTCCTCGCATCACGCTGGAGGCGGCAACGCGTTGTGGCGAAGCAATGGCGGGTTATTCGAGACGCCCATCGGGTATTGGCGACCTCTCGCAGACGTGACGATCACGGATGGAAGCATGACGAAACGAATCGTAGTAGTAACCGGCGGCATAGGCGGCCTTGGAGAAGCGAACAGTACGAACCAGCGTGAACCATTACGCAACACCCCTGTGCTTCCATGAGAGGAACGTGTCATGAGTGAAACCTGGATGGGCCTGGTCATCGGGGGCTCCGCCCTCAGCATCGCACTGCTCATGGTGATTGATCACTATCGCCGCGAACGCAGACGGGCAAGACTGCTACGACATCTGGATCATCATGAGTGGTGGCATCAATCGCGCGGTCGAATGTGAATGCATTCGTCCGTGCCAATAACAAACATAGATAGAGAGGGCTGAAGAATGACACCAGAAACTACCGGACTATCGAAGGCCACAGGCCATCAGATCACGGTTCGTACGAGGCGCGGCGACATGCGGGTCGCCGCTGTCTGGCAAGTGTTGATGCCGGTCGCCGATGCCGTCGAGCATGTCCGGATCACAACCAGTCGCGAACGCGACGTCGAACACATAACCATAGCGTTTGCCGACAGGTTCTCCGGATCGCTGCACACCGTTCTCAGGCAGTTCGAGACGATGTCGTGGGTGGCCGCCGCGGAGCTTTGCTAAACATCGGGGCCGTGCCGCTTGCGATGGGTCGCGTCGTGATGTCGGCCGGCATGCGAACGCGCCCCGCATTGGCTGTTCAGCACGAACTGGCCAACTGAAGTCGGACGTACACGACCGGACCCAGCCGGTCACCACCTGAGAGAAGTGGATGAAAACAACAATCAAGAGAGGGCCCCATGAAATGGAGAGTCCCTATACACCCCTGACCGCCGGCGATGCGATTGCCCATCTTGAACGGATTCTGTCCTCGGATGGCGCGGATTCAGTGTTCAGCCGGACCTATTGGCGCGCGCGTGTCCAGCAGGTCAGCGCGACGCCGGGACTGACGCCGCAGCAGCAGGCGAGGCTCGTGAAGCTGCTCGAGTCGCTCCCTCCCCCGGTGCCGAGCGAAGAGTCATGCTAATCACGTTTCAACGTCGCTACATCGAGGACACTTTGGCGCAACTCGCCCGGCACACAGAAGGTCAAAGCGGATCGTCGACATCCAGCAGCCGATCCTCCACGTGCAGATCTTCGGCGCAATCTCCCTGCAATGGCGGCTTGGTGCCTCCAAGTGGGAGTCGATCCCGCACCATTTGGCACAGGCGTTCGCGCACGAGGATACGTTGTGCCGTATCCATCTGCGCGTAACGCTGAATCTGCGACTCCGAAAAGTGGAGTGTGAGCACGCATCGCGAATCCAGCGTCGTGTCGCCAAGTGACTCGATCACCCAGGAGGCCTGGATGAAGAAGGTCCGGCCGTCGTCGTAGCCGCTGATCGCCGGCGCTTTCGGCGATTCGAATAGCGTCGATAAAGCCAGTTCGATTTCTTCGACGCGCTGATTCAGATCGATGTCTTTCATTGAAAGCCCTCCTTGTGGTCGAGGCCGATGCAGGTCCAGCCGGATGGATGAATGCGCGAGCAAGAACCGTGTCCGGCTGTCGCTTGCTGTACATCGAAGAGAGATAGCCCATCGGCACACGCCGACGCGGCCGCTCATCCACGCCGTGCGCAGCGATGCCGACGCCTCCGGCAGGGCTCGAAGCGCCTCATGCGTGCCGCCGTCGCAGCGCCCCGTTGAACGACCAGCCGTTAAGCGCGAGAAAGACCAACAACGTCGCACCAAAAATGCATTGCCGCCCAGCTTCGCCTATCTGCAGCGCGGTCAACAGACTCGTGAGCACGGTGAGCAGCACGGCGGCGATCGCGACCGCGATGTAGTCGCCCCGCCCACCCGCGAGCGACACGCCGCCGATCACCGCCACGACGACGCTCGGCAAAACGTAGGTCGTTCCGAGCCCCAGAAACGCCTGGCCGACGTAGCCGACGAGCAACACGCCCGTCAGAGCAGCGATGATTCCGCTCGCAACATAGACCGCGATGCGGATGGCTCGCACGCGCGTTCCGGCGATGGCGGCAGCGATCGGATTCGCGCCCGTCGCCATCAGGCGACGCCCCCAGGCGGAATGGTCAAGGAAGCGCCACATCAGCGCGCCCGCGACGAGCCATATCAGCGCGACGCTCGGCACGCCCGCGATCGTCCTGCCGGCGAGCGCCGCGAGTGCGGGACTCGCGGCCGTATTCACGTGCATGACCGACGACCAGACGATCAATCCGCCGTCGACGAGACTCGCCATCGCAAGGGTCATCACGAGCGGCGGGATGCACAGCAGCGTGATGCCGACGCCGTTGAGCGCGCCCACCAGCGCGCCAGCCAACGTCGCGACGGCGAACGCCGCAGGCAGTCCCGCCGATGCCGGTCCGAGCAGCGCGGCGCCGAGAATGCCGCCCAACGTCGCGGCCGCGCCGACCGACAGGTCGAGGCCCTGGTCTCCCGCGATCATCACGAGCGATTGCGCGATGCCGAAGAGCCCCAGAAACGTCGCGATCTTCAGCTGATTGGCGAGCTGACCCAGGCTCGCGAAGCCCGGCACGGCGAACTGCCCACCGACGAGCACGATCACTGCGAGCGCCAGCAAAAAGGCGCGGCGCGATTTCGGTTTCATCGTCAAACTCTCCTTTTCGCGCCCACGAACGTGAAGCCGAGCGCAATGACGATCACCGCGCCCTTGAACACTTCCTGGTAATTGCTCGGGATGCCGGCGAAGTAGACGACGTTGCCGATCAGCGTGAGCACGAGCGCGCCGCAGACGGCGCCGAGCATCGTGCCGCGCCCGCCGGCGAGCGAGATGCCGCCGATCACCACGGCTGCCACCGAGTTCAGCGTGTACGGCAGTCCCAGGCGCGCGTCGCCGGACGCGGTTTGCGCGCTCAGGCAGAGCGCCGCCGCGAACACGAACAGCCACGCGAGCAGATAGCCGAGCAGTTTGACGAGCCGGACATCGATGCCGGCCTTGAACATCGCGTCGGCGTGGCTGCCGGTCGCGATCAGCCGACGTCCGAAGCGATGCCGCTGCAGGAGCGCCCACAGCGCGATCGCGGCGAGCACCGGCAGCGCCGCGAGCGGAATCACCGAGACGCGCGCCGCGAACCATTCGCCCAACGCGTCGGGCACCGCGCCGCCCGGCTGCGGGATCAGCAGCAGCGCGCAGCCGAACCAGACAGCGCCGGTCGCGAAAGTCGCGATCAGCGCGCTTTGCTTCGCATAGCCGACCAGCAGACCGTTGCACGCACCGGCGAGCAGCGCGGCGCCCAGCGCGGCGAGACACGTCGCGCCGATGCCCCAGCCGAACAAACCGGGCGCGGCCGCGAGCACGCAGTTGACGAGCGAGATCCCCGCGCCCATCGACAGATCGAGCTCTCCCATCAGCACGACGACAGCCTGCGCCATGCAGATCAGAATCACCGGCGCGGCGTTCTGCATGTTGCTCGCGAGCGAATCGGCCGTCAGAAAATCCGGCTGTAGCCATGCATTCGCGATCACGACCGCGAGCAGCATGACGAGCGCGGGCAGCGCGCTCGCGACACGCGCACCGGACGCCCTCAGCGCCGCGCCGATCCGTCTGCCTGGCGGCCAGGCGCCCGCGTCGGCAAGCCTCTCTCCCATATGCGCCTTCATGCCGCGCTCCGGCCGAACAGCGCGCTCGTCACTCGGGATTCATTCATCTCATCACCTTCCAGCTCGGCGACGATCCGGCCTTCGTACATGACGATCAGCCGGTCGCAAACCGCGAGCAGTTCTTCGGTATCCGATGCATAGACCAGCACGGCGGTCCCCGCTTGCGCGAGCGCGCCGATCGTCTGGTAGATTTCCCGGCGGGCGATCACGTCGACGCCCTTGGTCGGGTCGCTCAGCAGCAGCACGTCGACCTGACGGTTCGGCCAGCGCCCGATCACCACCTTCTGCTGATTACCGCCCGACAGATCGCGCACCGGCTGGCGCACGTCGGACGTCTTGATGCGCAGACGCGCCACCACGTCATCGACGAACCGGCGGATCGGCGCGCGATGCAGGCGCCACGGGCTCGCCTCGAAGTTCACCCTGACCTGCGCCAGATTGAATTCGACCGGGTGATCGAGCCACAGACCCTGCCGATGCCGGTCGTTGGGCACGAGGCACACGCCCGCGGCGATCATCTGACGTGGCGAGCGCGGCACGATCGTCCTCGCGCCGGCCGGTCCGTCGAGCCTGACTTCCCCGCCGTCCGGCACGCGAAAGCCCGCGAGCGCGTCGAGCAATTCCTCCTGACCGTGGCCCTGCAATCCCGCAATGCCAAGAATCTCTCCGCGTCGCAGCGCGAAGCTGACGCCGCGCAGCCGCGCCCCGGCGCGCAGATCGGTGACGCTGAACGCGACGGTGCTGCCGGTGTCAGCCGGATGACTGGCACTTGCGCGCTCGCGGTCGTGCACCTGCGCGGCAGCCGCGCCGCCCATCAACTCGAGCACGCGCGCTTCGTCGAGCTGGCCGCGAACCGCTAGCTCGCCGACCGGGCGGCCGTTACACAGCACCATGACGCGATCGCACAGCGCTTCGATCTCCGCCATCCGATGCGAAATGAACACGACGGCCGTGCCGCGAGCCGTCAGGCTACGCACGACACGCATCAGGTTGTCGACTTCGGCGGCGGCCAGCGCGGCGGTCGGCTCGTCGAGAATCAGGATGCGCGGCTCGAGCGCGAGCGCTCTCGCAATCTCGACGAGTTGCTGATCCGCGGCGCTCAGGCTGCCTGCGCTCACATCGATATCCCAGCCGGGCCTCAGGCTCTCCAGCAGCCGCGTGGCGCAATCGCGCGTGCGCCGCTGATCGAGGAAACGGCCCATACGGCACAGCTCCGCGCCGAGAAACACGTTTTCCCAGACCGGCAGATCCGGCGCGAGGCCGGGATGCTGATGCGCGATCGCGATGCCCGCCGCGCGCGCCGAGTTCGGCGAGCCGAGGCGCAGCGGCGCGCCGTCCATCTCGATCGAGCCGTCATCCGGCGCCCTGTCGCCCGCGAGGATGCTCGACAACGTCGATTTGCCCGAGCCGTTGGCGCCGAGCAACCCCAGCACTTCGCCCGGATTCAGCGTGAGGCTCGCGGCGTCGAGCGCGAGCACCCCGCCAAAGCGTTTCGTCAGTCCCTTCGCGATGAGCACGGACATGATCGGTGCTATTGCGCGAACAGCGCGTCGAGCTCGGGTTCGCTCAGCCATTGGCCGAGAAAGTAGCTGTCGGGCTTGTCGCTCATCGTGGCGAGCGTGGCGTCGAGGTTCTCGGCCGTCACCGTCTTGGTGATCGGGAAGTAGTAGGTGTTATCCGGCAGCGGCTTGAGCTTGCGCCCCTGTGCGAGCCGCACCGCGATGCCGAGCGCCGTGCGGCTGATGTCCGGCGGATTCACCTGCACGAACACCTTCATCGGATTGCCGGCGTCGCGCTGCTTCTTCCATTCGGTGAGGAAGCCCTTCTGCGCCTCGCCGGTCATGATCGGCACGCGACGGTTCGCGTTCTCGAATGCGCGCAGCACGCCGAGCGCCATCGCGTCTTCGGTGAACACCGCATCGATCTTCGGTTGCGCAGCGATCACCGTTGCCATCACCGATTGCGCTTTCGCCTCGTCCCATTCGCCATAGCCGGACCAGACGACCTTGATACCCGGATACTTCGCGAACGTATCGAGCGCGGCCTTCTTGCGCGCCTCCGCGGCCGGATGTCCCGGAATGCCGTCGAGCACCACGACATTGCCCTTGCCGTGCAGTTGCTCCGCGATCCATTGCGCGTAGCGCTGGCCCCACTTGTAATGATCGACGGTCACGTTGGTCGCGTACGGATTCGACACGGCCTGGTCGAACGACACCACCGGGATCTTGCTGCGCTGCGCTTGCGAGATCACGCCGTTGAGCGCGGTGGCCGAGTTCGCATCGACCATGATCGCGCCCACCTTCTGGCGAATCATATTGCGCATGTCCTGGATCTGCTGACCGGTGTTGGCGCCGGATTGCTGCACGACCAGCTTGTCGGCCATGCCCTTGTTCTTGTAGGTCTGGAACTGCTGATTGGCCCCGTCGATCATCTGGTTGCGCCATTCGGTGCCGAAATAGCCGTTGGACAGGCCGATGTCGGGCGCGCTGGCGAACGCCGATGCGCACGCGAGGCTCGTCGCCACGGTGGCCAGCAAAGTGCGCGGTTTCATGTCGTCGTCTCCCGATGTTTCGTGTTGTTCAGTGCACCGGCGCGGATGCCGCCGTTTCGACGCCCGGATCGGCCGGCAATGCGGCGCCTGCATGAAGTTCGCCGCGCGGCGGCAGCGCGTCGTGCGTCGTCTTGAAGATCTCGCCGTCCTTCATCACGAGCGTGATCCTGTTCGGGTCCTGCAGAACGGTGAGGTCCGCGAGCGGATCGCCGTCGACGAGAATGATGTCGGCGAGATAGCCCTCGCGAATCTGACCGAGCGCCTCGGGCATCATCATCAGTTCGCCGCCGTAGCGCGTGGCCGCGATCAGCACCTCCATCGGCGTCATGCCGATGTAGTCGACGAAGTATTGAAGGTCGCGCGCGTTGGTGCCGTGCGGCATCCACGCAAAGCCGTAGTCGCCGCCCGGCAGAATGCGGATGCCGCGCTTATGCATCTTCTGCAGCGTCACCGCGGCGGTTTCGAGCTCGCGCTTGTAGCCCATCTTCGTCGCCATTTCCTCGGTGATGCCCCACTTCTCCGCGTGATACAGCGTGCTGATGAGCCAGCCGATGCCGGGTGCTACGAAGTGCTTCTCCTTGTTCGCTTCGAGCATGTCGAGCGCTTCTTCGTCGGCGAAGCTCGCATGGAAGATCAGTTCCAGCCCGTGCCGCACGCATTGCTTGACCGATTCGCTCGAGCGGGCATGCGCTGCCACGCGCTTGCCGGCGCGCTTGGCCTCGGCGGCGAGCATTGCGATCTCTTCCTCGGAAAACGGTGACGACTCCGCCGAAATGCCCGCGATGTATTCGCCCGACAGGTTGATCTTCAGATGATCGACGCCGTACTTGACGAACATGCGCGTGGTCGCGCGCATTTCTTCCGGCCCGCTCACGACCGCGCCGAAGTTCAGTTCCTTGAACGGCATGTGCGGCAGCGTGTTGTCCGCCAGCCCGCCGAGAATGGTGATCTCCTGGCTGCCCGCGAGATAGCGCGGTCCCGGAAATTCGCCGGCGTTGACCGCGTTGCGCAGCACGACATCCAGCCGCGGCTTGGCGGCGGCCGCGCCCAGCGCGGAGGTCCAGCCCATTTCCAGATAACGCTTCGCCACGCGCACGCACCAGAGCATGTGCTCCTCGGGCGGCATGAACTGGATCGCGGAAAGCGACGGCTGGTCGTTCCACGAGAAATGCGTATGCGCTTCGGTCATGCCGGGCATCAGGAACGCGCCACGGCCGTCGATGCGCTGTGCCTGCGGCGCGTTGATCGGCGCTTCGTCACGAGCGACGCGAACGATGCGCTGCCCGTCCACCAGCACCTGACCTTTGAAGGGCTGAGCGCCGCTACCATCGAAAACCGATACGTTGGTGAACAAGATCGAACTCATGTCTGTCTCCTCCACATGGGGCCGAACGCGCGCGGGCGTCCGCCGCCGGTTGGTTACTGCCTGATCCTGGTTAGCTGCCGATGGGGCGCCGGTCGATCGCCGTTCTGTGCGGCTTTTTCTGATCGACGCGGCTTGCCCGCCTGTTTAATGCCTTACTGAGCCCGCTGATAGAAGCGCTTCAACTCGGCCGTCGCTTCGGCGGGTTTTTCGAACGTCGTCCAGTGACCGCAGCCGCTCAGCACGACCACTTTCGCGCCCGCGATGCGCGCGGCCATCGCGTTCACCGCATCGGGTTTGCCGACGCCGTCCTGGTCGCCGGTCACGAGCAGCGTCGGCACCTCGATGCGTTCGATCTCCGCCGCCTGCGCGCCGGCCAACGCCTCGCAGCTTTGCGCGTAGCCTTCGGGCGATTGACGCATCACGCTTTCGCGCACGAGCGCAAGCGTCACCGGTCGCTGCGACCTGGTCTCGTCGCTGGTGGCGCCTTTGACGATCGCATCGGCGATTTCCTGCAGGCCCGCCACGCCCTCGTCGCGCGCGATGCCCGCGCGCTGGCGCATGCCTTCGCGGGCGGCGTCCGGCGGAGCGACCAGCGGCCCGAACAGCGCGAGGCTTCTGACCAGCTCGGGATGCTTCACGGCCAGGTGCTGCGCGACGATGGTGCCCATCGAATGCGCGACGATGTCCGCGTTAGTCACTTGCAGCTCGCGCAGCACGGAGGCGATCGTCTCCACATAGCAATCGATCGACAGCTTCTGCTCGGGCAACGGCGAACGCGCGCTACCCGGCAGGTCGATGCGGATGACCTTCCTGCCTTCGAACGCCGGCAGCACCGGCGTCCAGTTGTTCGAAGAACCGCCGAGACCGTGGATGCAGACCACCGGTGCGCCTTCGCCTTCGGTCTCGATGAATACCCGTTGCACTTGCGTCGTTGCCATGTTCACGCCACCTCGTTTTCAAGGACGCCGATGCGCGCAATCTCCATGCGCACGACATCACCGCTTTGCAGGAATTTCGGAGGATTGAAGCCGATGCCGACGCCCGCCGGCGTGCCCGTCGCAATCACGTCGCCCGGCTGCAGTTCCATGCCGGCCGACAGCGTCTCGATGATGGTCGGAATATCGAAGATCAGCAGCTTCGAGTTCGATTCCTGACGCAACTCGCCGTTGATCCAGCAACGCACGTCGATGTTCGACGCGTCCAGTTCGTCGGCCGTCACCAGATACGGGCCCATCGGGCAGAAGCCGTCGAGCGATTTGCCGATGAACCACTGACGATGCAGCTTTTGCAGATCGCGCGCGGTGACGTCGTTGATGATCGTGTAGCCGAACACGTGATCGAGCGCGTTGGCCCTGGAGATCGCGCGACCCGCCTTGCCGATGACCACGCCGATCTCGACTTCGTAGTCCAACTGTTGCGTCACGTCGGCATGACGCGGAATGCGCTCGCCCGTCGCGATGATCGTTGAAGCGGGCTTGGTGAACACGACCGGCGCTTCCGGTATGTGCTCGCCTGCCTGCGCGCTCTTGTCGAAGCCGGACTTGCTGAACTCTTCGGCGTGGTCGTGATAGTTCTTGCCGACACAGAAGACGTTGCGGCGCGGCCGGTCAACCGGCGCCAGCAGCGTCGCCGCCGCGAGCGGGTGCGCTTCGCCACGCGGGCGCAGCGATTCGCGCAGGTCGGAAAATTGTTGTACCAATTGGACCATGTCGCCGGAAAAGCCGTCGCACAACTGCGATACCGGCCAATAGACACCGGCGTCCGCGTCGCAAACGGCGACCGTCCTCTCGCCGTGATGCCGCAAGGTTGCTAATTTCATGTTGGGCCTTTAATCTAGGTCTGGTGGGTCGAACTGGGACCACTGTAGGACCAAACTTTGACGAAAAGAACCAGGGTTAACCAAAAACAAGAACCAATTGGTTCTGTTTTGCCGCACAGCAGGACTGAGTATGAGTGACGTCGACGCAAGGCTGACAGTCAGGGCGAAAGGAGCGCGGGAACTCGCCAGCTATCTGGAGCAAGCGATCCGCAGCGGACGCTTCCCCGAAGGCGTGCGCCTACCGCCCGAGCGCGAACTGAGTGAGGAATTCGGTGCTTCGCGCGGGGCCGTCCGGCGAGTACTCGCCGATTTGAAAGAGCGCGGGCTGATACGGCAGACGGTCGGAAGCGGCACGTTCGTGCAGCCCGGAGCGAGCTTGCCGGTGCCGGTTGCGCTTGCCGAGCCGAAGCGGGACACCGTGCAGACGAGCCCGGCCGAACTGATGGAAGCACGGCTTCTGATCGAGCCGCTGATGCCTCGTCTCATCGTCCGTTATGCGACCGTGGCCGACTTCGCGCACATGAGCGAATGCATCGAACGTTCCGAAGCGGCGCAGACGATCGAGGAGTTCGAGCACTGGGACGGCGAGCTTCACCGCGCGATGGCGGTCGCAACGCACAACACGTTCTTTCTGCGCGTGCTCGAATTGACCAATGAGGTGCGTGAACAGGGCGAGTGGGGACGTCTGAAGCGCCTCTCGCTCACGCCCGAGCGGCGTAGACAATACGAGGCGCAGCACCGCGCGATCGTGGATGCGCTTCGCGATCGCGATGCCGAGGCGGCTTGCGAGCTATTGACGAACCACTTGCGGCAGATCCGGGAAAACCTGTTCGGGCGTTGAGACGATCGCGCCGCCCATCACCGCTCTCGATCCGGAAAGCATCCGGATGTGAGCCGGCTACGCCGCGATCCTCGCGACCGCCCTGTTGAATGCATCCGGTCTCGCGACGTTCATTCCATGCGATGCGCCGTCGATCGTTTCGCGTTCGGCAAACTCGATCCACTGCTGCAGCTTGTCGACCGTATTGCGGAACATACGCGGACTTTTCTGGCCATCGATCAACAAGGTACGGCACTTGATATCGCGCGCGGCTTCCGGCGTATAGGCGGGAAGCGGGTCGAGCAACTGCTTCGGCAGCGTGAGCGCGTTGTCGAGCGCCATGCGACGAAAGCTCTCCGGGCTTTTGTTCCAGAACCCCGGCATGCTCACGGAGTCGACGAACATCGACAAGCCGGCGTCGAACTCTCCCCGCTCGATCAGTTCGGCGACACGTGCGCGCAAGACATTGGTCGCCGGCGGCATGAACGCGGGCTGCCCCCTCGATTCGGTTTGCAGCGGGCCGCCGGGATCGGCTAGCGTCAGCGTTTTCACGAGGCGCGGATATTCGCGCGCCAGATGAAACGCCACGCACCCACCCCGCGAGTGACCGACCAGATGAACGGGAGCGAGGTCAAGCGCGGTGATGAATCCGGCAATCTCCTCGACGTGCGCCTCCCAGCTGAACTCGCCGCGTCCGAACGCATCGACCTCGGGCCAATAATGGCTCAGGCTCGGCGCGAAGCAGCGAAACTGCCCGGACAAGGAAGCCAGCTGCGCGTCCCAATAGCGATAGTCACAAAGCGAGCCGTGCACGAACACCATCGGCTCGCCACGCCCGCGCTCGACGTACGGTATGGCAAGACTCGATGCGGTGGTCACAAACGACGGCGCAGACGCGCCGTCGGCCGAGGCCAGAATCGATGGACTGGTACGTGCATTCATCACAGTGCTCCTTTGACGCCACTATCGATGGTGTGCTCGCAAAAGAAAATCGCATAATATTGATGGAATCGATCTACTTTTCTGATATCAACCACGATGGCAACGGAAATGAAAGCGCTTGATCTGGATGTGTTGTCGATGATCATCGCGGTGGCGGATGCCGGCACGATCAGCCGTGCAGCGCAGCTCGTGCATCGCTCGCAATCGGCGGTGAGCATGCAGATCAAGACGCTCGAGACGGCGCTCGGCAAGGCTCTTTTCGTTCGCAAGCCCCGCAGCGTGGTGCCGACGCAGGACGGCGAAATGCTGTTGACCTACGCACGGCGGATGATCGCGCTGCGCGATGAAGCGTGGGCAGCGGTGGTACGACCGGACGTGACCGGACGCGTGGTCATCGGTGTGCCGGACGACTATGCAACGTCATTGTTCCCACCCATCCTCAAGAAATTTTCGGCGACCTATCCGAAGGTGGAGATTCAGGTGGTGGGGCTGCCCAGCGTTGCTCTCGAGCCCATGTTGAAGGACGGCACGGTCGATCTCGTCTGCGCGACGCGCGTGAAAGGATTGCACGGCGAATTTCTGCGTCACGAGCCGATGGTCTGGGCCGCCGCGCCAGGCGCGACCGAGATCTGGCGCGAAAGGCCGTTGCCCATCGCGGTGTTTTTGCCCGGCAGCGTCGCCCGGGAGAAAGCCATACGGAGTCTGGAGCGCGCGCGCATCACGTATCGAACGTCATATGAAAGTCCGAGTTTGCTGGGTCTGCTGACGATGGCCGAGGCCGGACTCGCGGTGACGCCTCTGGCCAAGTGCGCGGTACCGGCGCACTTTTTGCTGCTGGGGGCCGCCAACGGCCTGCCGGAAATCGGCACGCTCGAAGTCGTGCTGGCGCGAAGTGCCGCTTCTAAACGGCCTCCGTGCGATTTTCTCGCGGAACGCATTCTCGCCGACCTGAAGAATTGACCCGGAGATCAACGCAGCGGTCCGCATGGAACGCCACGGAGGACGCAAAGGCTGCGACGCTCTCGCCGGCCGCAAAAACGTGGCCCTGCCAACGACCTCAGGAAGACTCCCCTTCCCCGGCCTCGCGCGACGCGCAGATCCGCCACGAGGCTTTCGGCGCAACAACGGTTTGCGCGACGTCGCGCCACCAGCGTTCGCCGCGATGCACCGCGCTCAGATCGAGCCGCTCGCCCATGCGCGGTGTCGACAGCGCGACGCCGCGCGCAAGCGCCAGCCCCGTCACCCTTTCGAACGGCTCCTGCCAGCGATGCATCGCGAGGTCGAAGGTGCCGTTATGAATCGGCACGAGCCAGCGGCCGCGCAGGTCGATGTGCGCCTGCACGGTTTCTTCCGGCTGCATATGAACGTATGGCCACATCGCATCGTATGCGCCGGTTTCGATCAACGTGACGTCGAATGGTCCGAGGCGCTCGCCGATTGCGCTGAAACCATCGAAGTAGCCCGTATCGCCGCTGAAGAAAACGCGCAAATCGTGATCGACGATCACCCACGACGCCCACAACGTGCGGTTGCCGTCGAACAGGCTGCGCCCGGAGAAGTGCTGCGCGGGGGTCGCGGTGAACGCGATCCCCTCCACCTCTGTGCCCTGCCACCAGTCGAATTGGCGCACCTTCGCCGCGTCGATACCCCATTCGATGAGCCGGTCGCCGACGCCGAGCGGCGTCAGAAACACCTCGGTACGCTGCGCCAGTACGAGGACGGTCTCGCGATCGAGATGGTCGTAGTGATCGTGCGACAAGATCACGCCGCGCAGCGGCGGCAAATCTTCGAGCGAGATCGGCGGCGCATGAAAGCGCTTCGGTCCGAGATTGCGGAATGGAGACGCCCGTTCGGCGAACACGGGATCGGTGAGCCAGAACTTGTCGCGCAACTTCAGCAGCATCGTCGAATGACCGAGCCGGTACAGGCTGCGGTTGGGCGCCGCATCGAGTTGCGCGCGCGTCAGCGTTTCGACGGGCAATGCGTCGGTCGGCGCCGTGCCGCGCGGCTTGTTGAACAGCACCGTCCACGCGAGGCCGAGCGTTTTGCGCACGCTTTGCGCGGGACGCGGCTTGACGTTCTGGAAGCGCTCGCCGTCATGCTGCGGCGAGCGGTTGAACATCGCGCGACTGCGTTGCGCGGCGCTCACGCCGAGCATTCGGCGGACAAGGGTGGGAAGCGACGTCATAAGTTGACCTAGCGAAGAAAATGTACACCCGGCAGTGTAGTTTGTTTTCATGGAAAGTAAACTGGCCAGTGTAAAATCCTTGCATGGAATCCAGTGCCCGCCCTCCACGTCTGACCGACCGCAAGCGCGTCGCAATCGTCGCCGCCGCGATCGAGGAATTCCTCGCAGCCGGATACGACGCCACCAGCATGGACCGTATCGCCGCCCGCGCGAACGTCTCGAAGCGCACGGTCTATAACCATTTCCCCAGCAAGGAAGCGCTTTTCGCGGCGATTCTCCATCAGTTGTGGGACGCCAGCCAGGACGGCGACGCGCTCTGTTATCGCGCCGACCAACCGTTGCGTGCGCAGTTGCTCGATCTGTTGGAGCGCAAGCTGCGGCTGCTTCACGAGGAGTCGTTTCTGTCGCTTGCACGGGTGGCGATCGCGGCTGGCATCCATTCGCCGGACCGCGCGCGCGATATGGTCGCTCGCATGGGGGAACGCGAGGAAGATCTGACGGCGTGGGTTCGGGCGGCTGACGCGGACGGTCGCATCAAGACCGACGATCCCGTCTTTGCGGCACTGCAGTTGCAGGCGCTCGTCAAGGCTTTCGCGTTCTGGCCACAAGTGGCGCTGGGGCAAGTGCCGCTCGATGCCGGCGAACAGAAGCGGATCGCGGAAGCGGCGGCGGATATGTTTCTCGCGCGGTATGCGTGAGTCGCCTCGTCGGGGGGGTGAGGCGACACGTCGATCGCTTCCCGACTAGCGTGCGCGGCTGACTTCCAAGGCTCAAGGTTTCATGTCCTATGCCGATATAGCGCGAACTACGCAATCAATTCGAGGATCTATGCTTCGTTTCGCATTCGCACTGCTGTTCGCCGGCCTTCTTGCAGGCTGCAACTCGACCCTGCATGTCGAAAAGCCCGACCCGACATCTGGCCTTTATGCAACCCATACGGTACTGAAACCCGCTGACGTTCGCGTTGCGGAGAAATTCGACCCGGCTTACGCCCAGATGGTCTATCTGAAGATCAATGCGGAAACGCCGAACCCGCGGTTTGTCGATTTTTTTGTATCCGCTCTTCAGGAAATGCATACCTTCAAGAAGGTCGCGACAAAGGACGACCTGCAGGCCATCGTGATTGAACGCAACCTCGGCAGCAAGGTTCCGAACGTGTCGGATCTTGTCGGACTCAATAACCTCAGCAAAGAGATTGGGCCGTTCCTGATCGTCGAGCCCAATGCGGTGTTCAAGGGCGGCTATAACTTCGAGGGAACGCTGAAGGCGATTGATGCCAGCACCGGAAAAACTGTTCTGCTGATCGACATGACCGCCTTCAACATGGCGGGACTTGACGATCCGCTGTTTCACCCGATGCTGAACGGATTCATCAACTGGACACGCAATCAGCCGGTCGCGCCGGAAACGCCACAAACCGCGCAGCAGTCGAAAGCTGCAAAACTTTGACGGTTTCGGCGACCGCTAGCAAACGCATCGCGCGCCGCTAACTGCTCCCCGACGCAAGCTCCATTCGCTTGCGCTGCAGGAACCGGCGCGCGGCCGGATCACGTTCGAGGCCGATCGCCAGGTCGTACGCGCTGAGTGCTTGCGCCGTCGCGCCGGCCCGCGCGAGCAGGTTGGCGCGTGCGGCCCAATAAGGCTGATAGTCGGCGAGCCGCGGGTCGTCCGCATACGGCGCGAGCGCGTCGAGCGCCGCCTGCGGGCCGTCACGTTCCGCCACGGCGAGTGCGCGGTTCACGGCCACTACCGGCGACGCCGCAATAGCAAGCAGCCCATCGTAGAGATGCACGATCTCGTCCCAGTTCGGGCGACGCGTCCGGCAGCGATGCACATGCGCCGACTGCAGCGCGGCCTCGAGCTGAAAGCGCCCGATTGCGTTGAACGCGTTTGCGCGCCGCAGCAGTGCGTTCGCTGCGTCGAGCATCGGTGCGTTCCATGTTGCCGGGTCCTGAGCCGAGAGCGGCACATAGTCGCCCGCTGCATCGCGTCGCGCATCGCGCCGCGCCTGCGCAAACAGCATCAGCGCGAGCAGACCCAAGGTCTCCGGTTCCTCGGGTAGCAGCTCGACGAGCAGTTGCGCGAGATACAGCGCCTCGCCGGCGAGGTCGCGCCGCTCGGCATCGCCGCCGAGCGGGTCCGTCCAACCCTCCGCATACGCCGCGTAGACCGCCTCGAGCACCGCGTCGAGCCGGCCGGGCAGTTCCTCGCGCTCCGGCACGTTGAACGGAATGCCCGCTTCGCGGATCTTGGTCTTGGCCCGCACGAGGCGTTTGCTCATCGCGGCGGGCGACATCAGGAACGCGGACGCGATCGTCTTCGCTTCCATCCCCAGCACCACTTGCAGCATCAGCGGGGTGCGAATCGCGGCTTCGAGCGCAGGGTGCGTGCACGCGAACAGCAGCGCAAGCCGCCGGTCGGGCAACGCGCCCGCTTCACACTCGTCGATCTCGTCGGCAAGAATCACCAGCTGGTTCGCGACGTCGTCGCCGACCGCGCGATGACGCGCGCCATCGATCGCGCGGCGGCGCGCTACCGTCATCAGCCATGCTTCGGGACTCGCTGGACAGCCGTGCTCCGGCCAGTCCGCGAGCGCGGCCGCGAATGCGTCGGCGAGCGCGTCCTCGGCCGCGGCGACGTCGCGCGTGCGCATCGCCAGCAGCGCGACGAGCTTACCGTAGCTGCGGCGAGCGACCGCCTCCGCGATCGCATGCGCGGCGCCGTCATCGCCTCGGGCGCCGCCGAACGAACTCATGCAGAGGGGGCTTCGTAAGGGGCGGTCCAGACCGGGCGCACCTCCATGACGCCGTGCGCCGCGCCTGGACAACGCGCCGCCCACGACATCGCCGCGTCGAGGTTCGGCACGTCGATCAGATAGTAGCCGGCGAGTTGCTCCTTCGAATCGGAAAACGGTCCATCAAGAACTTGCGGCTTGCCGTCGACGAGCCGCACCGTGGTGGCCGTATTCGTGTGCTGCAGCCGGTTGGCGCCCACCAGCGCCCCCGCTTTTTTCAACGATTCGGTATAGGCGTGATAGGCGGCAACGCCTTGCTGCCGCTCGCTGTCGGTCATCTTGTTCCAGCCGTTTTCTTCCGAGTAGATCATCAACAGGTATTCCATTTGAGCCTCCGTCATGGGGTTGAGGCGGATGAATTACATCGGCCGCCATCACAATGACGCGCGGGCCGCGTGCTGAAGGACAACTGGCGTCAAAAAAATCTCGGACGGGCGCCGAGACGCGCTGCGTTGGAAAAACAGGTTCGGATTGCAGCCCGTTCGGGCGTGTTTCGTCAAGCATTGTCGGGCGGCTGACGCGCGTTGTCGACCAGCGACTGGAGGGCGGCGCAGCAATGCCGAACCGCTATGCGTGTGCCGCGGGATCTCTCGCCGATCCCGGCGAGGCTGCCCCGCGCAGACTTCGATTCCGGCGCCGCACCAAAAAAAATGGCGCCGCAGGCATTCAGCCCACGGCGCCATGTTGTGGCACTACGGCGAGAACGACGCGCCGTAGCCCGACAGCACACTTACATCGTCACGGTGTCGGCCACTTCCGTGAAGTCCTCGATCTGGTCGAAGTTCATGTATTGATAGATCTTGTCGCCGTCGGCGTTGAGCACGCCCATGTCGGCCATGTACTCCTCCTTGGTCGGGATCCTGCCCAGACGCGAGCAGATCGCCGCCAGTTCCGCCGAGCCGAGGTACACGTTCGTGTTCTTGCCGAGGCGGTTCGGGAAGTTACGGGTCGAGGTCGACATGACCGTCGCGCCTTCGCGCACCTGTGCCTGGTTGCCCATGCACAGCGAGCAGCCCGGCATTTCGGTACGCGCACCGGCTGTGCCGAAGACGCCGTAGTGGCCCTCCTCGGTCAGTTGTTTCTGGTCCATCTTGGTGGGCGGGGCCACCCACAGCTTGACCGGGATGTCGCGCTTGCCTTCCAGCAGCTTCGAGGCGGCACGGAAGTGACCGATGTTGGTCATGCATGAACCGATGAACACTTCGTCGATCTTGGCACCGGCCACGTCCGACAGCGTCTTCACGTCGTCCGGATCATTCGGGCAGGCGACGATCGGCTCGTGAATGTCGGCGAGATCGATCTCGATGACCGCTGCGTAGTCGGCGTCGGCATCCGGCGACAGCAGTTGCGGGTCGGCGAGCCACTGCTCCATCGCCTTGATGCGGCGCTGCAGGCTGCGCGGGTCCTGGTAGCCCTGGGCGATCATCCACTTCAACAGCGTGACGTTGCTGTTGAGGTATTCGATGATCGGTTCCTTGTTCAGGTGGACCGTGCAACCGGCAGCCGAGCGCTCGGCGGACGCATCCGACAGTTCGAACGCTTGCTCGACCTTCAGATCGGGCAGGCCTTCGATTTCGAGAATGCGGCCGGAGAAGAGGTTCTTCTTGCCTTGCTTGGCAACCGTCAGCGTGCCTTGCTTGATCGCGTACAGCGGGATCGCGTTGACCAGGTCACGCAGGGTCACGCCCGGCTGCATCTTGCCCTTGAAGCGGATCAGCACCGATTCCGGCATGTCCAGCGGCATCGTGCCGGTGGCCGCCGCGAACGCGACCAGGCCCGAGCCGGCCGGGAAGCTGATACCGATCGGAAAGCGCGTGTGCGAGTCGCCGCCGGTGCCCACGGTGTCGGGCAGCAGCATGCGGTTCAGCCAGGAGTGGATCACGCCGTCGCCCGGGCGCAGCGCGATGCCGCCGCGATTGCTGATGAAGTTCGGCAAGGTTTGATGCGTCTTCACGTCCACCGGCTTCGGATAAGCGGCGGTGTGGCAGAACGACTGCATGACGAGATCGGCCGAGAAACCGAGGCACGCCAGATCCTTGAGTTCGTCGCGGGTCATCGGGCCCGTGGTGTCCTGGGAGCCGACCGAGGTCATCTTCGGTTCACAGTACGTGCCCGGACGCACGCCCTGACCTTCCGGCAGACCGCAGGCGCGGCCGACCATCTTTTGGGCCAGCGAGAAGCCTTTGCCGCTGTTGGCGGGCTGCTGCGGCAGGCGGAACAGCGTCGACGGTGCCAGGCCCAGCGCTTCACGCGCCTTGGCGGTCAGGCCGCGGCCGATGATCAGCGGAATGCGGCCGCCGGCGCGCACTTCGTCGAACAGCACGTCGGACTTGACCTGAAACTCGGCGATCACTTCGCCGTTCTTCAGCGCCTTGCCTTCGTACGGGCGCAGTTCGACGACATCGCCCATTTCCATCTTCGACACGTCTAGCTCGATCGGCAGAGCGCCGGCGTCTTCCATCGTGTTGTAGAAGATCGGGGCGATCTTGCCGCCGAGGCAGACGCCGCCGAAGCGCTTGTTCGGGATGAAGGGAATGTCTTCGCCCGTGAACCACAGCACCGAGTTGGTGGCCGACTTGCGCGAGGAACCGGTGCCGACCACGTCGCCCACGTACGCGACCAGATGGCCCTTTTCCTTCAGCGACTCGATGAACTTGACCGGGCCACGCTTGCCGTCCTCTTCCGGCGTGATACCGGGACGCGCGTTCTTCAGCATCGCCAGCGCGTGCAACGGGATGTCCGGACGGGTGGTAGCGTCCGGGGCCGGCGACAGGTCGTCGGTGTTGGTTTCGCCCGTCACCTTGAAGACCGTGACGGTCAGGCTTTGCGGCACTTCCGGACGGCTCGTGAACCATTCCGCGTCGGCCCAGCTTTGCAACACGGCCTTTGCGTTGGCGTTGCCCTTGTCGGCCAGTTCCTTGACGTCGTGGAACTGGTCGAACATCAGGAGGGTTTTCTTCAGTGCGTCGGCGGCCACGGTGCCCACTTCGGCGTCCGGCAGCAATTCGATCAGCGGCTGGATGTTGTAGCCGCCCAGCATCGTGCCGAGCAGTTCGGTGGCGCGCGCGCGCGAGATCAGCGCGCAGGCGGTCTCGCCTTTGGCCACGGCGGCGAGAAAGCCTGCCTTCACGCGGGCCGCTTCGTCCACGCCGGCGGGCACGCGATTGGTGATCAGCTCGAGCAAAGTCTGCTCTTCGCCGGCGGGCGGGTTCGTCAGGAGTTCCACCAGCTCGGCGGTCTGCTGAGCCGTTAGCGGCAAGGGAGGAATGCCGAGCGCGGCGCGTGCGGCCACGTGAGCGCGAAAGTTTTCAAGCATGGGGACCTGCTGGTATGTGCGTTTCAGGAAAAGGCTTTTAAGGCACTCCAAGCTGTGCCGGGCACTGCTTCGATCGCGATTTTAATTGCAATACGTATCCGAGGTCAAATGTCTTATGTCTTATATAAGACTCGGCGGGGAAACCGCCAAGTGCGGTGCCCCTTCGCGCCACCGCAAAGCACTTACTGTGTAAGCCGCTTCAATCATTCGCAGCGCCAGACGCTTTGATTCCTGCCCGCTAAGGTCTACAACACAAGATGTCCAGCCAGGTTCTTCCCGGCCGGATCCAACCGGCAGCGGAGGCGCGAATGAGCTATCAACTGATGGGCAGCATCCTCGAAGTGTGCGAATGCAAGGTCCTGTGTCCGTGCTGGATCGGAGAAGATCCCGATAACGGCATTTGCCGCAGCGCGCTTGCTTACCACTATGAGCAAGGCGCGATCGACGGCGTCGATGTATCGGGCCTGACGGTCGCGTTCGCGGCGTTCATTCCGGGCAACGTGCTGAAAGGCGGCTGGCGTGTCGCGATGTTCGTCGACGAGCGCGCGAGCGACGCGCAATTCGATGCGCTGGTAAGCGTGCATCGTGGCGAGCGCGGCGGCCCTCTCGCGGATCTCGTCCAGCTGATCGGCGAAGTCGTGTCCGTGGAACGCGCGACGATCGAATACGCGGTCGTCGAGGGCAAGGGCAGGATGAAAGTCGGCCAGGTGATCGAGGCCGAGTTGGAGCCGTATCGCGGCCCGACCGGAGAACCGACCAAACTGGTCGAAAGCATCTTTTCGACGATACCGGGGTCGCCTGCCTTCGTCGGCAGGGCGAACTCTTTTCGCCTGCAACATGAAAAGCTCGGTCTCGATCTTGCGTTGACGGGGCATAACGCCATTCAAGGATCGTTCAGCTTCGCATCGTGAAGATGCTCGAACGCTCGCGGCTGTTCGCGCCGCTGTTCGTCGCGTTGACGACCAGCGCGTGGATCGCGTTATGGATGTGGGACGCCGGGCCCTACGCGCGCTATCTGCGTCACGCGAGCTGGAGCGAACTACCGCTCGTCGGCGCGATATGCCGCGAGGTGCCCGGCGCGAGCGTCACGATCGCCGCGTTGCTGCACAGCGTCGCATGGCTGCTGATGATCGCGGCGATGATGCTGCCCACTGCCTTCCCGCTTTTCGACACGTTCCGGCGGATGACGATCGCGCGCGACAACCGGCGCACGCTGATGGCGCTTCTGATCGTCGGTTATGCGGCGGCGTGGGCGCTGTTCGGCGTCGTCGCGCACAGCCTGGATGCAGCGCTGCATCGCGTCGCAGACCAATCTCCGATCCTGCTTGCGAACGGCTGGCTGATCGGTGCCGCGATCATCGCGTTCGCGGGCCTCTATCAGTTCAGCAGACTCAAGCATCGATGTCTCGACAAATGCCGCTCGCCGCTCATCTTCATCACCGAGCGTTGGCGCGGCAGGAATGCTCGCCGCGAGAGCTTTCGGCTCGGCATGAGTCACGGCGCTTTCTGCATCGGCTGCTGTTGGGCGCTGATGCTGCTGATGTTCGCGGTCGGCACAGGCAGCGTCGGCTGGATGCTGGCGTTGGGCGCGATCATGTCGGCCGAGAAGAATTTCCGCTGGGGCAAGTCCATCGGTCAGCCGCTCGGCGTCGCGTTGCTGGCGTGGTCTGCGTGGATCGTCGTGGAACATGCCCGCATCGCGTGAACAAGCGAAAGCAGGCATTCGCCCGCCCCCGTCATTTCTCGGCGCCTGCAAAAAACGCAGTGAGTTCGTCAGCGACCGCGCGCGGTTGTTCCTCTGGAATGAAGTGCCCGCAGTGACTAATGGTCCGGCCTTGCACATCAGTGAAAAAGGCTCGCAGAGGAGTCGCCATATCGGCGATGGAACCTTGATCGGAACCAAGCGTCAGCAGCGGCAGCTCGAGCATGCCACGCCCCTTCAACGCCTCGTTCTGCCGGGCTGACACATGCGCCGCGCGATAGTAGGCGAGGCCGGCGCGCAAGCCGCCGTCTTTGCGCAGAATGCGTAGATATTCGTCGATATCGGAATCAGTGAAAGTATCGGGATTTGCCGTCTTGCGCCGCAAAAACCATTCGAGGTATTCGCGTTCCTTGCCGGCTAGCAGCACTTCCGGCAAGTCCGGCAGCGTGTGAAATGCAAAATGCCAGGTGCGCCATGCACGCTCGGGCGCAATCGACAACGCATCGGGCAACGTGACGCCGGGGATTCCCGCATCCAGCAGCGCGAGTCGCCGGACCTCGTCGGCGAACATCGCCGCGTAAGGAAATGCCACCCAGGCGCCAATGTCGTGCGCAGCAAGAAAGTAGCGGGTCACCCCGAGTTGCTGGAGCAGACCGCGGACATGGCTTGCAAGGGTCTGCGTGTCGTAGCCGTCCATCGGACGATCCGAATCACCTTGCCCAGGCAGGTCCGGTGCGACGATTCTGTAGGTATCGGCGAGCAATCCCATCACTTTGCGCCAGGCG
Source organism: Paraburkholderia sprentiae WSM5005 (assembly GCF_001865575.2). NCBI lineage: Bacteria > Pseudomonadati > Pseudomonadota > Betaproteobacteria > Burkholderiales > Burkholderiaceae > Paraburkholderia > Paraburkholderia sprentiae. The sequence goes on from NZ_CP017563.2 coordinate 731,094, forward strand.
AACCAGCTCTCGGGAAATCCCGCGAGCAAGACAACCACGTCGCCCTCCGGGTTCCCACCCGTCACGTAGTGCAGTCGAAGTCCGTTTACGGTCGCGAATTTGTGCTCGAATCCTGCTAGCTCCGCAACGGGTCTTGATGGAGGCAACGTGTTCACCATCGTGGAACTTCCTGATGGCACGGGCGAATGATGTGTTTTCACGAACGAGATTCCTTTGAATTGGCCGATGACACCGCTGAGCGGTTTTCTCATCGTTAAATGTCCATTAGGAAATATCCATTTCCTAACTGGTGGACAGGATGCGATGCCGATGCGAGTTTATGTCTTGCCGTGCTTAGTCCAGCAGGCGCATGGCCTGATCGGCGGCCGCCATCATGCGTGCGCGGGATTGCCCGACTTTGCCGAGCACCCTGAAGCCTTGTGTCAAGCTCAGCAGCGTGCGGCCAGCCGCGTCCGAATCCACGGCGGACGCGATCGAGCCGTCTGTCTGGCCAAGCCGGATCAGACGGCACAACAGGCGCTCCGTTCGCTGCAAGGCCGCGACGACACGACTTGCGACTTCATCATCGAGCGCCAGCAAGTCGATTGCACTTCCGACTACGAGACAGCCTCGCTTGCCCTCATCGCCAATCGCCGATTCAGCATAAAACTGCAGAACGGCCCTGACTTTGTCGCGACCGGTTTGCTGCGCGCCGATCAAGGTCTGCAACTGGCCATTTCGTATCTGGATGTAGCGGTCGAGGGCGGCAACGAACACCGCTCGCTTATCGGCAAATGCCTTGTAGATACTGCCGGCCGTGAGTCCCATCGCTGAACCGAGGTCCCCCAGAGACGCGCCTTGATAACCGCGCTCGCGAAAAATCCGAATTGCGCCGTCCAAGGCTACGTCCATGTCGAATTCGCGTGGACGACCTGGAGCACGTGGCTGTCTGGCAGCATGGTTGCGTGTAGTCATGCGGCGATTATAGGAAATGATCATTTCCAAATCAAGATGTGGCGATGTGACGCCGGGGGGTGCACAACTTTTAGTAGCACGGTCACTGCGAAAGATCGACGCCGACGCAGTCGAGCGAATCCGGTGTAGTCTGACGGTCTGGTACTCATTTCGGAGGCGGCATGGAACGGGAGCTAAAACTGCGCGTGGCGAAAGAAGACCTCGGCACTTTGCGTCAAGTACCGATGCTTGGGCAATCAGGAACGAAAGCGGGAACTCCCCACCTGCTGACGAGCACGTATTTCGATACGCCCGAATTTTCGTTTCACTGGTGCAAGGCTTCGCTGCGCGTGCGCGCCGTCGGCAACGAGAAAATTCAGACGCTGAAGCTCGACGGATCGGCGCAGGCTGGACTGTTCGACAGAGACGAGTTCGAGATGCCGGTGAATGGCGACGCGCCCGATCTGAAGTTGCTGTGCGACCAGATCCCCGAGCAGAGCGACTGCGGAAAACTGATTCGCGACGAAACCGTCGCGGCCCGACTGAAGCCCGTGTTCGTGACGCGGATCAACCGATCAGCGTTTGCGCTGCAGCAACCGTCCGGCGATGAACTCGAGCTTGCGCTCGACGAAGGAACCATCGAGGCGGAGTCGGGTTCGGTGCAGCTCGCCGCCGTGGAACTGGAATTGAAACAGGGCAATCCGGACGCGCTGTACCGCACCGCGCTGGACATGCTGGAATCCGTTCCGCTGCGCATCGATCATCGCAGCAAGGCCGATCTCGGCTATGCGTTGCTCGTGGCCGAGCACACCGAGGCCGTGAAAGCACACCCCGTGGTACTGGATAAACGCGATTCGGTCGAGGATGCATTCTGCGCGATCGCGCGCAACTGCCTGGACCAGGTCCACGCGAATGAACAGGGGGTCGTGTCGGGCCACGATCCATCGAGCGTCCATCAGATGCGCGTGGGGCTTCGCCGCTTGCGTTCGGCTCTCGATCTGTTTGCGAAGGTCATTCCCAGCTCTTCTGGATTCAACGAGGAATTGCGCTGGATTGCTTCGGAACTCGGCGCCGCGCGCGACTGGGAAGTGCTCGCGGGATCGACGCTTGAACATGCCGGCTCCAACGGCAATGCGAACGAGGTCCAGCCCGTGAGGCAGGCGTGCGAGCAGATTGCCGTCAACAACCGGCAGCGTGCGGCTGCAGCGGTGGAGTCGGTTCGCTACACGCGGCTCGCGCTCGAGTTCACGCGCTGGTTGAACCGAAAGGGTTGGCGAGATGAGATGTCCGACGAACAGCGCAAAGCGATCGGCAGCCCGGTGAAGCCGTTCGCCGCGGATATCCTGCGCCGTCGGCACAAGAAACTGATTAAACGCGGCAAGGGGCTGGCCGATCTCGACGATCAGCGTCGTCACCGCGCCCGCATCGCAGCGAAGAAAGTTCGATACGCGACGGAGTTTTTCGCGTCGCTGTGCCCGAAGCGAGCCGTGCGCAATTATGTGAACGCGCTCACCGCGCTTCAGGATGATCTCGGCTGGCGCAACGATGCCGTCGTCGCCGATCATCTTCTGAAGTCGCTGCTGACAACGTCGCCCGAGGCGGCCCCGGGCGCAGCCTTCGCTCGCGGCTTCCTCGCGTCGCGCGTCGCGGCCGATCATCAGACGTTGAAGAAGCTGTGGAAGCGCTTCAAACTCCTTTCGTCACCGCACTGAGCAGACCGGTTTTGCGCCAACGCACAGACGGCCGGCGCCAGCGCGATTCACTCATCGCAGCACCTCGGGTTCGTCGTGCTCCGGCGCGATCATCGAGGCGGCGAGCAACGACTGCGTGTAAGGATGTGACGGCGCATTCAGCACGTCGAGCGTGTCTCCCGCCTCGACCACGCGACCGTTCTTCATCACGATCACGCGATGGGCCATCGCACGCATCACCGCCAGATCGTGGGTGATGAACAGATAACTTAACCCGTACTTCCTCTGTAAGCCCGCCAACAACTTCAGCACCTGTCGCTGGATCGACACATCGAGCGCGCTGGTCGGCTCGTCGAGAATCAGCACTTCCGGTTCGACCACCAGCGCACGCGCGATCGCGATCCGCTGACGCTGCCCGCCGGAAAACTCGTGCGGATAGCGCAGCATCGACTCCTGCGGCATGCCCACTTCCTCGAGCATCGTCGCGACCCGCACGCGACGCGTGCGCGCGTCGATTTCCGGCCGGTGCACCTCGATCCATTCCCCGACGATCTGCTCAACCGTCATGCGAGGCGACAGCGAGCCGAACGGGTCCTGAAACACCGCCTGCATCCGTGAGTACAACGCGCGGCGCGAGTTCGCGCCACGCAAGGTGGACAACGGCGCGCCGTCGATATGGACATTGCCGGCGGCGGGCCGTTGCAGACCGAGCAGCGTCGCCGCGAGCGTCGATTTCCCAGAGCCCGATTCGCCGACCACGCCGAGCGTCTCACCGCGACGCAGCGTCAGATCGACGTCGTGCACTGCGCGAAACGTCGAACCGCTGAACAGCGAGCGCCAGCCTTTCGCGGCCGTCCGGTAATCGACCGCGAGGCCTTGCACCTCGAGCACCCGACGCGCGTGCGGTGCGATCGGCTCGATCTCGCGAAGCGGGTCGCTGTCGAGCAACCGCTGCGTGTAAGGATGCTGCGGCGCTGCAAACAGCGCCTGAGTCGTATTGGTTTCGACCAGCACACCCTTTTCCATTACCGCCACGCGCTGTGCGAAGCGGCGCACGAGATTCAGATCGTGCGTGATCAGCAACACCGCCATCCCGCGATCTGCAGCTTCCTGTTCCTGAAGTTCGATCAGCAGATCGACGATCTGCTGACGCACGGTGACGTCGAGCGCGGTGGTGGGTTCGTCGGCGAGCAGCAGGCGCGGACGGCACGCGAGCGCCATCGCGATCATCGCGCGCTGGCGTTGTCCGCCGGACAGTTGATGCGGGTAGCTGTCGATCCGCCGTTCCGGCTCGGCAATGCCGGTGCGGCGCAGCAGGTCGATGCCGCGTGCGCGCGCCGCGTTCGACCGCAGACCTTCGTGCAAGCGCAGGCTTTCGGCGATCTGCTGACCGATCGTGAACAGCGGATTGAGTGCGGTCATCGGCTCCTGAAACACCATCGCGACATCGGCGCCGCGAATCCCGCGCATCTGCTGCTCCGTTTTCTGCAATAGATCGACGCCGTCCAGACGTATCTGGCCGCTGGTCCGCGCATGTTCGACGAGGCGCAGGATCGACAGCGCCGTGACGCTCTTGCCCGAACCGGATTCGCCGACCAGCGCAACCCGCTCGCCACGTCCGATCGTCAGGTTCAGTTCGTGGACCGCGACCTTGCCGCCGAAACGGATCGAGAACCTGTCGATTTCCAGCAGAGGCCTGTGCAACGTTGCGTCGCTCATCACTTCGCCCCGCCGAACGCCGACCCGCGCGAGCGCGCGTCGAGCGCATTGCGCAACGCGTCGCCCATGAACGTCAGAAGCAACAACGTGATCACTAGCGCGGCAAACGCGGACATCGAAATCCACCATGCGTCGAGATTGTTCTTGCCCTCCTGAAGCAGTTCGCCGAGGCTCGGCGTCGGCGGTGCGACCCCCAGCCCCAGAAAGTCCAGACTCGTCAGCGACAGAATCGCGGCGCTCATCCGGAACGGCAGAAAGGTGATCACCGGCGTCATGCTGTTCGGCAGCAGATGACGCCAGATGATCTGCCAGTTGCTCAAACCCATCGTGCGCGCGGCGCGAACGTAATCGAGCGAACGGTTGCGCAAGAATTCGGCGCGTACGTAGTCGGACAACACCAGCCAGCCGAACATCGACAGCAGGATAAACAGCAGCCACAAACTCGGCTCGAAGATCGACGCGAAGATGATCAGCAGATACAGGTCCGGCATCGAACTCCATACTTCGATCAGGCGTTGCCCGATCAGGTCGGTGCGGCCGCCGTAGAAGCCTTGCAGCGCGCCCGCCAGCACGCCGAGCACGATGCCCGAGATCGTCAGCGCGAACGCCATCAATACCGACAGCCTGAAGCCGTATAGCAATCGCGACAGCACGTCGCGGCCGTATTGATCGGTGCCGAGCCAGTTGGTCGCGGACGGCGACGCGGGAAACGGCCGCGCCGCGAAGTAGTCGATCGTGTCGTAGTGGTAGTGATTCGGCGGGTAGATCGCGAAGTTGCCTTTCTCCGTCAACTGCTTGCGGATAAACGGATCGAGATAGTTCGCGCGGGTCGGAAAATCGCCACCGAACATCGTTTCCGGATAGTCTTTCAAGGTCGGAAAATAATAATGGCCGTCGTAACGGACCAGCAGCGGCCGGTCATTCGCCAGCACTTCGCCGAGCAGGCTCAGCACGAACAGCGTCGCGAACACGATCAGGCTCCAGTAACCGAGCTTCTGCTGGCGGAATCGCTGCCACACGCGTCGCCCAGGCGACACGGACACCGGCAACGCGCCGGGCGGGAGCTTATCGGTCCAGACGGTTGAATTGGATGCGGGGGTCGACGAGGACATAGCAGACGTCAGCAATGAGTTTGGTCACGAGACCAATCAGCGTGAATAGGAACAGCGAACCCAGCACGACCGGATAGTCGCGGCGGATCACCGAGTCATAAGACAGTTGGCCCATGCCGTCGAGAGAAAACAGCGTTTCGATCAGCAGGTTGCCGTTCAGGAACGCGCCGACAAACGCGGCGGGCAGCCCGGTCAGCAGCGGAATCGCGGCGTTGCGAAATACGTGCTTCCACAGCACGTCGCGCCTGGTCGCGCCTTTCGCTCGCGCAGTCAGCACGTATTGCCGACCGATCTCTTCGAGAAACGTATTCTTGGTCAGGATCGTGACGATCGCGAAGTTGCCCACCACCGAAGCCGTCACCGGCAACGCGATGTGCCACAAATAATCGAGCACCTTGCCGACCGCGCTGAGTTCGTCGAAGTTATCGGACGTGAGGCCGCGCATCGGGAAGACCTGCCAGAACGTGCCGCCACCAAACAGCATCAGCAGCAGCACGCCAAACACGAAGCCGGGAATCGCGTAGCCGGTCAGCACCATCACGCTGGTGGCGGTGTCGAAGCGCGAGCCGTTGCGCACCGCTTTCGCGATCCCGAGCGGCACCGACACGATGTAGGTCAGCACGACCGTCCACAATCCGAGCGTGATCGACACCGGCAGTTTCGAGCGAATCACCGCCCAGACGCTCTGATGGTGATAGTAGGACTGACCCAGATCGAAACGCGCGTAGTCCTTCAGCATCGTCAGATAGCGCGTAAGCGGCGGTTTGTCGAAGCCGAACTGCTTCCTGATCTGCTCGATCTGCTGCGGATCGACGCCCTGGCTACCGTGATACGCGCTGCCGCCGCCTGCGCCTTCGCCGCCGCGCTGCTGGCCATGACGCAACTGCGTCAGCACCTGTTCGACCGGCCCCCCCGGCACGAACTGCGTCACGAAAAAGGTCAGCGTGACGACGCCGATCAGCGTCGGGATCAGCAACAGCAGACGTTTGATGATGTAGATGAACATAAGCCCCTCACTTCGCGGCGGCGGTGCTGCCCGCAGCAGACGTCGGCTTGCGATACCAGTAGCTGACGATCCAGTCTTCGCCCTGGAAACTGACCGGCGTCACCGATGGATAGCCGAGCGCGCTCTTGTACGCGATGCGCGTATCCGGCGCGAAATATTCGGGCACCAGGTAATAGCTGTTGATGAGCACGCGGTCGAGCGCATGGGTCGCGGTTTCGAGTTCGTTCAACGTGCTCGCGCGCATCACCGCGCGCACCAGCGCATCGACCGCCGGCGACTTCACGCCCGGATAGTTCTCCGAGCCGACCTGGGACGCCGATGCGCTGCTGAAGCGACGCTCCAGTTCGGAGCCGGGAATCGTGACGCGCAGATAGACAAAACTCGTCATATCGAAATCGAAGTTGTCGAGCCGCTTCTGATACAACGCGCTATCGATCTCGCGCATATGGGCGCCGATGCCGAGCAATTGCAGGTTGCGCATATACGGCAACAGAACGCGATCCATACCGGGCTGATCGTCGATGATTTCGATCGACATCGGGTTGCCGTGCACGTCGCGCAACTGGCCGTCGCGCACTGTCCAACCCGCTTGCGCGAGCAGTTCGCGCGCTTGCCGCAGGTTATCGCGCAACGTGTGCGGTGCAATGGTGTCGGCCTGCCTGACCATCGGACCGAACACGGCGGCCGGCAAGCTCGCGCGATACGGGTCGAGCAGCGCGAGTTCGGCATCGGTCGGCAGGCCTTGCGCGGCGAACGGGCTATCGTCGAAGTAGCTGTTCGTGCGCCGGTACTGCCCGTAGAAGGTCATCCGATTCAGCCAGTCGTAGTCGAACGCAAGGGCAAGGGCATGCCGCACCCGTACATCCGAAAACATCGGCTTGCGCGTGTTGAACATCAGCCCCTGCATCTGCGCGCCGTGGTCCGGAAACAGTTTGCGCTGCAACGCGCCGTTGTCGAAGTTCTTGCCGACATAACGGCGCGCCCATTGCATCGAACTGTATTCGACCATCACGTCGGTATCGAGCGCTTTCAGCGATTCGAGCTGCGTGTAATGATCGTGGTAGAGCTTGAACGCGACGCGGGCGAAATGGAACATACCCCGCCGCGACGGCAAATCGGCGGCCCAGTAAGCCGGATTGCGCCGGTAGACGATCTGCGTGTCGTTCTTGCGCTGCTCGATCAGATACGGGCCGCTCGACACCGGCGGTACGTTAGTCAACTGATCGAACGGGATGTGCGTGCCGTTGGCTTGCATTGCCCACTTGCGCGAGAAAATTGGCAAGTCGCCCGCGATCAAAGGCGCGTCACGTTCCACGTGCCTGAAGTCGAAGCGTACCCGCGACGGGTCGAGCACCGTGGCGCGGCTGATCACCGCGAACTGCGAGTGAAACAGCGGCGATGCCTGCGGGCTGGTCAGCGTATCGAACGAATATTTGACGTCGGCGGCGGTGATCGGATCGCCGTTCGAAAAGCGCGCGCGCGGGTCGATATGAAACAGCGCTGACTTGCCGTCCGGCGCCACCTCGACGTCGTCGGCGATCAATGCGTATTCCGACGCGAGTTCGTCCCAGCTTCGCTGCATCAGCGTATCGAACATCAGATGCAGGATGTCGGGCGCGGGCGCACCACGCGTCAGAAAAGGGTTCAGCGAATCGTAGCTTTGCGCTTCGTCGTAGTTCTGAAAAACCAGCGTGCCATCGGTTGGCGCATCCGGGTCCGCGTAATCGAAATGCGTGAACCCGGACGGATACCTGGGCGCGTCGTACTGCGCGATCGACGCGCTCGCGAGCGCGGACACCGTCGTCAACGGTGCGACCAGCAGCCCCGCGACGAGCGTCATCGCAACCCGCGCCCCGAACGTCGTGGCGACGCATGTGCGTGGGCCTCGAAACCTGTTGATTGTCATCATGCGTGTCTGGACGCGCATCGGCTCGTAGCCGATGCGCGATGCTTCGAAACCGCGCGGGCGGCGGCGGGTAGCCACCGCTCGCGCGGTTCCCGGTTGAAGGCCGGATGGGTCAATCGCGAAGGCTGCAAGTTCGCGTCAAAGCCGGGCTTTGTTGTCGTCGCTACTCGTCGTCGGACGGCGTGGTCCTGAACGAGAACTGGACTTCGCCGACATAAGGTTCGGCATTCTTCTCGCACTTGTACGCCTTGCCCGCGGTCATCACCGCTTCGTTGAACACCGAGGTCGGCGGCGTGACGCGAATGATCTTGACGTCACTGACATTGCCATCCGTACCGATCGTCAGATGGGCGATCACGTCCGCGGAAATACCGTCCGTCAATGCCTTGCGCGGAATCACCGGCTGCACCGACTGGCAGTGACCGCGGCCGTCCACCACGCCATGCAGCGCGGGAGGCGCGGCCGGCGCCGCTGCGGGCGCAGGCGTCGGCGACGCAACCGCCGGAGCGTTCGGAGCCGGGTTCGCCGTGGGCTGGATCACCGGCTGCGGCGTCGGTCGCGGCGGCGGCGGCGTCGGAACCGGCTTCGGTATCTCGTGCTTCGGTTGCGCTTTCGGCGGCGCGGGCGGCGGCTCCAGCTTCTTCACCTCGGGCGGCGGCGGTGGCGGTGGCGCAGGAGCGATCTGCACGCGCATCTCCTTCGGCGGCGGAGGCGGCGGCGGCTGGAACCTCATGTGCGCCACACCCACAATCACCAGCGCCTCGACCAGCAGCGCAACGCCGATCGCCAGCTTCATGGGCATACGACCGTGATGCGCCGGCGTCGTCGATGCCCAGAGCGCGCCGTCCAGACGGTTCTGCGGGTCTTTCATGTCGATGGCCGGTGAACTCATGTCGTCGGGTTCGTGGCCAATGCAACGGAACTGATGCCCGCCGCGCGCACCAGATCCATCACCTTGACGATATTCTTGTAGCTGGTGCCTTCGTCGCCGGCAATGGCGACATCCACTTTCTTCGAGTCGTGCACCAGACCTTGCAGACGCGCGGTCAATTCGTCGGCCGTTACGGGCTTCGAATCCAGATAGATTTCATCCGTCTTCGTCACGCCGATCGATACCTTGATGGTCTGCTGCAACTGTTCGGCGGTGCTCGATTGCGGCAGGTCGAGCTTGATGCCTGCGCCCTGGATCATCTTCAGCGTCGCGAGCATGAAGAACACCAGCAGGAACATCATGATGTCGATCATCGGGATGATCTCGATGCGCGCTTTCTCTTCACCGCCGAGGTAATGGCTGCGATGGTTTCGCATGGTCCGTCTCCTTGGGTGCGGGCGTCAGACTGCGAAGCGCGAAACGAGCAGCGACTTGATGAGGTCGAACTGATTGACCGTCATCCGGATACGCTTGTTGAAATAGTTGAGGAAGATCACGCAGGTGATCGCGATGGTCAGGCCGCACGCGGTCGCGGTCAGCGCATGACCGATGCCGCCCGTCACACCGTTCGGGTTCGCGGTGCCGCTGGTGCCGAGCACGTTGAACGATTCGACCATGCCGATGATCGTGCCGAGCAGACCCAGCAAGGGGCCGAGCGTCACCGCCGTATCGAGTATCCAAAGGTTACGGTCGAGACGCGGCAACTGGAACATGATCGTTTCCTCGATCTCGCGTTCGACCACGGCTTCGCTCTTGCCCTTCACTTTCATCGCCGACTTCACGAGTTCGCCTTGCACGGTCTGCTTGTAGTGCTCGGCCACTTTTGCGGCATCGTCGAGATTGGCCGGCTCGACGAGTTTCAGGTCATGTTCGAGAGTCTTGCCGGCACGCACGGCACGCGAGAAGAACATGAATCGTTCGATGATGATCGCGATACCGAGGAGGAAGATGAACGCGAGGAGAGGGATCAGACCCATCGACTGGGTCGAGTAGTTAATGAGGGTATTCAGCACAGCGGACTCCGGTTAGTACAGGGCTCAAGCGGCCGTTGAATGACGGTGGGTTTCGAGATGCCGGCTGCCTTGTGAGTCGCCGGCTAAAAAGGCCCGCCACCTATGCAAAGCCCGTACCAGGTTGAGCATCAGTTGCTCCGCAAAGACGCCCTTCGTCTCTCCTCGCGAACGCTTTTCCTTCTATTTCATCGACTTGCTTTGCATCCCACATGTCGTATGCCCGCGGTTTGCATAGTGCCTCGCACGCATATAACAAATCAAAAACGATTTAGGTAATCTGCGCAAAGCACTTTAGAAGCCTTCGCCTGGCACCGCGCCCAATTCAATATAGCCAAAATAGTGCGGAAAATCGCAATTGAAGTAATTTGGTGCAAATTCGGTTGCCGCCTAGACAACCTGATTACAGGTTCATTTAAAATCGCTTTCTGTTTAGTTCAACGCTAAACACCAATTGCAGACCAATTCAGTCCTCGCTGGCGTTTCCTGGCAGCATCGAGCTACTTCAGAAATTTCTATTACGTTTATTACAGCGCAGTTGGCCGGTATAAAAAACGCCCATAGTTAGTGAATCAAATTGCATTTCTGAGCTTTTACGCATTGCACCAATTAAGAATTAGGCGCATTCGCGCGGTGCGAACTCTGCACCAATTGCAATTCCATGAAAGCCGGCCGTCGCATATTTTTTTAATGAATTTTTATTTACGATCTGTTACGCGCGAGAACGCCTTCCATTTGCGCGAACAAGTCCAAAGGAAATTTTTGGTAAGTCTGAATTCCTAAGCAAATCAATCGCTTTGAAGTATTTCCGGCGCGGGCTCGCGGGCATCACCACAGTCCGCGGCCTCGCGCCTGGCATATCTCATGCTCTTGCTGCGCTCGCTTCAAAACCAAGGCGCGCGTCCGACACGATCGACGACGCACCCTGGACGGGATGTGCGGGACGGCGCGGGGATGCGCCCGACAGCGAAGAACTCGCTGACCTCAACGCACGGCAGCGCATGCGCAACTCGCGCCTGCGTTTGCGTGATCGTTCAACGGAAGTGGCCTCAACGACAAGAAGGAGCGCAAGTGAAACAGAAGCGATTGGCCTCGGCCATCAAAAGAATCATCGGAGCCGAGCTGGTGTTGACCGCGGCGTTCGTACCGCTGGCACACGGACAAAGCCAACCCGATACAGCGGCGGTTCCGACTGCCGCAAGCACGCCAGCGGCAACGCCCCCCGCCGTCAGCAAACTCGAAAGAGTCGAAGTCACCGGTTCTCTGATTCGCACATCGGACAAGACGGGCAACGTCGAAGTTCAGACGGTCACAACGAAGGAGATCCAGCAAAGCGGCTACACGACCGTGGCCGACTTCCTGCGCGGCATGTCTGCCAACTCCGCGTCCAGTTGGGGTTCCACCACGATGAACGGCACGGCGCCGGGCGGCTCGGGGATCGCATTGCGCGGCCTGTCCGAGAAGTACACGCTGGTGCTGGTCGACGGCCAACGCGTCGCGAACTACGCACAGGCGGTGAACTTCACCGACACGTTCTTCGACGTCAACACGATCCCGCTGAACATCGTCGATCACATCGAAATCGTGAAGACGGGCGCCGTGTCCGCCTACGGTTCCGACGCGATTGCCGGCGTGGTCAACATCATCACGAAGAAGAACTTCCAGGGGCTTCAGATCGACGGGCAGCTCGGCAAGGCACAGCATCCGGGTGACGGTCAGGGCAACTTCAGCGTGCTCGGCGGCTTCGGCGACCTGAACTCGGATCGGTTCAACGTGACGGCAGCCGCCAGCTACTATCGCGATTCCGGTTCGACGCTCGACCAGCGCGACATGACCAAAAACGAAGACTTCAGTCAGTTCCCAGGTGGGTCGGCTGGTCCTCTGGGTCCGAATCAGCAGTCATTCTGGCAACTGCCCGACGGCTCGACGGCCGCGTTGAGCCCATGCCCTCCGGGCAGCACTAACGCGGCGGGCGCATCGTGCGTGTACAAGAACGCAAACACGTACTCGCTTATTCCACAGACGACGCGTATGAACGCGAAGGTGCGTGGCACCTTCAAGATCAACGACGACATACAGGCTTACGCCGACCTGTGGGCGAGCCGCAACGAGACGGTCCAGTATTTCGGCAGCCCGGCCATCAGCAGCACGTCGAACGTGTTCAATCCGGTGACCGGCTCGGTGTCGCAACTCGACCGCACGGTGTCGGCGCTCAATCCGTACAACCCGTACGGTGTCGATACGCCGATCAACCTGACCTTCCCGGGCGTCGCGCAGCGCGCAGACACGGTATCGACGTTCTGGAAGGCGTCGACGGGCGTGAAGGGTTCGTTCACCACGGCGAAGATCGGCGACTGGGACTGGTCGGTGGACTATGGTCATTCGCAGAGCACGGTCGACACGACGTACTCGAACATGATCAACACGGCCGCGGCTGAAAACATCCTCGGCCCGACCGGCGGCTACAACTTCGCGAACCCCGCATCGACGCCGAACGGTCTGAACGGTCTGTTCCAGAACGACTACCAGCAGGCGATCTCGAAGATCGACAGCGTGACGGCGAAGACCTCGACCGGCAATCTGTTCAACCTGCCGGGCGGTCCAGTCGGCATCGGTTTCGGTACGGAATTCCGTCACGAAAGCTCGCTGATCAACGCGCGCACGTACTCCTCGCAAGGGATCGTCGTACCGGCGAACATTCAGTCCGTCGACGGTGAACGCAACGTCGCGGCCGCGTATTACCAGATCGAAATTCCGATCATCCGCAACCTGACGTTCACGCAAGCGGGCCGCTACGACCACTACAGCGATTTCGGCGGTGCATTCTCGCCGAGCTTCGCGCTGCGCTTCCAGCCGGTCCAGATGCTGACGACGTACGCGTCGTACAGCCGTGGTTTCCGGGCGCCGACGCTGGTCGAAAATTCGCAGGCAACCTACCTGTCTCACCAAAACCTCGTCGACCCCAACGACCCGAGTGGCGTGCCGACCAAGCACTTCACGACGGAACAGGTCAACGGCAACCCGAACCTCCAACCGGAGCACACCAAGAACTACAACATCGGCTTCGAACTGTCGCCGGATACGTCGACCGATATCGGTGCAGCGTTCTACAAGATTCATATCGACGGCGTAATCGGTACCGACGATCCGAATGCCGTGCTGGATGCCAACGACCCGTCAAGGGTTGTGCGCAATCCCGACGGCACGGTCCGCTACATCGCGCAACAGTTCATCAACCTCGGCTCGCTGGACACCGACGGCTTCGATATGAACTTCCGCAAGTCGGTCGGCACGAAGTACGGCACGTTCACGCTGTCGGGCGACTGGGCGTACGTGTGGCACTTCAAGCTGAACAGCCCGGGCTCTGCAACGCAGGACTTCGCGGGCAACAACCTCGCGCTGCTGCAACCGTTCGGTGCGTCGAATCCCCGCTGGAAGGGCAACACGAACCTGACGTGGGATTACCGCAAGATGACCACGACGCTGAGCTGGCAGTACACGGGTCCGTACACCAACGCGGTGGCGGCCGAGTTCGGCGACGGTGGCACGGGTTCGGTGGCGTCGTATAGCCAGTTCAACCTGATGATGACGTATCGCGGCTTCAAGAACTGGACGATCTATGGTGGCATCCAGAACATCTTCGACAGGGCGCCGCCGTTCGACGTGGAGTGGCAAGCCACGCCGGACATCACCGGCTACGACCAGTCGCTATACACGAATCTGGGCCGCTTCTTCCAGATCGGTGCGAGCTACCGCTTCTGATCGTCACAGCGGGCTTTATCGCAGGAGCGTAGGTCTCCTCTTGCCTCTTCTTCGTTGTTGAAGAGGATTGGCGGCGGTGCCTCGTGCACCGCCAGCTTTTTTGCTTTACGGATGCCACTTGAAACACGCAATGAAACCGATTCACGCCACCCGGGCGGCGTTGGCCGCGTTGGCGCTCGCCCTTCTCTCTCCCGCCCACGCCGTGACGATCCCGCCCGGCGTCACGCTCGCAGCCAGCCAAGAGCTCACGCGACAAACGCCTGTCGAGGCAGAATCGATCGACCCCGCGCATATCGAATCCTGGGCCGCGAATACCATCGGACTCGACCTGTTCGAAGGCTTGACGCGCATCGCCGCCGACGGCGCGGTGGTGCCGGGCGTCGCGCAATCGTGGAGCCGCAGCGCGCCCGATACATGGATCTTCAAACTGCGCCACAACGCACGCTGGAGCAACGGCGAGCCGGTCACGGCCGCCGATTTCGTCTATTCATGGCAACGCGTGGTCGATCCGAAAACCGCCTCGAAATACACCATCCTGGTGGAGTTCGTGAAGAATGCGAAGGCCATTCTGGCGGGCAAGGCGCCGCTCTCCAGTCTCGGCGTACGCGCGGTCGATCCGTACACGCTAGAGGTCAAAACCGAAGACCCGACCGCGTTCTTTCCGCAACTGACCGCCATGTCGACGATGGCGCCGGTGAACCGCGCGACGGTCGCGAAATACGGCGACGAGTGGACCCGGGCCGGCCACATGGTCAGCGACGGTGCGTATGCGTTGAGCGACTGGCAGCCGGGCAACCGTCTCGTGATGGTCAAAAACGACAAGTACTGGGATGCGAGCAAGGTCGTGATCACGAAAGTCACCTATCTGCCGATCGAAAGCGACGAAACGGCAATGCGGATGTATCAGGCCGGCCAGTTCGATTACACGTATTCGATCCCGTCCGGCATCTATAGCCAGGTCAGCAAGCAGTTCGGTTCCGAGTTGAAGAGCGGGATGTTTATCGCCGCCTACTACTACTCGCTGAACAACGCCGACCCGGCCTTCAGAGACAAACGCGTGCGCGAGGCGCTATCGATGGTGATCGACCGCAACCTGCTGACGTCGAAACTGACGGCGAGCGGCGAGTTGCCGCTGTACGGCCTGATTGCAAAAGGCACGCAAGGCGCGGCGCAATTCCAGCCCGACTGGGCCGCGTGGCCGATGGCGAAGCGCATTCAAACCGCGCGAGACCTGTTGAAACAGGCGGGCTATTCCGATGCAAAGCCGTTGACGTTCACGCTGACATACAACACCAACGACCTGCACAAGAAGGTCGCGCTGTTCACGACCTCGGAATGGCGCACCAAGCTCGGCGTCAACGTGAAGCTCGAAAACGTCGAGAACCGCGTGCTGCTCAAAATGCGCCACGACGGCAAGGTGCAGGCGTCGCGCGACGGCTGGTTCGTCGACTACAACGACGCGATGTCGTTCTTCGATTTGATCCGCTGCAACAGCGTGCAAAACGACCAGCACTACTGCAATCCGAAGGTCGATGCGTTGATCGATCAGGCGAACCAGCAGATGGACGAAGCGAAGCGCACCTCGATGCTGACGCAGGCGCACGATATCGCGATGAACGACTATCCGCTGATTCCGATGTTCCAGTACTCGGCGGTGCGGCTCGTGAAATCGTATGTGGGCGGCTATTCGCCGACCAACTACGTCGACCAGCGTCAATCGCAGGACATGTACATCATCAAGCACTGAGCGCAAGGAGCCTCGCCATGCTGGCTTATACATTGCGCCGCGCGTTATGGGCGATCCCGACGATTCTCGCCGTGATCACCGCCTGCTACCTGCTGCTGCACCTGACGCCCGGCGGCCCGTTCGATTCGGAGAAGCATCTGTCCGCAGCTGTGCTCGCCAATCTCGACGCGAAATATCACATCGACCAGCCGCTGTGGAAGCAGTATCTGCTGTACATCGGCTCGCTGTTGCACGGCGATCTCGGCGCGTCGTTCCGTTACACGGATTGGTCGGTCAGCGAACTGGTGTGGAAAGCCCTACCGGTGAGCCTCGGCGTCGGCGGCATTGCGGTGCCGATCGCGCTGGTGATCGGTGTGGCGCTCGGCACCATTGCGGCGGTGTTCCGCAACAGCGTGATCGACTACGGCGTCATGCTGCTCGGCAATCTCGGCAGCGTGGTGCCGCCATTCATTCTCGGCCCCATGCTGGTGTGGGTCTTCGCGATCCTGATCAAGCGCGGCGAGCAGGGGCTGCTGCCCGCCGGCGGTTGGGGTGACGGCGACTGGCATTACCGCGTCTTGCCGATCGTCCTGCTCGTGGTCATCAATGTATCGACGATTGCGCGTGTGATGCGCGGCAGCATGATCGAAGTGCTGTCCGGCAATTTCATCCGCACCGCGCGCGCGAAAGGTCTGCCCGGCCGAACCGTTGTATTGCGTCATGCGCTGAAACCGGCGCTGATGCCGGTCGTGTCGCTGCTCGGCTCGCTGTGCATCTCGTCGATCACCGCCGCGGTTGTCACCGAATCCGTATTCGCGCTGCCCGGCCTCGGGCAACTGGTCGTCAACGGCGCGATCAATCGCGACTACACGCTGGTGCTCGGTCTGGTCGCATTGATCACGGCAGTCGCGGTCCTGTTTAACCTGCTGGTCGATCTTGCTTACGCATGGCTCGATCCGCGCATCCGGTACTGACATGAAGATTCGTCTATTCACCGTGGCCGCGCCTGCGTTCGTCGCGCCGCCGACCGATGCGGGGTCCGCGGGCGGCCAGTCCGGCGGCATCGTCACGAAGGCTTCGCGCGGACCGTTGGCGATTGCCTGCATGCGCTTTCTGCGTAATCGCGCGGCATTTGCAAGTCTGGTGATCCTGCTGCTGATCGTCGCCGCATGCTTTGCGGGCCCATTGTTGCTGCCGAACAATCCGGTCGACAGCGACTGGGGGTCGATCAGTCTGCCGCCGTCGCGGATCGGTATGCATCTGTTCGGCACCGACGAGCTCGGTCGCGACCTGCTCGCACGCACGCTCGTGGGCGGCCGGGTATCGCTCGAAGTCGGTTTGCTCGGCACGTTGGTATCCGGACTGATTGGCGTCGCGTGGGGCGCGACAGCCGGCTTCATGGGCGGACGCGTCGATGCGGTGATGATGCGCATCGTCGACATGATGTACGCGATTCCGTACATGCTGATCGCCATCATGATGATGACGCTGTTCGGCCGCGCATTCTATCTGGTCGTGCTGACCATCAGCGCGTTTTCATGGCTCGATATGGCGCGCGTGGTGCGCGGACAGACGCTATCGCTGCGTTCGCGCG
Organism: Paraburkholderia sprentiae WSM5005; assembly: GCF_001865575.2. Taxonomy (NCBI): domain Bacteria; kingdom Pseudomonadati; phylum Pseudomonadota; class Betaproteobacteria; order Burkholderiales; family Burkholderiaceae; genus Paraburkholderia; species Paraburkholderia sprentiae. The sequence goes on from NZ_CP017563.2 coordinate 748,484, forward strand.
AATTCGTCGACGCGGCGCGTGCGACTGGCGTCAGCACCCGCGCCATCATCGCGCGCCATATCGTGCCGAACCTGATCGGCGTGGTGGTCGTGTATGCCACCGTCACGGTCCCCTCGATCGTGCTGACGGAATCGGTCCTGTCGTTTCTCGGGCTCGGCGTCCAGGAGCCGATGACAAGCTGGGGCGTGCTGATCGAAGACGGTGCCCAGAAACTCGAATCGATGCCGTGGCTGCTGCTCTGCCCTGCCGTCATGCTGTGCGTGACGCTTTATTGCGTGAACTTCGTCGGCGACGGTTTGCGCGACGCGCTCGACCCAAAGGATCGTTGACATGGCGCTACTCGAAGTGAAAGACCTGAGTGTGCGCTTTACGCGCCGCGAAGGGCCGCCGGTCGACGCGGTCCAACGTGTGTCGTTTTCGCTCGACGCGGGCAGCACGCTGGGCATCGTCGGCGAATCGGGCTCGGGCAAAAGTCAGACCGTGATGGCGCTGCTCGGTTTACTGTCGTCCAACGGCAGCGCGTCGGGCGCCGCACTGTATCGTGGCGAAGACGGCGGCGATCTGCTGACGATGAACAACGCAGCGCTGAACAAGCTTCGCGGCAACCGGATCGGCATGGTGTTTCAGGACCCGATGACGGCGCTCAATCCGTTTCTGACCATTGAACGGCAGATGACGGAATCGCTGCAATTGCACAAGCAGATGTCGCGTCGCGAAGCGCGTCGGCGTGCCATCGAGGTGCTCGACGCGGTGCGGATTCCCGATGCCGCACGCCGCATCGGTATGTATCCGCATGAGTTTTCTGGGGGTATGCGCCAGCGCGTGATGATTGGGATGGCGTTGCTGACGGAGCCGGAAATCCTGATTGCCGACGAACCGACGACCGCGCTCGACGTCACCGTCCAGGCGCAAATCATCGAATTGCTGCGCGAACTCAATCGCGAGCGCGGCACGGCAATCGTCCTCATCACGCACGACATGGGCGTGGTCGCCGGTTTGTGCGACTCCGTGATGGTGATGTATGCAGGGCGCACAGTCGAGCACGCAGACGCGCGCGCGCTGTTCGACGCGCCGACCCATCCGTACACGATCGGCCTGCTGAACGCGCTGCCGCGCATCTCCGACGACGACGACCGTCCATTGCAAACCATTCCGGGCAGTCCGCCTTTGCCGGGGCACATCGGCTCGGGTTGCGCGTTTGCACAGCGTTGTTCGTTTGCAGACGATACTTGCCGCGACAAAGTGCCATCGCTCGACGTGCACAGCGATCTGGCCGGTGCATTGCGCGCGTGCCATCGTCCGGTTCAAGCCATTCTGGAGGCCGTTCGATGAGCCAGCATTCCGCTTGGAACGGTACCGAACCGCTGCTGTCGGTGAACGAACTGAAAGTGCACTTCAGCGTGCCGCGCGGCAAATTGCCGTGGGCCGGCAAGGCCACGCTGCGCGCTGTCGACGGCGTGTCGTTCGACGTGCGGCGCGGCGAAACTGTCGGACTGGTGGGTGAATCCGGTTGCGGCAAGTCCACGCTCGCCCGCGCGATCGTCGGACTCGCGCCTGCGTCGGGCGGCAGCATCAAGCTCAATGGCGTCGAAACCGTGCAAGGCACGAAGCGCGACCTCGGGATCTTGCGGCGCGACGTGCAGATGATCTTTCAGGACCCGCTGGCGTCGCTGGATCCGCGTATGACGATCGAGCAGATCGTCGCGGAGCCGTTGATCACGCATCGGCCCAATGTCGCGCGTGCCGATGTGCGCGCTCGCGTCCTGACCATGCTCGAACGCGTCGGCCTGAATTCGCACCATCCGCGGCGCTATCCGCATGAGTTTTCGGGCGGGCAATGTCAGCGCGTCGGGATTGCGCGGGCATTGATCAGCGAACCGCAACTGGTGATCTGCGATGAACCGGTGTCCGCGCTCGACGTGTCGATTCAGGCGCAGATCGTCAATCTACTGCGCGACTTGCAGCGTGAACTGTCCTTGTCGCTGCTGTTTGTCGCACACGATCTGGCCGTGGTCAAAGCAATCAGCCATCGCGTGATGGTGATGTATATGGGCCGAGTGATAGAGTTCGGCGAAAAACGCGCGTTATACGCTGCACCTGCGCATCCTTATACCCGTGCATTGTTGTCGGCCGTACCGGTTCCCGATCCGAGCGTCGAGCGCGCGCGACGCCATGTGCTGCTTCAAGGCGAGATTCCGTCGCCATTGCAACCGCCGTCGGGATGCGCGTTCCGCACGCGCTGCCCCGCCGCGATCGACGCATGCGGCGATGCGCAACCGCAAGCGGTTTCCTGGCTAGGGGAGGCGCGGCGGGTTGCGTGCATCCGGGTCCCTGTTCCCATCGAATAGCGTTTGTTTTTTGCGGGCCATCTTTCGCGGGGCCTGTCAAGTCGAAGCCGGCCTCGGCTTGAACAGGCCATTTTCATTGGCCACATTCTGTTGGAACGGCACGGTCGGCTCGAAAGCCCTTGCCCGTACCGTCACGCTCACATCCACAGCGGGTGCGCCGATCGGAGCGCCAGCTCTATTGCTGAATCGTCGCATGCTTCATCTGGTCGCCCGTGAACTGCATGACCGCCTTTTCGAACGCCAGTGCCTGCAACTGCTGACGAACCGTGTCCTTGATCTGATCGAACACCGGCACCTGAGTCGGGCGCTTCGCGTCGAGCTTCAGGATAAAGCGCGCATTGCCCGCTGGTATCGGCTCCGACGTCACGCCGCCGACCGGCAGTTGCGTGATCGCCTGCGCGACCGCCAGCGGCAGGCCGTTCGTCTTGCCCTCGATCACAGGTGTTTTGAAGCTGACCCACGGCAACTGCCCGCCGCTCGCCTTGCTGGGGGCAACGCTGTATTGCTGGGCCAGCACATCGAACGCCTTGCCCGCCTTCAGTTCACTGACCACGGTCGCCGCCGTCATCGGATCGGAGACCGCGATGACACGCGGCTTGTACTCTTCCTTGCCGAGCGACGCGACGATCTCGTCATAGCGCGCCTTCACTTGAGCGTCGGTCACCGGCTCCGGATGGATGCTGTCCTTCAGGTACAGCTGCGTCTCGGCGTTGATCTTCGCCGCGTTGATCGCCTGCTGCACTTCAGGCTTCGCATCGTAATGCGCCTTCTCTGCGCCTTGGCGGAACAGTTCGCGCGCGATCAGTTGCTGTTTGAGCAGCTGGCGCAGCTGTGGCGTATCGGGCTGATGCCCCTTCTGCCCGGCGAGCCGCACGGCTTCGTCGAGTTGCGACAGCGGGATCGCCACGCCGTTGACGATAGCCATCGTGCCGGCGGACAGGGAAGAGACAGGTCCAGATGCCGTCTGCGCAAATGCAGGCGCTGCAACACCGAAGCCAAGCGCCAATGCGGTAGCAAGCACCGTTCTGTAAAAAGTCCTGTTCATGTTTTCTGCCTTGATCATGTTTCGTCCTCGGTATGTTCAGTAGGTCCAGTTGATTGTGCCAAGAATGAGTGTTGCCTTGGGTCCGAGTGCCGCCGGTTGCGTCAGCGCGCGTCCCGCGAGCAATTCGCCAGAGAGCAGTTGCCGATGCCATTGCCACTGTGTCCGCACGCCGAGTCCAGCGCCGACGAGCGACGGAAAACCCGGCACCGCGACAAGCGACGCCTTGCCCGCATCGAGGAACAGGTACGGTTCGATGCGCCCATCCTGCCATGCGGGCGCATTGACCCATGCGAGTTCGTTGCGCGAGTACAAACCGCGATCGCCCGCGATCTCGCCAGAACGGAATCCGCGCACGGTGTCCATGCCGCCGATGTAAAGCTGCTCGGAGCCGTACAGCGCGACGTTCGTGTACTGTCCGCCGAACACGCCGCGATACGCGAGTTGCGCGCGACCGAGCGAAGGCAGCGGGACGGTGAAGGTCGCGGTCGCATCGAATTTCGTGAACTGGCTATGCGCGTCGGCGCGCGCAATGTCCTGCCCGTTGTGATCCGCTTCGAACCACGGCAGCCCCTGTGAGATGCCGGCATCGAACGTGACACTGCCCGGCGCATCGGTGAGCACGAACTTGTGCAACCAGTTGCCGCCCACGCGCAGCACGGCAATACGTTCGGGATCGAGACCGATGTCGTTGACCTCGCGATCCGTACGCCGCCACGACAGCGTCGCATCGAGGTTGACGATATCGGCCTGAGTGCGATCGAGCGCATAGTTCCAGCCGAGGATGTGGCTCAGTGTGCGGCCGTAAAGCAACGCGCTCGTGCCGACCACCTGCTGGTACTCCGAATCCGACAACGTATAGCTGAACGTATGGCGGCCGAATGGCACCGCGAAGGCGCCGACCAGCGCGTTGCTGTCGGTGCTGTCGATGAAACTCAGGCTCAGCGATTCCTGCAAGCCGATCAGGTTGTCCGCCTCGATGCCCGCGCGATAGCGTGTGATCCCCGTCGCAGAGCTGCCGTAGTTATCGACGCCGAGGTTGTAGTAGAGGCCGTCGCCGGAACGGTTACTGATGTCGACGACCGAATCGCCGACGCTTTGCCCCGGCAGCACCTGCACCGTCGCCTGGTTGCGCCGCAGGCGGTTGATCTGCGAGACGCCCTGGTCGATATCTTCCAGCCGCAACGGCGCGCCGGGCGCAGCCGGGAATGCGTTGCCGTAGCCCGCATCCGTGAGCCAGCCCCCGCCCGCGGACCTCTCGCCCTCGCCGATGCGCTGAATCGGCTTGCCGTTGACCGTATAGCTGCCGATGTGGCCCACCTGAATCGTGATCGTCAGGGTGCCGCTGCCGAGGTTCTGCGGCCCGAGCAGCGCGCGAGTGGTGACGTAACCGGCACCCACGAACGCGTCGGTCAGCCGCTTCAGCAGGATGTTGATGCGATGGGAGCCGAGCGCGTGGCCCATGAACGGCGCGACGATCGCGTCGAGCTTCACCTGCGGCACACCAGATGGAGACACGAACGGCCTGTTGCCGGGTGTAGTCAACACGATATGGTTGACCTGGAACGTCGGGCCCTTTTCGACGATCTCGTCGATCGGGGTATCAGCCGGAATGTCGAGTGTGGTTTCTTCAGTCGACGGCGCGACAGTGATCGACGCAGGCGGCTGCGCGAGCTGCCGCTGCCGCGCCTGCTGACGCTGTTCGTCGATCAGTTGCTGACCGGGGTCCTGTACCGGGCGCACTAGCGTGCCCGCAGGCAACGCAGGCGGTGGCGTTTGTCCGAGCGACGGTATCGCGGTGGCAACCTGCAGCGCCGCTGCTGCAGCCAGTGTCATGCTCTTGCGGACGCGGAGTGGAGACCTGCGCATCAGTAGCCGATCCACGTCGTCAGACCCAGATGTTGGCCAATCTGCACAGGGGTGGTCGACGGTGCGCGCGCGGTCGTGATCGTGCCGGTGGCGCTCACGCCCTTCACGCCGTTGATAGAACCACCGTCGATGACCGCATCGCCGGTCAAATGCACAGCGCCGTCGGCGCTGAAACCGCCGCCGACGTCGCTCGCGATGATCTGCGCCCACGTGCTGCCGAAGAACGCCTTGAAGCCGTGATCCTGATTGATCGCCGAATAGCCGGTGACCCCCTGTGCGTAGGTGACGGGCGCGGTGACGTCGATATCGCCTATCGCGAACACGTTGCCGCCGAGATTGCGCGCGACGTTGCCTGCGGTGATCGACAGACCGGCGCCGGACTGGATCGTGCCGCCGTAGGGCATGACGTCGCTCGATGCGCTCGAGTGGCAGAAGATCCAGCAGCTGCGCGAATAGCTTGCCTGGCCGGAGAACACCGCGCCGTTGGTAAAGGTGTCTTTCGCGCTGATGTTGATCCGGCCGTCATTCGACTGGATGATGCCGCCCGAGTTAGTCACGTTGTTGCCGGAGATCTTCACTGCGCCCGAGGTCGATGCGATGTACGCGAGTTGCGTCGGGTCATTGACGGTACCGTAGTCGACGTCGAAGCCGCTTGTCGCGTGCGTGAAGAACAGGAAGCTGCCGCCGGTGTGTGAGTAGGCAACGGGCGTGCCGTCGTTGACGCCGCTCGTGTGATCGATGACGTTCTGTATGCCGCCTTGCGCGGTGAGCGTTACGTCCTGGTTCGAGAGAATCCGGGCGTTGTCGTTTGTGATGTCGCCTTGCGCTGTCAGCGAAGTCGTGCCGTTCGCAGCGAAGATGATGCCGAGATTCGCAGGGGTGGAGCGGTTCGTGATGTTGCCGTTCGCGGTGAGTGTGACGTTGCCGCCGGTGGCGCTGCCATCTGCGGCGATCGCGCCCGCCTGGATGACGCTGCCGGTGTTCGTAATGTCGCCGGTGCTGGTCAGGTTGACGGAACCCGCGAGCGCGCTCAGCGTCGATGGGCCGGTGGCATCGTCGTTCAATGCGATCGTGCCGGCGTTCACCGTCACGTCGTGCGCCGCGCTCATCTGCGCGCCGTGCAGCGACACGGTGCCGGGCGTCGTGATCGCGATGTCGTGTTCGGCCTTGATCGAACCGTCCGCAGCCATCACGTCGCCGTTCGTCGTGACAACGACATCGCCCGCGCTCGCGTAGATGTTGCCGAGGCTGCGTACGCCCGCCCCTTGATCGGTGACAATGAGCTGCACGCGGCCCGCGGTAAGACCGCCCGCCCGGGTGATGTCGACCGCATAACCCGCCCCCGGCACGCGGGGCGAACTCAGGAAAACGAGCCAGTCGTGGCCGTTGTCGGATGGCGAGAAGCCGGTGTTCCACGTCGTCGTGCTGTTGCCGGTAATCGCGCGGATACCACCGGTCGAACTCGAATAGTCGTTCGTGACCGGGCCGTTGACCGCGAGCTGCTTCGAGACGAGGTCAAGGTTGATGAGCGTGCCCGTAAGACCGCCCCCGCCGATGGTGATCGCACCGCCGTTCGTCGTCAGCACGACGTCGCGCTGGATCTGCCCCGGCGCGAGTGTGATGTCGCTGAAGCTGACCTGACCGGTGGAGAGCACGACGTGGCCCGCGTTGATGAAGCTGCCGCCATCGACGGTCACGCCGTTCGGATTCGCCAGGATAACGTTAGCGCGAGGGCCCAGCACATTGACCGCCCCCTGGATCAGCGAGGGGTTCGTGCTCGTCACCTGGTTCACGATGGTGCGAGCGTTGATGCCCGTGTTATTCAGGTCCGCGCCTGCAGACGATACGTTAAACGAACGGTATGTGTTGTTCGATACCCCGCCCACTGGCGGCGCGATGGCAACTGTCTGGTGACCGTTTGCAGCAGTCAAAACGCCTGTCGCGGTGCCACCGTCTGCGACGATCCCCGCGGCATATGAGCCCGGGAGCGCCAGCGCAAGCGCAATCCCGACGCACAACGGTTTCAACGCCATTGAGCCGCTTAAGCCGCGCTCGGACTTTCCTTCCTTAGTTTTTCTCATTTTGATTTCGTCAGAAGCGAGCATCAGCACTGAATCCACCCAAACCGCCCCCGCTATTCGCAAAGCCGGCACAACCGAACATCCCGGATGCCGCGGTCAGCAAAGAAACTGCTGGGGCAGTTACGATTAGTCGCAGTAAAGATTTCATTCGGCTCGTACTCTGGCAGTTCGAGCCGGCAGCCGACCCGGAGTCCCATGCAGAGGTTGCAGCCCGAGCTGTCGGGTTCCAAAATGAACACAAAAAAATCCCATAGCGAACGCGCCGACTCCAATCCCGAACGACAGCCAAAAATAAACGTTCATGTCAAACATCTCGAACGCCCTGCCCAAACCGAGCATTCCAACGGCAAAAAAGACATTCCCCGCATTGATTGAACCAACGCACCATGTTCGACCAAATTTCATTTAAATCTTATTCCAGTAAGTTCGTCACCCTAAAAATAGAATTCTCTACATGCCATTGGCCACCCTTGATCATGCAGGTACGGCGCGGATAGCAGACAGGCCTACATGGCGATCTGGTCCATGGAGTTCGTCAGGCGCCGCAACGAATACAAACTGCGACATAAGACAGATCAGGAAGCCGAGCAACAGAGCCGTTCGCCTGGTCGAGAAGAACGCGCTTTTGCCGTGAACATGTCGAGCGTATTCCCCTGCTCGAGCAATAAAGTACGTGCCCAGCACCTTGCCCGGAGCAGGTTCGTCTATCAGATGCCCACTTCCCTGAATGAATCGGGCAAGCAAACCTGCGCCAACGAATGCCGTTGCGACATGCACGTAGGTAATAAAGCCAGGCTGAACAACCCCGTCGTAGTCTTTGCAGAACATCAAATTAACACACGCAGAAATCGCTGCAATTATGAAACAGCAGAGACCCGTGATAGCCCATGATTTTTGAAATTTCGTCACCGTCCAACCTCAACTCGTTCGATTGGGCAAAACATACACAAAGGCGCGACAGCCATATCGTTCTGTTGTTGCGCACGAGTTGCCTACGCTTGTCAACGCGACACCTGCTCATTCTGGAATCGAATGGTCTCGCCCGATCAAACACAATTCTTTTGCAGTCGGTACGTTATCCCGCCAAATAACCATGCGACCTCGCATTGGCAAACGACCTGATGCCATCCTGCTTTCCGGATTTTTTGCCCCGACGCACTTTCCCGGCGCACGCGCGAGCTTCGTTAAAGAGCAATGCGCAGCAGCCCCCGCGCGCGGATGCACGAAGTCTAACCGCGCTGCACTGGTCAAACTGTCAAGGTTTGTGAAGCCGCCTGGCGGCTGCGGCTAAAGGAGAGGCGCTGGCTGCGCAGGCTGGACTGCCGGAGCCGGCTTGTACGAATGGGCGGTATGGGGATGGCGAGCTTACCCGCCGCTTTCCTCGCCCGTCTCGTCATCGAGCGCCGCCAGCAGGTCGGTCGCCGTAGCGGGCGGCCCGTCTTCGACGTCGATGGGGTTCGGCGTCGATCTTGTGAGCCGCGCCGGATGCGTCGCTGTGTGGATGTCCTTCAGCGCCCGGAGCTCACCCGCATAGAGCCGCTGAGCAGCGACGTCGCCGCAACGATCGTCGCAGGCTGACCCTGATCGGTGACGCCCTGGCCGTCCGTCACCGCCGTGGCCATCGAGTTCGCCGTCGCAGCCGACACGGCCCCGCGAACGCCACCGCCTGCGCGTCCAGTTCCCCAGGCAGCGGAACTCGCGCGCCCTAACGCCGCATCTAGAGCGTGTTAGGCACTTTTGTTAAGGGCTGCAAAGTGGACAAGCATAAGCACCGAGAATACGACGAAGTGCAAACCAGCCAGGGTTTCGGGCAATCGCTCATAGTCTCTGGCCAGCCGGCGGAAGCGGTTGAGCCAGCCAAAGCTGCGTTCGACCACCCAGCGACGCGGCAGCAACACGAAGCCCTTTTTCGCCTCCGGCAGCTTGATGACCTGAAGCTCGATCCCTTCGTCGAGGGCCGCCTGCGCAGGTTCTTCGCCGGTATATCCCTGATCGGCGAACGCCACCCTGACCGTCTGGCCCGTGGCCTGCTGAACTTGGCGGGCCAGTTCTCCGACCTGCGCGCGTTTCTGTTCGTTGGCCGGCGTAACGTGTACAGCTAGCAATTGCCCCAACGTATCAACCGCCATGTGGACCTTGCTGCCACGTTTGCTTCTGTAGCCGTCGTAACCGGCGCGAGGCCCACTCTCGCAAGTCGACTGCAGGGTCCGCCCGTCGAGAATGACTGCGCTGGGTTGACCTCGACGGTCCTGCGCAACCCGGATGATCGAACGCAGGTCGCTCACCATGGCCTCGAAACAGCCTGCCTGAATCCACCGTTGCGTCTGTTGGTAGACCAACTCCCACGGCGGAAAGTCGTTGGGCAACAACCGCCACGGCGCGCCCGCGCGCACGATCCAGCGCAGCGCGTTGAACATCTCGCGCAATTCGTAGCGGCGCTGCGGTGTGTCTTTGCTCATCAAGGTCAGATACGAGCAGCGAAATACCACCCATCATCCAACACATCCGTTGGATAGAGCCTGCGTTTTTTCATCCCGCCAGGATACCAGGTCTGGCGCGACGTTCCTAACACGCTCTAGCGCCCGTTTCTGGGTCGATAGTAGTGATCTTGGTGACCTTGGCACTGCTCATCAACCCGGGAAATCAGCCGTTTCACAAACGTTGCCATGCCAGAGATTCGAGCCGATAACCGCGCGAACTGATCCCGATGCCCCTGCCGCGTACTGCGCGGAAATATGCCATGCTTTCACCACCGCTGGATTCGATGCATCCCACGCTCGCATTTGGATTCCGTTTTGCGCAATCAACATTTGGAGCGTCGTGCGGTCGTTCAGTGGAGCGATTTGGGCTGCAATATCGTGGCCGCCAACTCCGTTAGTTCGCCCTGACCAGAAGAATGCCGTGTTCGTTTAGGTCGCGACGGGATTGCTGTTCGGGGCAACTCATTCAAGCCCTAAATAGCACCAGATTGCTTGAGGCGTTCCGAAATGTCTCCGAGCCGACGTAATGCGACCCAAGGGTCCGAGGCAAGCTCCTGGGGATCGACATCCAGCAGATGAGCATACCCATCCGCCACCTTTCCTAACGTTCCCTCGACAACAAGCGTAAGTTCTTGTTCACTCGCACAGTCGTTCAAGATATTCCGCAACGCGGAATAAAAGGCGGCGTTGTATTGGGAAAGGTTAGCGAGCCGCTTTCTTTCCCAGTTCGATGCCAGCCAATCGAGATCCGCTCTCAACTCAGGGCTTAGCTTCATAATCCATATCCTCAATTCAATTTCGGGCCGATCGTAACTGGCGGATTGCTACCGTATCTCGCCCCACCGGGTACAAATACCTGCCACCCACCCCCGGTCTGAACTCCGTTCCAATTCTGCGGGGCGACGATGCCCTCTGACACGGGAATCGGACGGTTAATCGTCGCCACGTTGAGCGCCGTTGCAGGATTGCTCGGTGGCAATGCCAGTGTATTCGTCACCTGCCCCGGCGTTTGACCTGCAGTCCCCGGAGTAAGAAACTGTCCGGACGCCGGGTTAGCAGAGCCACCAGAGTATGCTCCAAAGGTTTCTCCGGGCAGAGCGTTGCGGACATAGATTGGCCCCTGAAACGAACTTACGAAACTATCGATCTGGCTTCGCGGCAGCCCCATCTGTTGCAGATATTGCGCTGCCTAGTCGGATGTAATTTGATACCGTGATGTCGGTGCGCCGGGAGCAAGCGAAGGGCTCGCCGGAACACCCTCTATGGTTGAACCGTTGGGCAACGAAAACGAGACCAAATTGTTCGGGGCCCGACTGCCAAGTCCAGTAATTCCATCAACCGCGCCAGAGACGTCCAATGGCGAGATTGCGGCAAACATGGTCGCCCACGTCGAGGAGCCCGACGAAGCTAACATTGCCTGATATTGATTCTGTTGGGCGACCGCGTTGGAAACGCTGTTCCAGTTCGACGTTGCGATGGACTTCGCACTGGAAGCCTGATTCGCCAGCGACTCCATGAACTGCGTGCATTTCGTGCCGCCCTGCCAGGCCGCCTCGATGTCGGCTTCGCTCACTCCGCCCGATTGCATCGCGTCGTATTGCACCTGCTGGCAGTCGGACGTGCTGTTGCAGTTCTGTGCAGCCTGTTGCTGCTGCGTGGAAATCGACTGGTAGTTCGCAACTGTCTGGCTGACGCACGACGTATCCCCCTGCGCACACCCCTTCAGCGTCGTCAGCAGGCTTTGCACCTGCCAGTGATTCAGGTAATTGTTCAGCGTCTCATTCTCTGCCGCCGTTGCCGCGCCCTGTGCGTTGTAGCCCAGCGCACCGGCAAGACCGCCACCGGCCAGCATCGAAATCGCCACCAGCATCGCAGGCGGCGTAAGCTCAACGACATCAATCAGACCGCCACGATAAAGCCATCATTCCGGCATCGTCGCCTTCGACCCGTGCAGGCGCTGTGCGCACCAACGCAGCGGTGATTCACTCAGGCGTGGCCGGGAGACACTGGCGTATCGGCTTCGTCAAGCTTCCCCTCATCCCAGGCCACGTCGATCTCCTTGCCGTACTTCACCGCCCGTTTGATATGCGCGCGCAAACGCTGCTTTTCTGCTTTCTCGTCCACACCCTGCCAGGCAGGCGACATCGCCGACGATGCAATCGAACTGGCCGCCAGGATACCCGTCTTGTGCAGCAGATCCGTCAGTTGCTCGATGCGGTACAGCAGCACCTCATGCTTGCGATCAAACGGCCCGATACCCTCCGATACCAGGGCGCGTGCCGCGCGCTTGGCGTCGTTTTCAGCGCTCCGGCCAGCTTCGCCAGTTGCTTACAATCGTCGTGTTCAAGACGGATGTGGATCGACTTGTCTCGCATCAGGGCCTCTTCGGTAAGCGGGATGTGCAACACCTCTGGTTGCAAATAGTACCAACCCGCAAACCCTTTCTCCATCAGGCTTTCACGCAAGGCCCTGATCTTCGGCGTGAGCTGCTACACTTTTTCACGACACCACCGCAAACCCAATACCAGCGCTGGTTTTCCGGGTTTTTGAACGCGCTTTGGCGGGTGCGTAATGTGTGTACTCTTCAAGAGGGGATTTCGATGGCGGACCACGGCGACCAATCGAACAATTTGGAGGCCGCACCGGCCGACCCGCAATACGACGCACATCGCGCTATTGCCGCCGAATGGCTACGGCGCGCGATCGACGGAATTAAGGAAATGCACGAGAACGAGGACGCCCGCAAGGAAGTCGCGCAAAGGCTATTTTAGCCATCTCGTGCTGAACGCCCGATCAACGGCGAGTTGCTGGAACCGAGCAACAGCGCCGCAATGCTCCCTGATGCCATAAAGAACAAACCCGGCCGAAGCCGGGTCTGTCATTCACGCTCGCTGCTTGGCAACAGCCGTCAAGGCAACTACCCTCTCACAGGCAGTTCAAACGAGAAACTGGAACCCTCGGTCGTTTTCCCGATGATTTCGGAAGAAGTAATCGTATAACTTTCAATGACGCCTTCAGTTACAAATTTCCAGAGCTCGCTTCCGGTTGGCGCAATGCCAACAAACCCCATCTCATCTCGAACAATAAGCGAATCACCAGCATAGATGAATTCGTGAAACACCAAAGGCATGCGGTAGGAGAAATACTGGGCACCGACCGATAAGTCATAGCCGACCAAACATTCGTTGGCTCCCACAAGCATACGGTGGCCTACGAGCACGGCCTGCGGCACTAGCCCTATGTTCGCATAGCCAATGTTCAGATGTCCGCCTCCCGGCGTTTGAAAGTATCCCCACGTATTCGCATCAGAGGTCAACAGCGTTCCCACAACCTTCTCTCCGAAAGCGCCGGCTTCCATGTCACTGCGAGAATCGCAGGGTACCCACTTCAGAATGTCAAATCCAGTCATGGTCACTTAGCCATAATGGTGAGTACTTTCCCATTTAACTCAACAAACTGAATCTTGGAACCCGTACCGGTTACGCCTGGCAAATAGAATTCCCGAAGGTTACTACCAGGCACCGTGCCCGGGCCGACAATGGTTGATGGGTCATTGTAGGCTTGGTTAAACAACTGCGTCACTTCAGCACGATTTGCGGGAGTATCTGCAATTCCGATTCTGCTTGCGTTTCCAGCTGCTCTAGCTGCGTTATATGCGTTCGACGAATCAATATTGCTGTTGAACAGAAAGTCCAACTTGCGCCCGTTAGCACCGAACGTCAGTTCACTCGCAGTGCTTGTGGCAACTGATTCGGCGAACGCCGAAGAAGCAAGAGTGCCAAGTCCGAACGTGCCGTAAAGCTCACCCAGCGCACCAAGCGCCGAATTATTGTATTGGAAATACGGCACGTAATCCGGCATCCCCGGCAGCGAGAAGGTTGCCGCGTTCAGCGCCGTATTCCCGATACCCGCGAGCACATCGGTCCCGGCCGCCGACTCCATCGCCGGAACGTCGGCTCCCGAATTGAGTGCATTGCTGACGTTGTTCGCAACCGCCGTAAGCCATTTCCCGCAGGAGTTGTGCTCGCAGAAATTGTTCAGCGTCTCGTTCTGTGCTGCTGTCACTGCGCCCTGAACATTTAGCCCAAGCGCGCCCGCGACACTTCCACTAACCAGCGTTTCGACCGCAGCCAGGGCAGCAGGCGAGAGGTTGCCACTGCTGTTAATGATTGGGTTCAATCCGGCCGACACCGCCCCGCCAACCGCCCCACCTGCGCACCCGGTCCCAAGCGCCGCCGAACTGGCACAACCCAGCGCCGCATGCGCGAGATCGTAGCCAACCGAACCCTGCGCAAGAATGGAAGACGGATCCGCACCCGCCGTACCGATCGCATTTGCCCCAACCGCAGCAACGTCGGCGACGACGTTATTCTTCAGCGCCGTCAGAAAGCTGCCGCCCTGAATCGCCGTCGAAATCCCCGCATTCACGACACTCTGCTCGCCGATCTGCAGCGCCGTGTCGCCAAGATTGGCGAGCGTCACCGCCGGATCGGACGACACAATGTTCGTGCCGAGCGAGCTGAACGAATCGAACCCCAGCCCCGCGTCGACGCCCGCGGTAACTACCGCGACCCCCATGGATTCAAGGACTTTCGCAAAACTGAATGCCTGCCCGCTGTTCAGCTGCGACATCGAACTCGCGAGCATCGCGCCCACAGCCGCTCCGACACCGACCGAGGCAGCGATACTGATGGTGCTGATCACCACCATCATGAACGCGTTATCGAACGCCGACGGCTGGTACATCACAGTCGTCGTCAGAGTGTCGCTGACGGTGCTTTGCGTGAAGTTGCCACCCAGCCGGTTCTGCAGACTGGCCAGCAGGGCCTGCGTCCCTGCCGTATCCATGCTGCCGTCCGCATTGACCTGCCGCAGCGCGCCACCAATCTGGTTGATCGTCTGCGCGTTCAGATCATAGTTTGCGGCCGACATGAAGCCGCCCTGCTGCACGACCGTGCCCGTCGTCTGGGTAATGCTGCCGTCGAGCTCGGTCTGATACTGGTAGATCGTGCCGACGTTCACGGACCGTTCTTCGTTCGTCAGCGTGCCGGTGTTGACCGTCAGGTTCTGCGCGTTGACCGTCCCGGTATTGAGGATGCTGTCGGCGTAGTTGAGCGTTACGTTCGTACCGCTGATCTCCCCATCCGCGTTCACTGCCGCATGGTTCTGCGGCAGCAGCACTTCCGGCATCAACGCCTGCACGGTCGGGCACGCGCCGCTGCCGGTGACCGTGCAGCCCGGCTCGGGCACGGTTTCCTCGACATACCAGAGCATCGGCTCGTTCACGAGCGCCAGCTGCGCCGCGCTCAGCTGCGTGCCCAGCGCGACATTGTTCTGCTCCGCGTACTGGAGCGCCGCGCCATAAAGCGCCCGCGTGTCCTGGTTGTTAATCGACGCCTGGCTGACGCTGTCCGTCGCGCTGGTCGTGCTGTAGAAGCTCGCCTTGCCGGTCGCCTGTAGCGCCGCTTGCTCGACCTGCTGCGCCTGGGTGTACGGATCGTAGTAGAACTGCGTGGTATCTGGCTGCAGGCTCGCCGGCAGCGCGGCCAGCAGCGCTGCCGGAGACAGGTCACCCGACACCAGCGAGGCGGGATTGTTGACGAGATACGAAGGCGTTGATGCCGCGCCTCCGGCAACTGTCTGTACTGGCTGGACAATCGGTTTGCCGACCGTCCGCACACCCACCGGCACACCGGCCGGAACACCCGCCGAACCCGTCACCGAAACCGGCTGGCCGTTCGAGTTCGTGACCTGCCCCGCCGCATTGACGGTCGTGGCCGCGCTGCCAGGCACCGCAGGCGGCCCAAGCGTGATTACCTGCCCGGAAATCGCGGGAGGCGGTGTGTAGACGTTCGGATTCGTCAGGCCGTTCACCAGTTGCGCACCAGACAGCGCGACGGTCTGGCCGATCACATTGCCAGTGTTGCCCAGGTTCGGCGCATTCACCGAAAGCGTGTTACCTGCCTGAATCGTGGCCGGCACGAAGTCGGGCAGGCCTACTGCGGACGGCAGCCCCGCGGGGTCCTGAATGTCGGCCGACGAATACGCGCTGCCATACAGCGTCGCACATCGCGCCGGGTTCCCCGCACAGCCCCACGTATTGCTCACCAGGTTCGCATGCCAGTACGCATTCAGGTACTGGTTGTTACTTGATGCGCTGCTGGCCGCACTGATCGTCACGTTGTTCAGCGCGGTAACGAGACTGCCGCTGTTGCTGAATACCCCCGCCTGCAGATTGACGTCGTGGTTGGCAGCGATCGTCGCAGGGTTGGCCGACTGCACATCGACGTATGCCTCGCAGTCCTGGCCGCAACCCGCGAACGGCGTCGAGCTGCCGTAGTTCTGATGAACCTGCGCGGGTGCCGCGATCGTGTTCGTGAGCGTCGCCGCATTGATATTGACGTCATTGCCCGCATCAATGGCACCGGAGGTATTCGTTACGCTCCCGGCTTGGGTCGGGGACGTCGCCGTGGTGCCCGCACCACCGATTACCACGTTATGAGCCGCCACCAGATTGCCGTACGTATTGTTGACGGTACCGGCGGCGATCACGATGTCGTGGCCCGCCGTGACGTTGCTGTTGATCTGCTGGTACGCGTATGTCTGCGAATTCGGATTCGAAGTCGAGGCCGCTGTGCAACCGGTAAACCCAGATGCGCAACCCGACACGGTCGTCATCGTGCCGGTATTCGTACCCTGGTTCGTCAAGCTATTCGCTGTGATACTGACGTCGTTGCTGGCCGCGAGCGTGCCGGCATTCGTCAGATCGCCGCCCGACAGGCTCAGGTTATGACCCGCGACGATCTGCCCGGCGGCGCCCTGGACGGTAGCAGAGGAGGACGTAGAGAGCGGGAGCACCGTTCCGGGTGCGGCAAGCGTGATGCCGGATGGATCGATACAGTCGCCCGCCATGCCGAACGGACAGCCGTTCAGACCATTCGGGCCGTTGAAAGTGTTCCACAGCGATATCGTCGACGGCGCCTGCGCCAGGAAGCTGTTGATCGAGGCCACGCCAATCGTATCGGTCACTGTCGAGGTGGACACCGAACTGCCGTTGTTCAGCGACTGGACGTTGATACTGGCGTCGTTGCCGGCACTGACCGTTCCGCCCTGATTGTTCAGGCTCGCCGCGCTGATGCTGACGTTGTGGCCTGCAGCGATGATGGATGTACCGCCTGCGGTGCCTCCCGTGGTCGTGGTCGTCTCGATCGCCGTGGGTAACGCGACGGTAATCGTCGAGATGGCCTGCGAAGCATTGTCCGCGGTCTTGACGAACCAGAGATTCTGGATGATCGGAGTGCCGTTGTTGTCGGTACCCGTGACCGTCGGAACTTCCACGAACGTGACCGTGTTGCCGTTCGTGACGGGCGGGCTGACATTGCTCGACCGCCATCCCGATTTCGGTCCCAGAATCGCGTCAATCGACGTCGGATCGGCGACGCCGTCGACCGAAAGCGCGTCAGCCAGCGTGACCTGATTTTTTCCCAGACCGTAGACATTGCAGCAGAAGCGGTTGCCGTTGCTCCCCCACGAGACTGCCTCGTCGATCGTATCGGAGCCGACGATAAGCCCCATGGCAAGCCCGGGGTTGTCCACTGTCGTGGTGGTCGTAGTCGTCGTGCCGGTTCCCGCCGACGAATTGATGACATCAGCTGCCGTGATCGCCAGGTCGTTGGTCGCCGTTAGCGTGCCGCCAGCATTGGTGAGATTTCCGGACAGATTGACGTTGATGTTGCCACCGCCGGCGACGCTGCCGCTATTGCCGGCCTGCGTCACGCCGTTCGAGTTGTCATAGGTCGATCCGCTGATGTTCAATGTGTTGACCGCTTCGACTGTCCCCGCATTGGTGCCCGAGCCGTTCAGCGTGAACGCGTCGTTCGCCTGCACGGTGGCGCCTGCCTGATTCGCAAGCGAGCCGTTGATGGTCAGATTGTTGGCGGTAACGGTTCCGGTGTTCGACACCGCGCCATCGAGGCTCAGCGTGCCGGCGCCCTGATTGATCGCGCCGGTGTTGTTGATGCCCTGCGCCGCGGTTACCGCTACTGCCGTGCCGGGTAGTGTCCATGTCCCCGAGTTGTTGACGGACTGTACGGCCAGATTGAACGCGTTACCGCCGTTGAGTGTGCCGAAGGACGCCGCTGATGGGTCGATCGCCATGTTCGGCAGATTCACCGTCAGGTTGTTCTGCGCGAGGATCTGGCCGCTGATATTAGTGAAGTCGCCGTTGCCGCCATTGACGTTGACCGTCACGTCGCCGACCGGAGAGGTCTGGTTATTGACGTCACCGGCAAAGATCAATCCGTTGCTGTTGTTAAGTGAATTCGTTGTCAGCGTCAGTGCATTCGTCGCGAGCAGGCCGCCTGTATTGGTCGTGCTGCCCGAAACGTTCAGCGTGTTCGTCGGACCGTAGATCGACCCGCTGTTGCTCAGGTCGGTTGCGTTGACCGTCATCGTCTGCAGCGACGACAGCGAACCCTGATTCGTTACCGTCGTGCCCGACACGGTCAGGTTGCCCGCCGCCATCTGCTTGCCGACGTTCGTCACCGTCCCGCCGGCGAGCGTTGCGTCACCCTGATACGCAGCGGTGCCACCTGTCGTGACGCTGTTCGTTCCTGTCGCGTTGTAGGTACCGCCGATTACCGCATTGGCGGTCGTCACGTTCGCGCCGGAAAGCGTCGCGTTGCCGTTGACGGTGAGCGCCGGAGCATTGGCGTCGAATGCCGCGTTCAACTGGCCAGCTGAAGTGTCGAGACTGTTCTGCGCGACAGCCGTCAGGTTGCCGCCTACCGACAACCCTTGCGTCGTGATGTCCGTTCCGGTCAGCGCCGCATCGCCCGAGACGGTGGTCTGAGCGTTCAGCGCA
This sequence comes from Paraburkholderia sprentiae WSM5005, assembly GCF_001865575.2. NCBI lineage: Bacteria > Pseudomonadati > Pseudomonadota > Betaproteobacteria > Burkholderiales > Burkholderiaceae > Paraburkholderia > Paraburkholderia sprentiae. The sequence continues at coordinate 767,167 of NZ_CP017563.2, forward strand.
AGGCTTTGTCCCGCGTTCAGCTTCGCATTGCCTGCAGCCTGCACCGCTGACGACGCGGTGAGTTTGCCGCCTTGAGCATTGATGTTCAGGTTGCCGAGCGTCTGGATGCCGCCGGTACCGATGACATCGGTACCGGCGGTCACGATCATGTCACCCCCCGAGAGCGCATTGCCGTTGAGCGTCGCGCTGCCGTTGGTCGCCGTCAAGGTTTCGGTGCCGACCGCAGTGGTTGCGCCAACCGACAGGTTCCGTGCCGCCGTCGCGGCCACGTTGTGACCGGTCTGAATCGCACCGCCCAGCGACAGGTCACGGCCGGCCGTCAGTGTGGTGTCGTTGGCCACGCTGAGGGCGACGCCCTGTGTGCCACTGCCCGTTAGGTCGCGCCCGGCGCTCACTGTCGCGTTGCCGGTGCCGTCGACTTCGAGGCCACCATCAAGGGTCACGTCGCGCGTTGCCGTGATCACGCTGCTCTGGCCGCTATGAACGAGGCCCGCCACCGAGACATCCTGTCCGGCAGTCACGGAAAGTTCGCCGGGGGTCGCTAGCGCACCGCTGATCGTGACGCTCCCGGCATCTGCTACCAGCGTCGCATTGCCCTGACTGGAAACCGTGCCGCCAAGACTTACGCCTTGCTGACCGGTCACGGCCAGTCGACCGTCCGTGACAACTGCCCCGGTGGTCGTTGCCGTGCCTGTCTGTGCCGTGAGCGAAACGTCACCGACACCCTGGACCGAACCATTGACGGTTGCGTTCCGGCCGCCGGTGAGCGCCACGGTACTACCGCCCTGCACTGCCCCGTTGACAGTCAGATCCTGGCCCGCTACGGCCGTGATGGAGCCTGGCGCCGCGATGGCCGAATTGAGCGTCAGATTGCCGTTGGTCGCTTCGAGGTCGAGCGAACTGGCGGACACCGAGCCCAACGACATCGAGCCCCCTGCGATAAGGGTCGCACTACCATTGGCCGCCACTGACGATGAGTTCAGGTTTCCGCCTGCCTTCAGCGATACATTCTGTCCGGCCGAGACGGGACCTGTCGCATTGATATCGCCATTCGCCGTGACCGTGTAGTTCTGATTGGCGAGACCATTGCCCGACACCGTCGTGGTGCCCGCGCTCGTGAGATTGACGTTCTGGTTCGCGAACGTCGAGCCGACATTGATATCGCCAGTCGAGCTGACGACCACATTGCCAGCGGTCGCCGTGAGCGCGCCCTGCGTATTCACACCCATGCCGGCCGCAGTCGACACGATGAACACCTGCCCGCTCGTGACCGAACCGAACTGGTTCGCGTCGATGGCAACACCGCCGTTGCCGATCGCAGCGGCCGTATTGACGGAGCCGTTCGATGCCGTGCCGTAGCTGGTGCCGTTGGAATCCGTCGCGGTCGGCGTGACGAGCTGATTACCAGCGATGAGGTTGACGCGCCGGTCTGCCTGCAGCGGCGCGTTGACGGAAACCGTCTGGCCGATAAGATCGATGTTGCCCACGGTGCCCGCAATACCGGCGCCGGGTCCGTTCACCCCTGGCGGCCCATTGATCGAAATGTTGCCCGAATTCACGCTATATGCGAGCGCGCCGGCGTTCGCGAAATCCGTCGACGTACCGCCTACGCCGGTCAGGAACTGCACCGTGCCGGTAGCCAGCACCAGTCCAGGCATGTTCGTTAGCGCCATGCCGTTGACTGAAATACCATTGGGGTTGCTTATGATCACCGTTGCTGGATTGCCAAAAACCTCCAATGGCCCCAGTAAGGAAGAGGCCGGTCCCGTAGACGTGACCTGGTTGATGATCGTCGTGGCCGTACGGCCCGCGAGATTCGGGTTCGCGCCGAGTGTGCCACCGAGCAGCGGCGTTCCACCGATCAGGCTGTTGTTCAGCACGAGACCCTGACTGTCGATGTTGAACGACTGGTAGCTGTTCAAACTCAACCCGTTCGAGTTCGGCGCTGTGATATTGACAACGGGGACCCCGGTGCTCGTCTGCGTGATGGTCGGCTGGAACGGGAGCGGGGCACGCGGATCGACGATCGGTGCTGCCTGCGCGGTCGCCTCGGCCAGCAGCAAAGCGGGCGCGAAATACATGACGAACGCCATGATCCACGCCGTCACGCGCATCCAACGCGGACGCGGCGAGCCGTCGGCACAGGATGACACAGCGAAACGGCGCTCAATCAATGCGCCGAAGCGCGCAAGATCGCGTTGCAACAAGCGCGCTGCAAGAAGGCGAGAGCTGATCCCCATATTCGCTTCTAATTCGTAGTCGTTTCTGGATTTAGATCTGGATTTTCTGATTACAGCGTCCGACTCCCTTGAACATCGCACCGAATCATGTCGAGGCCGAAATTATCATGGCGTTGCTGCGATGGGAATAGCGCAATCCTGGAATTAACGATTGTTCACATATCATGCGCAAGCAAATAATTGTTAATTCGATGCGAGTGAATTTGATACTTGAATTGAATTGACCGACAAGCCGCACAGCTTTACCAGAAACGCGTGGTCTCACAAAGATTCAGAATCCATGTTCGAAGTGCGCCATGTTTAAAATGTTTTAAATCAGTCTCGTGGCATATCAAACTGCCCTATGCCGATTCGTTCTTGAGCGATCGGTTTAGCAGGGATATCCGAGTTGAACATCGGCAGTGAAAAACAGACAGGCGAAGTGATGACTATCGAACCGGAGCGAGCAGTATCACAAGTCGCACTATATGCCGCTTGTTCCGATTCTCGTTAAACGTGCTGGACTTTACGCCGATAAGTGCTATCACAGTACACAGAAGACGTGACTGACACTGCACACCGCAGCACACCCGCTAGCTTCTGTCGCTCGTGCGAGGGGGTTTCAAGCCGGTGGTCTTTGCATAACGACTGGTTACTGAGCACACGCATGCCCGCGCAACTGAATCACACCATCGTATGGTCGTCCAATCCGGCTGAGTCCGCACGGTTCCTGACCGAGATGTTGGGCCTGCCACCTCCAGTCCGGTTCGGCCCTTTGCACGTCGTGGAACTGGACAACGGCGCTTCGCTCGACTTCGCCAAGACCGAGGAGACGATTCAGTCACAGCATTACGCCTTCTTGATTGGGGAAGACGATTTCGATGCTGTCCTTGCCCATATACGCGAGAAGGCCCTGGAACACTGGGCTGACCCGTCGCAACGCCGCGCCGGCCAGATCAACCATAACGACGGCGGTCGGGGCGTTTACTTCCGTGGTCCGGATGGACACTTCCTCGAAGTGATTACGCGGCCCTACGGCTCAACCGCAGGCTGATACAAGAAACGGGAGATGCCGACCACGCGCGTCGCTGCGCTACCGCATGGGGTAGCAAATTCATCGAAGTCGGAGAGAAGGGGCATCTCAATGCAGATAGCGACTTGGGCGACTGGCCCGAAGGGCTCAGACTGCTCCTTTTGTTGGACCAGGATCGACGAAGCCGAGCGCTATAGCCGCTCGATCAAACGCCGGTCTCCCTGCTCGCAGTATTCATGACACGCCGCGCGTGCCGCGTTCGCGGCGCCGTGCACAAAAAGCGGCGCATCCGCGCGTCGGGACATCGACACCACGATGGACGGCGGCGAGGGCTGCAGCGGCAGTTCGACCACCTCGCCTCGCGCGATCAGATCGTCGACGAACAGACGCGGAATGGCCGCCACGCCGAAGCCATCGCGCACGAGTTGCACGATCACCGAAATCGACGGTGAACCCGTAATGCGCGTATCAGCCAGCGGCACGCCGTTGGCGAGCGCGAGCTTGCTGACGATGTCCTCCAGTGCGCGATGAGGCGCCGTGCCGCGCCCGAATGTAAGGATCGGATGACGCAGCACGCGCTTCGCGAGTCCGCTGCGCGAAGGCGGTAGCAGTCCCGCCCGCGCAATCCAGTGCACCGGATAATTCGCGAGCGCATCGCATACGATCGATTCCTCGTCGCTGCCTTCCACGCGAATGATGAGGTCGAGTTCGCCCGCCATCAGACGCCGCTGCAGCACCACGCTCACGTCCACCGCAAGCTCCACTTCGAGCTGCGGATAGTCCTTCGAGAGCCGCCGCATATAGTCGGCAAGCCAGCTATGCACGACCGTCTCGATCACGCCGAGTCGCAGCTTGCCGCGCATCGCGCCTTCATGTGACGCGGCGGCCTGCAACTGGCGCGTCGCCTCGACCACGGCCTTTGCGTAGCCGAGCAGATATTCGCCGTTTGGCGTGAGCCGAAATTCGCGGCTCTCGCGATCGACGAGCACGGTATGCAATTCGTCCTCCAGTGCCTTCAGGCGCTGCGAGATCGCGGCCGGCGTGGCGTGAAGGGCGCTCGCCGTCGTGCGGAAACTGCGCAGCTTGGCAAGCGTGACGAAGGTTTCGAGGAAGCGTGTATTCATCGGTCAAGGTGGGCGAGGCAACGGGAGCAAACCGCTCCAAAAATCTCAACGTGACTCGGGAAAACCCGCGATTCCGTTAAGAAATTCTATTCACTTCGCGCAAGGAAAACTAGCTGGCGTCATATTTTCTTCTTTTCTATGCTTCGCCTGACGGTAGGCAAAACGCCTCGCCCGCCGCGCACAAACCGATACAACCGCCAGAACACGCTGAGACCATGACTCCATTCGAATTCCGCCAGGCCGTCCGTCACCGCGACTTCCGTGGCCCGACGGCCGGCCATTGCGGCGACTACGCGCAAGCCAATCTCGCGATCCTGCCCGCTGCGCACGCGCACGATTTCCTGCGCTTTTGCCATGCGAACCCGAAGCCATGTCCGCTGCTCGGCGTGGGCGAGCCTGGCGACTTCCGCGTACCGATGCTGGGGCGCGACATCGACATCCGCACCGACGTGCCCGCGTACAACGTCTATCGCGACGGCAACCTGAGCGAGCGCGTCGAATCGATCGAAGCGCTCTGGCAGGACGATTTCGTTGTGTTCGCGATTGGCTGTTCGTTCTCGTTCGAGCACATGCTCGCGAAGGAAGGCATCGGCCTGCGTCACGTCGAAGAAGGCTGCAACGTGCCGATGTACCGCACCGACATCCGCAACCAGCGGGCGGGCGTGTTCGGTGGCGAACTCGTCGTGTCGATGCGGCCGCTGCGCGGCGCCGACGCGATCCGTGCGGTGCAGATCACGAGCCGCTTTCCGGGCGTGCATGGCGCGCCCGTGCACATCGGCGATCCGGCGGAGCTCGGCATCGTCGATCTCGCGCGCCCCGAGTTCGGCGACGCGGTGACGATCCGCGCGGGCGAGCTGCCTGTCTACTGGGCTTGCGGCGTGACGCCGCAAACGGCACTGATGGCCGCGAAGCTGCCGCTCGCGGTTGCGCACGCGCCGGGCCACATGCTGATGACGGATATCACCAACGCGTCGCTGGCTATTTTTTGACCGGCCCGCCGTCGCGCAACAAGCGATTCACAGCACCTTGAAGCCATCTGGCCGCGCGGCCCGGCGGGAATGACGCATCCCTACGTTTATGCGTGACTTCGATCGTTACCCATGCGTCTATCCATAGGAGCAGAAGATGGACAGCAAGACACTCACGGCGGGCGTCGACGATGCCGCCGACATGAAGTCAAGAACGGGGAGCCCGCAGCTTTCCTGGTATGCCGAAGCCGGTCCGCGCGGGCGTCGCGCGTTCTGGAGTTGCAAGGTCGGCTACATGCTCGACGGCATGGACACGCAGATGCTTTCCTTCGTCATCCCGACGCTCGTCGCGACCTGGGGCATCTCGCTCGCGGACGCCGGCTTCATCGGCACGTTGACGCTGCTGTCGTCTGCGCTGGGCGGGTGGATTGCCGGCATTCTTTCCGACCGCATCGGCCGTGTGCGTACGTTGCAGCTCACCGTCTTGTGGTTCGCCGTGTTCACCGGCCTATGCGGCCTCGCGCAGAACTACGGCCAGTTGCTCGCGGCTCGCGCGTTGATGGGCTTCGGCTTCGGCGGCGAGTGGACGGCGGGTGCGGTGCTGATCGGCGAAGTGATCCGCGCGCGCGACCGCGGCAAGGCGGTCGGTCTCGTGCAGTCGGGCTGGGCGCTCGGCTGGGGCATGGCGGCCCTGCTCTACGCGGTGCTGTTCTCCGTGATGGTGCCTGAAATCGCCTGGCGCGCCTTGTTCCTGATCGGACTCGTCCCTGCCCTGCTCGTGCTCGTGATCCGCCGCTATGTGAAGGAACCGGAAGTATTCGCACAGGCCAAGATTCAGCAGCAGGACACTCGAGACACGCCGCGCTTCACCGAGATCTTCTCTCCCAAGCTGCTTTCGACGACACTGCGCGCCGCACTGCTGACGACGGGCGCACAGGGCGGCTACTACGCGATCACGACGTGGCTGCCGACTTTCCTCAAGACCGAACGTCATCTCAGCGTGATGGGCACCGGCGGCTATCTGGCGATGATCATCGCGGGCTCGTACGCGGGCTATCTGTGCAGCGCCTGGCTCACGGACCGCATCGGCCGCAAGCCGAACTTCATTTTGTTCGCGCTGGGCTCGATGGCGATTGCCTTCACGTACACCTCGTTGCCGCTCACGAATGCATCGATGCTGTGGCTCGGCTTTCCGCTCGGCTTTTTCGCGTCCGGCATTTTTTCTGGCATGGGCGCGTTCCTCACCGAACTGTTTCCGACCCGTGTGCGCGGCTCGGGCCAGGGGTTTTGCTACAACGTCGGCCGCGCGATCGGGGCGCTATTTCCAGTGCTGATCGGCGTGCTGTCGAGCCGTTTTGGCCTGGGCACGAGCATCGGGATTTTCGCCGTGGCCGCGTATGGCGTGCTGATCATCGCCGCGCTGACGCTGCCCGAGACGCGCGGCCGCGAACTCGAATCGGCCTGATTTCATCTTGCGCACACCCATACCACTTTCGCATCACGACCACGACACCATGAAGCACGATCACGCCTCCGATGTTTGCACGCCGTCCCGCTGGCAGTTCTGGATCGACCGCGGCGGCACGTTCACCGATATCGTCGCGCGCCGCCCGGACGGCACGCTCACCACGCACAAGCTGCTTTCCGAAAACCCGGAGCAATATCGCGATGCCGCTGTCGCCGGGATTCGCCATTTGCTTGGCCTACGAGCCGGAGAACCCATTACGTCGCGCGACGTCGAGATGGTCAAAATGGGCACGACGGTCGCGACCAACGCGCTGCTCGAACGCAAGGGCGAGCGCGTAGCGCTCGTCACCACGCGCGGCTTCCGCGACGTGTTGCGGATCGCGTATCAGAACCGCCCCCGCCTGTTCGATCTCGACATCGCGTTGCCGGAAGCACTCTATGAGAACGTGGTGGAAATCGACGAGCGCGTGAGCGCGCAAGGCGAAGTGGTCGCGCCGCTCGACCGCGCGGCAGCGGAGCGCGCACTGCGCGAGGTCTACGACAAAGGCATCCGCGCGCTAGCGATCGTGCTGATCCACGGTTATCGCCACACGTCGCATGAAAGCGAGCTTGCGGATCTGGCGCGCCGCATCGGCTTCACGCAGATCTCGGTTTCCCACGAAGTCTCGCCGCTGATGAAGATGGTCTCGCGCGGCGATACGACCGTGGTGGATGCCTATCTGTCGCCTATCCTGCGCCGCTACGTGGATCAGGTCGCCAGCGAGATGCCGGGCGTGAACCTGCAGTTCATGCAGAGTAGCGGCGGACTGACACGCGCCGATGTATTTCAGGGCAAAGATGCGATTCTCTCCGGCCCGGCGGGCGGTATCGTCGGCATGGTGCGCGCGGCTCAGGCAGCGGGCTTCGAGCGCGTGATCGGCTTCGACATGGGTGGCACCTCGACGGACGTCTCGCACTTCAACGGCGAGTTCGAGCGCGTATTCGAAACGCAGGTGGCAGGCGTGCGGATGCGCGCGCCGATGATGAGCATCCATACCGTGGCGGCAGGCGGCGGCTCGGTGCTCGGCTTCGACGGCGCCCGGCTGCGTGTCGGCCCCGACTCGGCGGGCGCCAATCCGGGTCCAGCGGCGTACCGGCGCGGCGGCCCGCTCGCGGTCACCGACTGCAACGTGATGCTCGGCAAGATTCAGCCCGACTATTTCCCGCGCGTCTTCGGTCCGAGCGGGAACGAGCCGCTCGATCGCGAGATCGTCGCGGAGCGCTTTCGGGCACTCGCCGATGAAATTTTCGCGGCGACGGGTCAGCGTCGCGCGCCAGAAGAACTCGCCGAAGGTTACCTGGAAATCGCCATTGGCAGCATGGCTAACGCGATCAAGAAGATTTCAGTGCAACGCGGCCACGACGTCTCGCAGTATGTGCTGACGACTTTCGGCGGCGCGGGCGGCCAGCATGCGTGCGGTGTGGCCGACGCGCTCGGCATGACGCGGGTGTTCGCGCATCCGCTTGCGGGTGTGCTCTCCGCTTACGGCATGGGCCTCGCGGATCAGACGGCGATGCGCGAGCGAGCGCTCGAAATCTCGCTCGACGACTCATCGCTTGCGGCGCTGCAAGCCGCGCTCGATGCGCTCGCGGCCGATGCCACCCGCGCACTGCTCGAACAGGGCGTGGACGCCGCGCGTATCACGACTGAACGCCGTGTCCATCTGCGCTATCAGGGCACCGATTCCGCGCTCGCCGTGCCCGCGGGCAGCGTCGATGCGATGCGCGCCGCTTTCGAAGCGGCGTATCGTCAACGCTATGCGTTCCTGATGGCCGATACGCCGCTCATCGCGGAACTCGCGTGCGTCGAAGCGATCGGCCATTCCGACGCGCCCGTCGATGCCGGCAGCCTGCCGCAGCGCGCGGCAGGCGACGCGCTCCGTGCGCAGTCGGTCGTGCGCCTCTATTCGGGCGGTAGCTGGCACGACGCATCGCTCTACCAGCGCGACACGCTGTGCGCCGCCGACACGCTCGACGGCCCGGCGATCATCGCCGAAAAGAACGGCACGACCGTGGTCGAGCCGGGATGGCAGGCGGTGCTGACCGTACAAGGCAACGTCGTGATGACGCGCGTGCAACCGCTGCCCACGCGCCGCTCGATCGGCACCGAGGCCGACCCTGTGCGCCTCGAGATATTCAACAATCTGTTCATGTCGATTGCCGAGCAGATGGGATTGCGTCTGCAAAACACGGCGTATTCGGTGAACATCAAGGAGCGCCTCGACTTCTCGTGCGCGATCTTCGATGCTGCCGGCAATCTGATTGCGAACGCGCCGCACATGCCCGTGCATCTGGGATCGATGGGCGAGAGCATCAAGACCGTCATCGAGCGAAATCGCGGCGCGATGCGCGACGGAGATGTATTCATGCTCAACGACCCGTATCACGGCGGCACACATTTGCCCGACATGACGGTCATCACGCCGGTGTTCGCAGACGGTTCGGCCGAGCCGCTCTTCTACGTCGGCTCGCGCGGCCATCATGCGGATATCGGCGGAATCACACCCGGTTCGATGCCAGCCGCTTCGTCGCATATCGAAGAAGAAGGCGTGTTGGTCGATAACTGGCAGCTTGTTTCTGCGGGCGTGCTGCGCGACGCCGAAACACGCGCGCTGCTCGCGTCGGGCCGCTATCCGGCGCGCAACGTCGCACAGAACATGGCCGATCTGCGCGCGCAGATCGCAGCGAACCAGAAGGGCGTGGACGAACTGCGCCGCATGGTCGCGCAATTCGGCCGCGACGTGGTGCTCGCCTTCATGCAGCACGTGCAGGACAACGCCGAAGAAGCGGTGCGCCGCGTGATCGGCGCGCTCAAGGACGGCGCGTACCGTTACGAACTCGATAACGGCGCGGTGATCGACGTCGCCATTCGCGTCGATGCTGCGACGCGTAGTGCGACCGTGGACTTCAGCGGAACGTCCGTGCAACTGCCGAACAACTTCAACGCGCCGAAGGCGGTTTGCATGGCAGCCGTGCTGTACGTGTTCCGCACGCTCGTCGGCGACGACATCCCGCTCAACGCGGGTTGCCTGAAGCCTCTGTCGGTGATCGTGCCGGACCGCTCGATGCTCAATCCGGTCTATCCGGCTGCGGTAGTGTCGGGCAACGTGGAGACATCGTCTGCGATTACGAATGCGCTCTATGGCGCGCTGGGCATCGTCGCGTCCAGTCAGGGCACGATGAACAACTTCACGTTCGGCGACGCGCGCTACCAGTACTACGAGACGATCGCAGGCGGCAGCGGCGCGGGCAATGGCTTCTGCGGCGTCGACGCGGTACAGACGCACATGACCAACTCGCGCCTGACCGATCCCGAAGTGCTCGAATGGCGCTATCCCGTGCGGCTCGAGTCGCACCTGATCCACGCGGAGTCGGGCGGCGCGGGACGCTGGCGCGGCGGTAACGGTGCGATCCGGCGCATCCGCTTTCTCGCGCCGATGACCGCGTCGATTCTCTCGAACAATCGCGTTCACGCGCCTTTCGGCGCGGCAGGTGGGCGTGCGGGAAGGCGGGGCAGCAATCGCGTCGAGCGCGCGGACGGCGAGATCGTCGCATTGGGCCATATCGCGAGCGTCGAGATGGCCGCGGGTGACGTGTTCGTGGTGGAAACGCCGGGTGGCGGCGGTTTCGGGGAAGCGTAATCGCATTCTGCGGGCCGTGCGCGCGGCACGGCTCGCGGTCGGACTGACCCTGTCGCACTGCAGCCGTTGCGGGCGCCGGGCTGCTAGCTTTAGCCGCGCACTCCACTGCCCGTTGCGCCTTGCGCAGAGACGTCATTTCGACTATATTCGAAACATGGAAGAAAACGATGTTATCCGCGCCCTCGCGGCATTGGCACACGGCCTTCGCCTGAGAGTGTTCCGCATGCTGGTCGTGGCCGGTCCGGCAGGGCTGACGCCGGGCGCCATCGCCGAGCAGCTCGACATTCCGAACGCGACGCTCTCTTTTCATCTGAAGGAGTTGCTGCGCGCGGAGCTGATCACGCAGGAGCGCGACGGGCGCAGCCTGATCTATCGGACTGCCTTCGACCAAATGAATGCGCTGCTGGGCTTCCTGACCGAAAACTGCTGCCAGGGCCAAACATGCGGCGAGCCGGGAACAGACTCATGCCAACCCGGCACAGCCTCACGCAAATGCTGAAGGAGAATTGCCATGAAGCGATTTCACATCCACGTCCACGTCGACGATATTGCAGCCAGTGTCGCGTTCTATTCGAAGCTGTTCGCCGCGCAACCGGCGCGCGTCGAAGCGGACTACGCTAAATGGATGCTGGACGATCCTCGCGTGAACTTCGCCATTTCGACGCGTGGCACGAAGACAGGTGTGGACCATCTCGGTTTCCAGGTAGACGACTCCGCCGAGCTCGCCGAACTCGCGCAGCGGGCAGAGGCGGCGGACATGGCCCTGCTCGATCAGGGCGAAACCACCTGCTGCTATGCACGCAGCGACAAGCACTGGATTGTCGATCCGCAGGGTATCGCCTGGGAGCACTTTCATAGCCTCGACCGTGTCCCCGTCTACGGCGAAAGCCGGCAAGAGTCGTCGCCGTTGTCTGCGCAAACGTCGTGCTGCGCTCCGCGCGGCGAACCCGTTGGCGTTCCGGTCAAGCCAGCCGGGTCGGCCTGCTGCTAAGCGACGGCACAGCCAACGAATCCAACACGGCCGATTGATTCACCATGACCACGAACGTACTGATTCTCTGCACCCATAACTCCGCGCGCAGCGTCCTCGCGGAGGGGATGCTGAACCATTGGGCGATCAAGCTCGGCAAGGACGTGCGCGCGTACAGCGCAGGCAGTGCGCCGAGCGGCCGCATCAATCCATTGGCACTCGAAGCACTGACGAATGCGGGCATCGATACGGAAGGCTATCGCAGCAAGAGCTGGGACGAATTTGCTGCCAATGGCGCGCCGCAGATGCGCATCGTGATTACCGTGTGCGACAGCGCGGCCGCCGAGCAATGCCCGTTCTGGCCTGGAAGCCCGGTCAAGGTTCACTGGGGCTACCCCGATCCTTCGAACGCGCAAGGCGGCGATGAAGGCAAGCGCCAGGCGTTCGACATCACGCGCCAGGCAATCGGCTATCGCATGCTGCAATTGCTTGATCTGCCGCTGGACCTCCTGAGCAATGCCGAACTTCGGCAAGTACTCAACGACATCCGGGAAAACTGAAGCATCATGAACGTACCCAATCTCGCGATTTCGAAAAAGCGTGCTTCCACGCCCGCCATCAGCTTCTTCGAGCGATATCTCACTGTCTGGGTCGCGCTGTGTATCGTCGCGGGCATCCTGCTTGGCCAGTTCCTTCCTGGTGTTTTCCAGGCGATTGGGCGGGTGGAATACGCACACGTCAACTTGCCGGTCGGTCTGCTGATCTGGGTGATGATCATCCCAATGCTCGTCAAGGTCGACTTCGGATCGTTGAATGAAGTCCGTCATCACGTGAAAGGGATCGGTGTCACGCTTTTTGTGAACTGGCTGGTCAAACCATTCTCGATGGCGTTGCTTGCCTGGCTGTTCATCAAGAACCTGTTCGCGCCGATGCTGCCTGCCGAGCAGCTCGACAGCTACGTCGCAGGTCTGATCCTGCTCGCGGCCGCGCCATGCACGGCGATGGTATTCGTCTGGAGCCGGTTGACCGGCGGCGACCCGCTGTTCACGCTCTCCCAGGTTGCGCTGAACGACAGCATCATGGTGATCGCGTTTGCGCCGCTCGTCGGTCTGCTGCTCGGCATCTCGGCCATCACCGTGCCGTGGGCGACGCTGTTCACTTCGGTCGTGCTCTATATCGTGATTCCGGTGATCCTCGCGCAGATCCTGCGCAAGATGCTGCTCGCAAAGGGCCCGGCGGCGTTCGACGCGGCGATGGCGAAGATCGGTCCCTGGTCCATCACGGCGCTGCTCGCGACCTTGGTGCTGCTGTTCGCGTTCCAGGGCGAAGCGATCCTGAAGCAACCGATGATTATCGTGCTGCTCGCGGTGCCGATCCTGATACAGGTGTTCTTCAACTCGGCACTGGCTTACTGGCTGAATCGCGCGGTCGGCGAAAAGTACAACATCGCCTGCCCGTCAGCGCTGATCGGTGCGTCGAATTTTTTTGAACTGGCCGTCGCCACCGCAATCGGTCTGTTCGGCTTCAATTCAGGGGCTGCACTGGCAACGGTCGCTGGCGTGCTGGTCGAGGTGCCCGTCATGCTGCTCGTGGTGCGTATCGTCAACCGTTCGAAAGACTGGTACGAACGTAACTGACGTCGCTGATTCGCAGGCATCTAGTCATGAGGCACACCTCTCAATCGATCCTGAAGTCCGCGGCCGCCTCCCTGATGTGGTGCCAAAGCAGATCCGCGATCGGCCCGTGAGGTAGATCTCGCCGGCGCGCTGCGGTGATTTCGATCCGTCCGCCTTGCAGATGCCGTCCGCCGATCGACAGCAGGCGGCCGTCACGCAACTCTTTTTCGATCAGATAATCGTGCAGATGGCCCCAGGCTGCGCCCTGTACGATGATCTCCTTCTTCATCAACTGATCGCCCACCGTCCAGGTCTGCGCGCCCTCGATGATGTAGTAATTCGGCCGGTCGATGTGACGCGCCGTGTCGCGTATCACGCATTGGACGTAGCCACGCATCTGCTCAGGGGTGATCTCGTCCGAGATCGGCATGCGAAGAAATCCCGGCGCTACAACAGGGATGAGTTTCACCACGCACAAGTCGATGTACTCGAGCCGAGGATCGGCTTTGTCGATATGGTGGATGATCAGATCGGCTTCGCCGTCGAAGAGGCGTTCCCAGGGACCCGCAATAGCCTCGACGTGCAGATGCAGCCGCGTAGCCGGATGGTCATCGAAGAAGCCGCGCAGCAGTCGGAGCACCTCGCGCACAGGCGAAAGATCGCCGATCACCACACGTAGCTCGCTCTCCTCGCCCATGGCCAGTTGCAAAGCGTGGTTCTTCAAACCACGCAGCTCAAGCAGAAACACGCGGACATGTTCGTGGAACGAGCGCCCGGCCTCAGTCAGCGCGACACGATAGCCGCTGCGATCGAGCAAGGTCAGACCTAGCTGTCCCTCCAGGTTCTTCACGGCGGCGAAAACCGTCGGTTGCGTGCGCCGAAGTTTTTCGGCCGCGGGCTGAAAGCCGCCTTCCGAAACGACTGCGTCGAAGCACTGCAACTGATACAGCGTTAAACCTTCAATCATCGGTCGGCCCTATCGAGTTCATCGAAACTTCATTATTTATTGCAATATCTCCGATCCCTAATATTAGACGGCACCCACCTATCTGGAGATATTTCATGCGTGCCATCGTCATCAAGCAGTACGGCGGTCCCGATGTGCTGAACATCGAGGAGCGGCCCGATCCTTCGCGCCGGGCCGGTCACGTTCTGATCGAGGTCAAGGCCTTCGGCGTGAATCGCGCCGAGACCCATATGCGCGAAGGCACATGGCCCGAAGCGACGGAGATCAGCGGAATCGAGTGCGTTGGAATCGTGAAGGCTGATCCGGACGGGCGCCTGATTCCGGGACAAAAGGTCGTCGCCTTGATGGGCGGCATGGGGCGCACGATCAACGGCAGCTATGCGGAGCTGACCAACGTGCCCGCCAGCAACGTTGTGCCGGTCGAGACGAATCTGGCCTGGGAGCATCTCGCGGCGATTCCGGAATCGTATGCGACCGCGTGGGTGGCCCTGTTCGGCAACCTCGACCTCGAGTCCAGCCAGACGGTTGTCATTCGTGGCGCCACCTCTGCATTGGGACGGGCGGCGGTGGACATCGCCGCGCACGCAGGCGCCCGCGTCATTGCCTCGACGCGCAACCCCGGTCGCGCGGCGTCTCTCGAGGCGCTAGGCGCCACGCAGGTGTTATTGGAAGAACCCGACCTTCCCCGGCGTGTTCGCGATCTGCATCCCGATGGCATAGATGCTGTGTTGGAGCTGGTCGGCAACAGCACCGTCGTCAGCTCGCTCACGATGGTTCGTCGACACGGCCGCCTCTGTCTGGCGGGCTTTCTAGGCGGCTCCAGCCCGATCAGGGACTTCACGCCGATGGCGCAGCTCCCGAGCGGCGTGCACTTCAGCTTCTTTGGCAGCTTCATGTTCGGCACACCCGCATTTCCAATATCCGAAGTACCGATGCAGCTCATTGTCGACCGCGTGGAACGCGGCCTCTACAAGGCAAAGGCCGCACGGGTCCTTCCGTTCGAGGAGATCCGCGAGGCCCATCGCCTGATGGAAGCTAACACCGCCAACGGCAAAATCGTCGTGCGCTTGTAAGCGGCGGTCATTGACTGCTGACGTCGCGCGCGCCGCCCGTGACCATCGATCCTGACGTCCGGAGACCCAGCACGATGCCGAGGAGGCTTAGAACCGTCACCAAAGCGGCCACAGTCGCAGCGAGATGGAGTCCTTCGGCAAGGTTGCCGGACTCCGGTCGCACAAGCGCACCGAACAATCCCACGCCGAGCACGCCACCAATCTGACGTGCGGTATTCAGCACGCCCGACGCAATGCCCATGCGCGACGGATCCACGTGCGCCAACACCGCCGTGTTGATCGATGGCACCGCAAGCGCCGCGCCGACACCGACCATTAGCAATGGCAACCCCACTGCTAGCGCGCTGCTATCCACACGCACGAACGCGAGCGAAACATAGCCGAGCGCTGCCAGTGCCTGGCCGACAAGCATCGGCAGGCGATAACCGAAACGCGCCGTGAGCGAGCCCGACGCGAGATTCGCGACTGTCACCACTGCCGTCATAGGCAGGAACGCGAGGCCGGTTTCGAGCGGGGTGTCGTGACGCGCGTTCTGGAAAAACAGACTCATCGCGAACATCAGTCCGTAGTAGCCGAAATTCAGCGACAGCCCCGTCAACGCGCTGACACTCACCGCGGCGTTGCGCAATAGCGCGAGCGGCAACAGCGGCTGCGCATGCCTTGCCTCGACCACGACAAACAGCCCGCCCGCCACGGCGGCGGCGGCGAGCCCCGCCAATATGGTCATGGTCCACCCCAGCCTGCCGCTTTCGACCACCGCATACGTCAGCCCGACCAACGCAATCACGGCAAGCGTCTGGCCGGCCAGATCCATGCGACGCGCCGCGTGAGCCTCCGTGTCAGGCGCATGAGCGACTGTCAGCCAGATGCCTGCGACGCCGATCGGCACGTTGATCAGAAAAATTGCGGGCCAGCCGAAGCGGTCGACGAGTAGTCCGCCGACCAACGGACCCGCCCCCAGCGCCAGCGCTGCCGTGCCCGCCCAGACGCTGACGGCCTTCGCCCGCGCATGCGGTTCCGGAAACGCCGCACCGAGCAGCGCCAGCGACGACGGCACGCACAGCGCCGCGCCGATGCCTTGCAACACGCGCGCCGCGATAAGCATCGCCGCGCCACTCGACAGCGCGCAGCCCACCGATGCGCAGGTGAACACCGCGAACCCGGCAAGAAAGATGCGGCGTGCGCCAAACCGGTCGGCCAATGCGCCGCCGAACAGCAGCAGACTGGCAAACGCCAGCGTGTAGGCGTTGACGACCCATTCCAGCGCCGTCGAATCGAGGGTGAGGCTATCGCGCATTCGTGCCAGCGCGACGTTCACAACCGTCACGTCGAGACAGATGATGACGAAGCCGAGGCTCGTCGCGAGCAGGGCAAGCCGCGATGATCGGGCCGGTGAACTGAGTTGTTTGCGCATGATGTCCGTGCATGAAGTCGGGGTCGTCTGCGCACACCCTATTCCCACAGTGAAAATTGATAAATGGACGCCAGATTGCAACAGAACCAATTATTATTGCGGAATGGATCTTCTCAAAGCGATGACCGTGTTCGTGCGCGTAGTCGAAAGCGGCAGCCTGACGGCGGCGGCGGTGGCATGCGACCTGTCGCCGACGATGGTCGGCAATCACCTTCAGGCGCTGGAAACGCGGCTTGGCGCGCGACTGATCCATCGCACGACGCGCAAGCAGCAGATCAGCGCGTTTGGTCAGGCCTACTATGAAAGATGCGTCGAGATCCTTGGCCTGGTCGACGATTCCGAACGGCTCGCGCTCGACCATCTCGCAACGCCACGCGGACGCCTGCGTGTGACCGCGCCCGTCGTGTTCAGCAACGAATGCCTGATGCCCGTGATCGCGGATTACTGCGAGCGCTATCCCGAAGTGAAGCTTGATATTGTCGCCTCGGATGCGCTGTCAGACCTGCTCGACGACGGCTTCGAGGCGGCCGTACGCATCGGCGCGCTGGGCAATCCGGATCTCGTCGCGCGGCCTCTGAAGCCGTACCGTCTCGTGTTGTGCGCGTCGCGCGCGTATCTGGCAACGCACGGCGCGCCGTCATCGCCCGAGGCGCTGCTCTCCCACCAGTGCCTGACGTACGCGTATCCGCCGCGCTCGGAATGGCACGCGGCGCAGCCGGAATGGATCCTGCACGGTCCGCACGGACGCGTGAGCGTGCCCGTCGATGGCCGGCTGAGGATCGACAATTCGGAAGCGCTGCGACGGGCGGTGTTGCGCGGCCTGGGCATTGCAATGCTGCCCGAGATGCTGGTCGCCGCGGATCTGCGATCCAGGCGCTTGGCCCACGTGCTGCCGAAGTTCACCGCGCCTGAGCGGCCACTGAATCTGCTGTATCTGCGTGAGCGCCAGACGTCGCCGAAGCTTCGAAGCTTTATTGAATTTATGGTCGAGCGCTTCGGCGCGGACGCGGCAACGCGCAAAGGCGATTAACGCGAAAGTACACGAGCCCGAGCGGTCAGCCGATGTGTCGCTACGGGTGCACTAAGGCGTTCACTCAAACACCTGCTTTCCCGAAGCGTCCTTGATCTTCGTCTTCCACTGCGCGCGGATTTCCGACACGACCGACTCTGGCAGCGAGATATAGTCGAGATCGCTGGCGGCCTGCCCGCCGTTCCTGAATGCCCAGTCGAAGAACTTCAGCGTTGCCGCGCCTTGCGCCGGCTTGTCTTGCGTCGAATGCAGCAGCACGAAGGTCGCGCCGACGACCGGCCATGCATCCTTGCCCGGCTCGTTGGTCAGAATCTGGTAGAACGACGTCTTCCAGTCCGCGCCGGCCGCGGCTGCCTTGAAGGTTTCGGTCTTCGGCGCCACCACGGCACCGGCCGAGTTCTTCAGGCTGGTGTAGACCATGTTGTTTTGCTTCGCATACGCCCACTCGACGTAACCGATCGCACCCGGCAGGCGTTGCACGAAGGCGGCCACGCCGTCATTGCCCTTGCCACCCGTACCGGTCGGCCAGTTCACGGTGGTGCCTTCGCCGACCTTCGACTTCCACTGCGGGTTCACCTTCGACAGAAAGTTCGTCCAGATGAAGCTCGTGCCCGAACCGTCGGCGCGGCGCACCACGGCGATGTCCGTATCCGGCAACTTGATGTTCGGATTCAGCGCGGCGATCGCCGGATCGTTCCACTTCTTGATCTTGCTCAGATAGATGTCGCCGAGCACGGCACCCGACAGAACGAGTTGACCCGGCTTCACGCCTGGCAGGTTCACGACCGGCGCGACGCCGCCGACCACCGTCGGGAATTGGAACAGGCCGGTCTTCGCCAGTTCATCGTCCTTCATCGGTGCGTCGGAGCCAGCGAAGTCGACGGTCTTCGCGATGATCTGCTTGACGCCGCCCGCTGAACCGATGCCTTGGTAGTTGACTTTGCCGCCGCCCGCCTTGTGGTAGGCGTCAGCCCATTTGTTATAAATCGGGGCTGCGAAAGTGCTGCCCGCGCCGATGATGTCGACGGTTTGCGCGTGCGCGGCCGCGCAGGGCAGAGCAACGGCAAGAATGGCAATGCCTCGTTTGAACAGCATCGTTTGCCTCCACGAGATTGACTGACAGAATCAATTGTTGCCGCAAGCTACGCTCCAGCCCGCGATCCGTCTTGTGCGCATCGCGCGGCCCGGGTGTTCATCGCCGCGTCGATCCTTCCCATCGCTCGGACGTCTAAACTTAGGCGGTTCGAATGACATTTCGTTGACAGCTGCGGCGCGATGCCTGTCTTCGTCTATGGCCCGTACGTTCATATCGTTAGCTCAATATAATATTTCGTCGTTGCATAGCCCGGTGTTAGCCTGAATTCGTCGCGCAGGCGTGCACCGCGTCACGCCTGCTCCCGCTTCCATTTCTCCATCGAAACGAATATCCGGAAAGGAGCTACCGTGAGCGTCGAATTCATCGGCATGATCCAGCAACGCAAGATCTCGGAGACGCATGCTCCGCGAGGCCCCGCGATCGATACCGACTACGTGCGCGCCTTTGCGCAAGCGCACGAAAACGCGGGCTTCGACCGCATCCTCGTGCCCCACAGTTCGACGAGCCCCGACGCGACCATCACGATCGCCTACGCCGCGAGCGTGACATCGCGCGTGCATTTCATGCTCGCGCATCGGCCGGGCTTCGTCGCGCCGACTTTGGCGGCGCGGCAGATCGCGACGCTCGACCATTTTTCCGGCGGCCGTCTCGCGGTGCACTTCATCTCGGGCGGCAGCGACGAAGACCAGCGGCGCGACGGCGACTTTCTGAGCCATGACGAGCGCTACGCGCGCACCGACGAATACCTGCAGATCCTGCGGCGCGTCTGGACCGAAGCGCGTCCGTTCGATCACGAGGGCCGCTTTTACCGCTTCGAAAAAGCCTTCTCCGACGTCAAGCCGAAACAGACGCCACATGTGCCGATCTATTTCGGTGGCGCGTCCGAACCGGCGCTTGCAGTCGCCGGCAAACACGCGGACGTCTACGCGCTGTGGGGCGAATCGAAACAGCAGGTCCACGAGCAGATCACGCGCGTTCGAACCGAAGCGGCGAAACATGGCCGCAGCGTGCGCTTCTCCGTGTCGTTCCGGCCGATCCTCGCATCGACGGAAAAAGCCGCGTGGGAACGCGCCGAACGGATTCTCGACGAGACGCGCCGGCTGCGCGTCGAGCAGGGCTTCGCGCGTGGCGGCCCGCAACAAAGCGAAGGCGCGCGGCGTCTGCTAGCGGCCGCGGGCGACGGCGTGCGTGCGGACGAGCGTTTGTGGACCGCGATCGCCAAGGAAATCGGCGGCCGTTCGAATTCGACCGCGCTCGTCGGCACACCGGCACAGGTTGCGCAAACGCTCGCCGACTATCACGCGCTCGGCGTCACGACGTTCCTGATCCGCGGCTTCGATCCGCTCGAAGACGCGATCGACTACGGCCGCGAACTGATCCCCGCAACGCGCGAACTGACGTCGCGGGCACGCCGCGCCGCGTAACAGGAGCGCGACGACATCATGAGCACCGTACTCGCCGATACGCACTCGCCTGGGTCGCGCCCCACGCCGCTGCGCAAATTCTGGTTCGACGACGACGCCGAGCCGCCCCGCTCGCTCGCGCAAGAGCGTTTGCACCGGCAACAGCGCCTCGCCGGCGCGTTCCGTCTGTTCGCGCATTACGGCTTCGCGCAGGGTCTGGCGGGCCATATCACCGCACGCGATCCCGAATGGCGCGATCATTTCTGGGTCAATCCACTCGGCCGTCATTTCGGCCGCATCCGCGTGTCGGATCTGTTGCTGGTCAACCGTCATGGCGAGATCGTGATAGGCGACGGCCCCGTGAATCAGGCCGCGTTCGCGATTCATGCGGCCATTCACGAGGCGCGGCCCGACGTGGTGGCTGCCGCGCACACGCATTCACTGTACGGCAAGGCATGGTCGACGCTGGGGCGCAAGCTCGATCCATTGACGCAGGACGCCTGCGCGTTCTACGAAGACCATGCGCTGTTCGACGACTTTCGCGGTGTCGTGCTCGATACCACCGAAGGCGCGCGCATTGCGGACGCGCTCGGCTCGTACAAGGCCGTGATTCTGAAGAACCACGGCATCCTGACGGCCGGTCCGTGCGTGGAAGCGGCCGCGTGGTGGTACATCGCGTTCGACAACGCATGCCATGCGCAGCTGCTCGCGCAGGCGGCCGGCACGCCGCAGCCGATCCCGCACGACACGGCGGCGCTCACGCATCAGCAGATCGGCCGCGCGAACGGTGCGCGACACGCATTCGACAGCCTGTATGAGGGGCTCCTCGAAGCTGAACCGGCGCTGCTCGACTGATGAGCCTTCATAAACTGCGGCGTTTTGTCGGCGACATCGCGACGCTCGTCGATTCTGGCGTCAACGAAGCCCGATTGCTCGAACAAGGCGCACACGCGCTGCGCGAACTGATCCGCGTCGATGACTGGCTACCGGACGTGTACGTGCAGCCGTCCGTCGAGCGCTATCAGCAATGCCTGTTGTATGCCGACGCGCGCGAGCGCTTCAGCGTCGTCTGCTTCGTGTGGGGACCGGGCCAGCACACGCCGATTCACGATCACACGGTGTGGGGCTTGATCGGCGTGCTGCGCGGCGCGGAACTCGCCGCGCCGTATGCGCGCAACGACGACGGCACGCTGCGTCGGACGGGCGCGGAAGTGCGCCTCGAAGCGGGCGACGTCGAAGCGGTGTCACCGGGCATCGGCGACATTCATCGCGTGCGCAACGCGCATGACGACCGCACGTCGATCAGCATCCACGTGTATGGCGCCAACATCGGCGCGGTGCGCCGCTCGACCTACACGCCCGACGGCCTGGCGAGGCCCTTCATCTCCGGTTACTCGAACGACACGCTCCCCAACCTGTGGGGCCTCAGCAAGGAACAGCATTACCGATGACGACCTATCCGGTTCGCACTTACGAAGACGTGCGCGAAGCGCTGCTCGCGCGCCGCGAAATCGCGCTGCTGGACGTGCGCGAAGAAGACCCGCATGCGCAGGCTCATCCGCTGTTCGCGGCCAATTTTCCGCTGTCGAAACTCGAACTCGACGCCTATACGCGTCTGCCGCGCCGCGATGTGCCGATCGTGCTGTTCGACGCCGGGGAAGGACTCGCCGCACGCGCAGCCGACAAGCTGACCGCGCTCGGCTACACCCAGGTGGCATTGCTCGCGGGCGGCCTCGACGGCTGGATTCGCGCCGGCGGCGAGGTGTTTCGAGACGTCAACGTGCCGAGCAAGGCGTTTGGCGAATTCGTCGAAGCGCGGCGGCACACACCGTCGTTGTCGGCCGAGGCCGTCGACGCGTTGCTTGCGAATGGCGACGACGTCGTCGTGCTCGACGCACGGCGTTTCGACGAATACCAGACGATGAACATCCCCGGCAGCGTCAGCGTGCCCGGCGCCGAACTCGTGCTGCGCGCGCGTGCGCTCGCGCCGGACCCGCAGACGCGGGTGATCGTCAATTGCGCGGGGCGCACGCGCAGCATCATCGGCGCGCAGTCGCTCGTCAATGCGGGGCTGCCGAATCCGGTCGCGGCGCTACGCAACGGCACGATCGGCTGGACGCTCGCGGGTCGGTCGCTCGATCATGGCAGCGACCGGCAATTCGATCCGCAAGCCGGACTCGATGCGCAGAACCTCGCCGCGTCGCGTGGCGCGGCGCGCGCGCTGGCGCAGCGCGCGGGCGTGAGCCGCACGACACTGGCCGAAGCCGCGCGCTGGGCCGCCGAAGCGTCGCGCACCGTCTATCGCTTCGACGTGCGCACGCCCGCCGAATATGAACGCGCGCATGCGCCCGGCTTTCAAGGCACACCGGGCGGTCAGCTGGTGCAGGAAACCGACGTGTTCGCGCCGGTTCGCGGCGCGCGTGTCGTGCTGTTCGACGACGACGGCGTGCGCGCGAACATGACGGCCTCATGGCTCGCGCAGATGAACGTCGACGTGTATGTCGTCGACGGGGCTGCACCGCAAGAGCTGAGCGCGAGCGGCGCGTGGCGCGGCGCGAAGCACGAGGCGGCGCCCACGCCAACCGTCTGCGCTGAAGCACTGGCGGCGCTCCTCGCAGACCCATCGAGCGGCACGGTGGTGATCGACGTGACGGCCAGCGCGAATCATGTGAAAGCCCACATTCCGGGCGCCTGGTGGCTCGTGCGCTCGCGGCTCTCCGACACGGTCGACGATCTGCGCACGCTACCCGATGCGAAACGCTACGTCGTCACGTGCGCGACCAGCGCGCTCGCGGCTTTCGCCGCGCCGGAGATAGCCGCGCTGACTGGCAAGCCCGTACAGGTGCTCGAAGGCGGCACGTCAGCGTGGATTCGCGCGGGGCAGCCGACAGAAGCCGGCGACGCTCATCTCGCGTCGCCACGCATCGATCGTTACCGGCGTCCGTACGAAGGCACCGACAACGCGCGCGAAGCGATGAACGCCTATCTGGAATGGGAGTACGGTCTCGTCGCGCAACTCGAGCGCGACGGCACGCATGGCTTCTTCGTGATCTGATCGACGTATGCAACGCAGGCGTCGTCGTTCTTCTTGACGGCGTACCGTGTGTTTTTCCATTTTTCCCGAGCAACGCTTCCCATGTCCTATCCTGCGAATCGGTTTCCAATGAAGTTTTTCGGTCTTCTGCTCGGCGCGCTCGGCGCGTTCGCATCCTTGTCGGCTATCGCCGGTTCCACGCTCAAAGTGGGCGACCAGCAGTTGCAGACTCGCGGCATTCTCGAAGCGTCTGGACAACTGAACAATCTTCCGTACCCGATCGAGTGGTTCAACTTCCCCGCGGCCCAGCCGCTTGGCGAAGCGCTCAATGCGGGCGCGATCGACGTCGGCGGTCTCGGCGATGCGCCGCTAATCTTCGCCTACGCCGCGGGCGCGCGGGTGCGCGCGGTGGCGGCGACTCGCTCGATTCCGTGCGATCTCGCGATCATCGTGCCGGACGGCTCGCCGATCAAAACGGCTACCGATCTCAAGGGCAAGCGCATCGCGACGACCCGCGGCTCGATCGGCCACTACCTGGCGATCGCGACGCTGGAGCGCGCCGGCATCAAGCTGTCCGACGTATCCCTGCGTTTCATGCAGCCGGCCGATGCGAAAGCGGCCCTCGCGTCGGGCAACGTCGATGCGTGGTCCACGTGGGACCCGTACGTCGCGCTCGCCGAGCAAAAGGATCATGACCGCAGCATCGCCAACGGCATCGATCTTTCGTCCGGACTCAGCTTTCAGGCGGCGACGGAGACGTCGATCAAGGACAAGCACGCGCAAATCGCCGACTTCCTGAAGCGCGTCGCCGCCGGCCAGCGCTGGGCGCTCACACATCCGGACGAAGTCGCCGCCATGCAATCGAAGGTGACGGGCTTGCCGCCCGACGTGCTGAAAACGGTCTACCAGCGCGCACAATTGCGACCCGTCGCGATCGACGACGGCCTGATCGCCGAGCAGCAAAAGACCGCCGATCTTTATCACCGCGCGGACGTGATCAAGACTCGCCTCGACGTCACGCCAAGCTTCGACCGGCAATTTCCGCTCGACGCGCCATGACATCGCAAACGCCCCGGCAAGCCGCAGTCGCAATCACAACCGATCTCTCCACGATGACCAGCCGTCCCCCTGATAGCGCGCTTGCCGAAGCCGAGCGCGACGCCGCTGCGCTCGATGCGCTCGCCGATCTCGACAGTGCGCAAGCCGCCGCGTGGCTCGACGCGCTGACCCGCGAGTTCGCGGCCGGCGCGGCCGCGCTCGACGCCGGCCCGCTGTTCCCGCACGACAACCTCGCGCGCCTGCGTCGCGCCGGCCTGCTGTCGCTAACCGTGCCGCGCGCGCTCGGCGGACGGCAAGCCACGCTTGCGCAAACGCTGCGCGTGGTCCGCGCCGTCGCACGCGCGGAGCCGTCGACGGCGCTGATTCTCGTCATGCAATGCCTGTATCACCTGCGTCTACAGGCCAATCCGAACTGGCCTGCCGCGCTGAAGGAACGCATCGCGCGCGATGCCGCCGAGCGCGGCGCGCTGATCAACTCGCTGCGCGTCGAGCCCGAGCTCGGCTCGCCGTCGCGCGGCGGCCTGCCTGCGACGATCGGACGGCGCGAAGACGGTCACTGGCTGCTGAACGGCCGCAAGCTTTATTCGACCGGCAGCCCGGGCCTCACATGGTTCGCTGTCTGGGGCCGCACGGACGAGGCCTCGCCGCGCGTCGGCACATGGCTCGTGCATCGCGACGTGCCCGGCATCCGCTTCGGCGAGCGGTGGAATCATCTCGGCATGCGCGCGACCGGTAGCCACGAGGTGATCTTCGACAACGTGCGCGTGCCGCTCGACCACGCGGTCGACCTGCAGCCGCCGCAGCACGCCACCGGCATGGACCCGCTGACCGGCATCTGGATGAACGTGCTGGTGCCGTCGATCTACGACGGCGTTGCGCGCGCCGCACGCGACTGGTTCGTGCAATGGGCCGCGCAGCGCGCGCCTTCCGGACTCGACGCGCCGCTGTCGAGCCTCGATCGGTTTCAGCAGACGGCGGGCCGCATCGACGCGTTACTGTTCAACAACCGCACGCTGCTCGACGCGGGCGCGGGCGGTCTCGTCGATGCGGCGCAGGCGCCGGCGATCAAGTATCTGGTCAGCCAGAACGCGATCGAAGCCGTGCAGCTGGCGCTCGAAGCGAGCAGCAATCCGGGACTGAGCCGCAACAACCCGTTGGAGCGCCACTACCGCGACGTGCTGTGCGCGCGCATTCATACGCCACAGAACGATACGGTGCTCGGCAAGCTCGGGCGCGCCGCGTTTGCAGGGGTTGCCGGGGTTACTACTCCATAGATTCGGCCCGCGCGTTAAGCGCGCGGCCCCCTCTCAAGCCAGCACGTCGGAAAACACTCGTGTCGCGAAGCGCTGCGAACTCGTGCCCGCATTGAGCACGCCGACCGATTTCAGATCGTCCGCGTAAAGCGCGATTTCCTGCTTGAACGCATCGCCGACCGGATGGTGACGATCGGTGTGGCTTTTCAGCATTTCGGTCAGTTGCGCGACGTTCGCGCCCGGTGCATTCGGCGCGAAAATCGCCGCCGCCTCGGCCGGATGATTCGCGGTCCATTCGGTTGCTTCGAGCAGCGCCTGCGTGAGTGCCTGCGCGCTCGCGCGGTCCTTGCGGACCAGCGAGCCGCGCACGCCCAGCACGCAGCACACGCGGTTCGCGTACTCGCCGCACAGGTTGTTCGACACCTCGTGCAGATGGTCGGTCTCGCGCAGTGTCCAGATGGTCGGATCGCCGTCGGCGATCGCCTGCACCTCACCCTTCTTGAGCGCCTCGCCGAGCAGCGGCGCCGGATACTGGCGCCAGCGCACGTCGTTATCGGGATCGATGCCGAGCTTCTTCAGCGTGATCGCGAAGAAATTCTTCGCCGGGCTCGCCATGTCGCTGACGCCGACCGTGCGCCCCTTGAGCCCTTGCAGATCGACGATGCCCGATGCGCGCGTCGCGAGCAGCCGCATGCAGCCGCCGTGGATGCCCGCCGTCAGCTTCACGTCGAAGCCCTGTTCGAGCGGCTTGATCCAGCGCAGCGCCATGCCGACACCGGCATCGGACTTGCCGGTCGCGATGGCTTCGAGCAACTGGTCGGTCGAACCGGCGAAGTTGACGAGCTCCACTTGCAGCCCATGCTTGCGGAAAAAGCCTTGCTGCGCGGCGACCGGCACCGGCGCCGTGCAGATCGCGCCCGCGTTCCACGACAATTTGAGCGGCTTCAACGCTTCATCGGCCGATGCGCGTACGCCCGGCAACCCGAATGCGGCGCCGCCTAACGCGGCCGCGCCCGCGGCCCGTGCCGCGCGGCCGAGCCATGCGCGGCGCGCGAGGTTCGTCGGCACGCGGTCGTCGTCGAAATGATTCATTGCTTTGCTTCCCCGGAGGTGTGGTGATGAGTGAGCGGATTAGAG
This sequence comes from Paraburkholderia sprentiae WSM5005, assembly GCF_001865575.2. Taxonomy (NCBI): domain Bacteria; kingdom Pseudomonadati; phylum Pseudomonadota; class Betaproteobacteria; order Burkholderiales; family Burkholderiaceae; genus Paraburkholderia; species Paraburkholderia sprentiae. The sequence goes on from NZ_CP017563.2 coordinate 793,710, forward strand.
ATGCCGGAACCCGTCTCAGGTGTCGAGGCCAAGCTGCGCCAGCACCTGTCGGCGCAGCGCGACGAGCGCGGGGTCGTCGCGATGCCGCGGATACGGCGCGTCGTTGCGCACCTGCGCGACGATGCGCGCGGGCCGCTCGCTGAACACGATCACGCGATTCGCGACATACAGCGCTTCCTCGACGTCGTGCGTCACGAGCAGCACCGAAAAGCCCTGCGCCTGCCACAGTTGCACGAGTTCGCCCTGCATGCGCATGCGCGTGAGCGAATCGAGCTTGCCGAACGGTTCGTCGAGCACCAGCAGTTGCGGGTCGTTGACGAGCGCGCGCGCCAGCGCCGCGCGCTGCGCCATGCCGCCGGACAGCTGATGCGGGAACGCGTTCGCGAATTCGGACAGGCCGACCAGTTCGAGCGCGGCATCGATGCGCGCGGCGGCGTCGCGCTTCATGCGACGCGCGTCGGGACCGAGCCCGACGTTGTCGCGCACGGTCCGCCACGGGAACAGCGTCGGGTCCTGGAAGACCACCACCCGCGATGGGTCGGGGCCGCCGACGCGCTCGCCGTCGGCGTGGATCGTGCCCTGCGCCGGGACATCGAGGCCGGCCACGAGACGCAGCAACGTCGACTTGCCGCAGCCGCTCGGTCCCAGCAGCGCAACGAATTCGCCGGGCTCGATCGACAGACTGACGTCGTCGAGCACTGGCAACGCGGCGCCGCGCAGCGCGAAGCGGTGACTGACGTTGTGCACGTCGAGGCGTGCGCCTTGCCGTGTGTGAGCGGCGAAGTGCGCTTCGGAGGCCGTTACCATTTCAGCATTCCTTTCTGCCAGGCCAGCAGACGATCGCGTACGCGAAACAGCAACGTGATGAGCGTGGAGCACATCAGGGCCATCACGAGCAGCGCGGCATACATGTTCGGATAGGCGGCCCAGCCCTGCGCCCATTGCAAGTACCAGCCGAGTCCCGCCTTCACGCCCATCATCTCCGCGACGAACAGCACGGCAAACGACGCACCCAGGCCCATGAAGAGACCCACGAACACGGACGGCAACGCGGCCGGAATCGCCACGCGCAGAATCAGGAACGACGGCCGCGCGCCGAGCGTGCGGGCCACGTCGTAGTAAGCGGAGTCGACGCTCGCGACGCCCGACCACGTCAGCACGGCAACCGGAAACGCGGTCGCCAGCGCGATCAGGAACACGCTCGCGCTGAAGCTCGACGGAAAGAAAAAGAACGCGAGCGGCAGCCACGCGGTGGCGGGCAGCGGCCCAATCAGCCGCAGCATGGGATGCACCCAGTAGCCGACCGCCTTCGACCAGCCGATCGCGACGCCGATCACGAAGCCAGTCAACGCACCGGCGGCGTAGCCGTAAGCAAGCAGCACGAATGAATGGGCGACGCTCGCGGCAAGCCGCGGCAGATCGTCGGCGTAGACGGCGATCAGGGCCTGCGGCGGCGCGAAGAACGGCCGTGGCAGCCATTCGAGTTGCGCGGTGGCGATTTCCCATCCGGTGATGCCGAGCGACAACGCGAGTAGCCATGGCATCGGATCGAACCGTGCGTTCAGCGCTGCGCCCGCCGCGACGGTTGGGCGAACTTTTGCCGCGCTGCGCGCGCGCCAGCCGGCCACGCCGATTGCCAGCGACGCCGCCGCGAGCACGAGCTTCAACATCAGCAGTTCGCGCGTGTACGGCCAATCGTCGAGCGCGGGCCACCATCGCGTGAGCGCGGCGCCGGCGAGCCAGCCAAGCGCGGCCAGTACCGCGACGACGCGCTTGCGTCGTTCGCGCGCGACGTGCCCGGCGGCGTCGGGAAAGCCGGCCGGTTCGACAGCGTGAGATCGAGTCGAGCGGGCGTCACGCTCCGTCAGGGTGAAATCATGCGTTGACAAGATGGGTCTCCGAAAAAATGCTGCCGCGCGCCGACGATACGAACACCGTCTTGCCTTTCAGATCGGAGACCGAACTGATCGCTGAATGCGGCGCGACCAGAATGCCGAGTTGCGCGCCCGATCCCATTCGCGTCGCGACGATTTTCAGCGACGGGTCGCCGAGCGCCGCCGCGAGTACCGGCAAGTCGCCCGCCGGCGCGAGATCGACCGAACCGGCGCGTTGCGCTTCGAACAACGGTGCCGCGCCCTGGAAGTCGGCCCAGCGCCATGTGTATGGCGTGCCATCGAGCACCTTCGCCGCTTCGACGACGGCGCGCGTGCCACCGGCCTGATCGCCGAGCACCACGCTCACGCCTTCGGCGGCGCGGGCATCATGCGTGCTGGCAAACGCGGATACCGCGGCGAACGGCGTCGCGGCCAGCGCACGCACGAGCGTGCGCCGCCGTGTCGAAATTGAGGTTGAAGCAGATGCGGTCATAGGTCCTCGCTGTCGATATGCAGTACAGCGTAACGACGAACAACCGCGCTGAGAATCATTCTGTTTCGATATGTTTATATCGATTCGATGTTTATGTTTTGCATCTTGCAGAGCAGTAAAACAGGAGGCCCTATGAGCAACGGAATCGCGAAGCTTTTCCGGCATTTGACGGCGGGGGTGTATGTGATCGGCGTAGCGAGTGGCGAGCGCCGCAATGCGTTCACCGCCAGCTCAGTGATGCAGGTTTCGTTTTCACCACTGCTGGTCGCGATCTGCATCAGTCCCGAGCATCAGTCGTACGCGCTTCTGCGCAGCGGCGCGGTGTTCGGGATCAGCGTGTTGCGCGCGGATCAACAGAAGCTCGCCGAGCACTTCGGCACGCAGTCGGGCCGCGCCGTCGACAAGCTCGCGACGACTCGCTGGCGTGCCGGCGTGACCGGCGCGCCGCTATTGCTCGATGCGCTCGCGCATTTCGACTGCCGGGTGGTCGACGACATCGAGGCGGGAGATCATCGCGTGGTCATCGGGCGTGTCGTCGATGGCGCGCTGGTCGGCACGGACGGCGCGCCGCTGATCTATGCTCAGACCGGCAATCTCGACATGAGCGAGGGTCTTTATCCCGGAACGTTTTCGTAGCGGGTGGCGGGCCGGCTGCTCGACGCCAGTGCCCGCCCGTTCGAATCTTGCGTCGGGCATGCGCCTTGCGCGGTGCAGGTATCCCGTCAAAATGTAGGAGTTTCGTCATGGACCCGCTCGATCCCGCCGCACCGCTCGATCCGCTTGATCCCCTCGATCCGAACGCCTCCGCGCCTCGCGCGCAGCCGGCCGCCGGCGCACGTATCGCCGGTGGCGGCGTCGGCGACGGTCCCGGCCCCGAGGTGATGGCCGCCGCGACGCTCGACGGCAACAAGGTGATCTCCTCCGATGGCCAGGACCTCGGCAAGATCTCCGACATCATGCTCGATGTGCGCAGCGGCCGCATCGCGTACGCGGTGCTGACGGAGGGCGCTTTTCTCGGCATCGGCGGGACCTTGCACGCAATCCCGTGGCGTGCGCTGACGCTCGACACGGACCGCAAGTGCTTCCAGCTGGACGCCACGGCCGAGCAGGTGAAAAGCTCGCCGGGCTTCGACAAGGACCATTGGCCCGCGATGGCCGATCGCTCATGGGGTACGTCGGTCCATCAGTTCTATCATCGTGACCCGTACTGGGAAGCCACGCGCGAGGTAGTCGAAAACGATCCCGCGACACGTGTCGATCCGACGACCGGGATCTAAGACACGCATGATCCGGCGCGCGCCAACCCGCCGAAACGACGTCTGAATAGCGCGACTCGGCGTGGTGCGCGCGAACGGGTTATTGCGCGTTCGTGCAGCTAGTCGCAGGAGAGAGATGCGCTGTTTTGCGTGCATTCAACCGCAACTTAAAAAAATCACTATGCGCATCCCACCGCTGAAGGCAATCATTGCGTTCGAAAGCGTTGCCCGCACGAAAAGCGTGAATCGCGCGGCCGATGAACTCGGCCTGACAGCGTCGGCGGTGAGCCATCAGCTGAGCAACCTCGAGTCGATCATCGGGCAGGCGTTGTTCCAGCGCTCCGGCCGCGGGCTCGTGCTGACGCCGACCGGCGAGCGTTATCTGGCCGACGTGACGGGCTCGCTCGCGGATCTGAGCCGCGCAACCGAACGCGCGTCGAGCCGCACCGATGTCGACATCCTGCGCGTGCATTCGAGCCCGAGCTTCGGCCTGATGTGGTTGCTGCCGAGGCTGTCGTCGTTCCAGCAAGCGAACGGCGACATCCAGCTGAACCTCGCTTGCTCATACGAAAACGTATCGTTCTCGAACGGCTTCTACGACATCGACGTGCGCCACGGCTACGGCAACTGGACCCATGTCGAAGTCAAAACGGTGCGTGGCGAGTTCATCGCGCCGCTCGCGTCGCCGAGGTACCTCGCACTGCATCCGGTGAAGACGCCGGAAGACCTGCTGGCGCATCGGTTGATCTATTCCGAGTCGCCGCTCGTGCAGTGGAAACAGTGGTTTGGCAGAACCGGCGTCTCTGCCGCGCACAAGACGTTCGATTTCTCGTTCGACCGCTCGTACATGTCGCTCGAAACCGCGGCGCTCGGGCTCGGCATCGCGCTCGAAAGCCTGATGCTCGCCTCGGTGAAGATGCGCGAAGGACTGCTCGTGCCCGTATTCGACGTCAGCTTTGCGGTCGAAGTCGGCGCCCATCATCTCGTCTATCCGGCGCAGAACGCGGAGTTGCCGCGCGTCGAGCGCTTTCTCGCGTGGATCGAGCGCGAAGCCGCCGCCGACTTGCGGGCCTGAATCCGCGCCCACGTTCGCGGCTGGCATTCGCCAGGCGCGGGCCGCGGCCGTCATCTGAATTTTTCTCAGCCATTGCTGAACGTTTCCGCGTTGATGCGGGCGCCTCGCGAGCCGACACTCTGGGCACCAGTCAACACCTAGGAGACAAACCATGCTGCTCGAGAACCGGACCATCATCGTGACGGGCGCGGCGTCGCCGCGAGGCATCGGCAAGGCCACGGCCCGCGCGCTAGCCGCGCAAGGCGCGCGGGTCGTGATCCTCGATCTGCGCCTCGACGATGCGCAAAGCGCGGCCGCCGGGCTCGGCGCGGCGCATCTCGGTCTCGCCTGCGACGTGACGGACAAGGACGCCTGCATCGCCGCCGCGCGCGATACGCTGCAGCGCTTCGGACGCATCGACGGTCTCGTCAACAACGCGGGCATCACGCAGCCGGTGCGCACGCTCGAGATCACCGGCAAGGACTTCGACGCGATCGTCGACGTCAATCTGCGCGGCACGCTGCACATGTCGCAAGCGGTGCTTCCGGCGATGAAGGAGCAGAACGGCGGCAGCATCGTCTGCATGTCGTCGGTATCGGCGCAGCGCGGCGGCGGCATCTTCGGCGGGCCGCATTACAGTGCCGCGAAAGCGGGCGTGCTCGGTCTGGCCAAAGCGATGGCGCGTGAATTCGGCGCGAACCATATCCGCGTGAACGCGATCACGCCGGGCCTCATTCAAACCGACATCACCGGCGACAAACTGACGCCCGCGATGCGCGAGGACATCATCAAAGGCATTCCGCTCGGCCGGCTGGGCGACGCCGCGGACGTCGCGAACGCGTGCCTGTTTCTGCTGAGCGACCTGTCGAGCTATCTGACGGGGATCACCCTCGACGTCAACGGCGGCATGCTGATCCACTGACACCGGGCGCCGCCAGACGGCGCCAGCAACGCACCCGGAACACAATCCGGGGCACGTGGCCGCGGCAATACGCAGCAGCACCTGCGGCCCACTCAGGAGACATCGATGAAAGCGAAATACACCGCGACCGTTGCCGGCAACGTGATGCCGCGAAACGACGCGCTCACGTTCGAAGCGCGGACCTATGCGAAAGTCGCCCGCAGGCTGATTCCATTTCTGATGCTGTGCTACCTCGGCGCGTATCTGGATCGCGTTAACGTCGGCTTCGCGAAGCTGCAGATGCTCAACGAGCTGCGCTTCAGCGAAACGGTGTACGGGATGGGTGCCGGCATCTTCTTTCTCGGCTACTTCCTGTTCGAGGTGCCGAGTAACGTGATTCTTCACCGCGTCGGCGCGCGCCGCTGGCTCGCGCGAATCATGCTGACGTGGGCCGTCATCTCCGCTAGCTTCGTGTTCGTCAGATCGCCCACCGCCTTCTACGTGCTGCGGTTTCTGCTCGGCGTGGCCGAAGCCGGCTTCGCGCCCGGCGTGATCCTCTATCTGACCTACTGGTTCCCGGCCGAGCGCCGCGCCAAGGCGTTGTCGCTGTTCTTCATGGCGATTCCGCTCGCGGGCATCATCGGCGGACCCCTGTCCGGCGCGATCATGCATTCGCTGCACGGCGCGTGGGCGATGTCGGGCTGGAAATGGCTGTTTCTCCTCGAAGCACTGCCCTCGCTCGTGCTCGGCATCGCGATTCTGCTGTATCTCGACGACAGCATCGCGAAAGCGAAGTGGCTGAACGATACGGAAAAGACGCTGCTCGCACGCAACGTTGCGAGCGATGCGCAGCAGACGGTCTCGCACGTGTCGATTCGCGACTTCATCCGTGACCGGCGCCTGTGGTTGATGGCGGCGATCTACTTCTGCGTGGTACTGGGCCAGTACGGCCTGACGTTCTGGCTACCCACGATCATCCGCAAGGCCGGCGTCGCCGATCCGTTGTGGATCGGCGCGTTCACCGCGATTCCGTATCTGTGCGCGATCGTCGCGTTGCCGATCGTCGGCATGAGCGCGGACCGCCGCCGCGAGCGCCGCTTTCATCTGGCGATTCCGATGCTGATCGCCGCCGCGGGCTTCGCGACATTGCCGCTGCTCGGCAGCGTCGGCGCGTCGATCGTGTGTCTGAGCGTCGCGTCGGCGGGCATTCTCGCGTCGTCGTCGCAGTTCTGGTCGCTGCCGACCGCACTGCTCGGCGGCATGTCCGCCGCGGCGGGCATCGCCGCCGTGAACTGTTTCGCGAATCTCGCGGGCTTCTTCTCTCCGGCGATCGTCGGCTGGCTCAACGATCTGACCGGCAAATCCACCGCCGGACTGATCTTCATTTCCGTCGCGGTGACGCTGGGTGCCTTGCTGGTCTTTCTGGTGCCCGCCCGATCCGTGAACCGATAATCCTCTTTCTCGACCTACAGGAGTTACCGATGGACAGTGAGACCATCACCGAGTCGTTCACGCTCGCCGAGCGTGCGTACCGTATCCGCCGCAACGCGTTGCTGATGGGCGAAGTACAGGGGCAGGGCTATATCGGACAGGCGCTCGACATCGCCGACGTGCTGGCTGTCGCTTACTTCGGCGCGATGCGTTACCGCGCTGAAGACCCCGGGTGGGAAGGCCGCGACCGCTTCCTGCTCTCGAATGGCCATTACGCGATTGCCCTCTACGCGGCACTGTTCGAAGCAGGCATCCTGCCCGCCGAGGAACTCGAAACCTACGGCAGCGACGACAGCCGCCTGCCCATGTCCGGCATGGCGAGCTACACCCCGGGCATGGAGATGTCGGGAGGCTCGCTCGGCCAGGGGCTGACGATTGCGGTCGGCCGCTGCCTCGGTCTGAAGCGCAAGGCTTCGGACTCCTTCGTCTACACGTTGTTCTCCGACGGCGAACTCGACGAAGGCGCGATCTGGGAAGGCCTGATGTCCGCCGCGCACTGGAAGCTCGACAACCTGATCGCCATCGTCGACGTGAACAACCAGCAGGCCGACGGCCCATCGACGCAGATCATGGCGTTCGAGCCTCTGGTCCAGAAGCTCGAAGCGTTCGGCTGGTACACGCAGCGCGTGGACGGCAACGACATTCAAGCGGTGAAGCGCGCTTTCGACAACGCGCGCCATCACGGCAAATCGCAACCGCGCATCATCGTCTGCGATACGAAGATGGGCTGCGGCGTGCCGTTCCTCGAAGCCCGCGAGAAAAACCATTTCATCCGCGTCGATGCGCACGAGTGGCAACTCGCGCTCGACGCACTCGAAGCCGGGAGACAAGCATGAGTACCGTTGCAAACAAGCCGCGCCTGAAGACCTCGGCGATGATCGCGTCGATCGCGACCGAAGGACAGCTCACGCGTTCGGCGCCGTTCGGCCACGCGCTGGTCGAACTGGCGCGCGCGAAGTCCAGCGTGATCGGCATGACGGCCGATCTCGGCAAGTACACCGATCTGCATGTCTTCGCGAAGGAATTTCCGGAGCGCTACTACCAGATGGGCATGGCCGAACAACTGCTGATGGGCGCGGCCGCCGGCTTCGCCCATGAGGGCGCGCAGCCGTTTGTCACGACTTACGCGGTGTTCGGCACGCGGCGCGCCTACGATTTCATTCATCAAACCATCGCCGAAGACAATCTCGACGTGAAGATCGTCTGTGCGCTGCCGGGGCTCACGACCGGCTACGGCCCGAGCCACCAGGCAGCCGAAGACCTCGCGCTGATGCGCGCGATGCCGAACATGACCGTCATCGATCCATGCGACGCGCTCGATATCGAGCAGATGGTGCCGGCCATTGCCGCACACAGGGGTCCGGTCTATGCGCGCCTGCTGCGCGGCAACGTGCCCGCCGTGCTCGACGAATACGACTACCGCTTTGAACTTGGCAAGGCGAAGCTGCTGCGTGACGGCAACGACGTGCTGCTGATCTCGTCGGGGATCATGACGATGCGCTCGCTCGAAGTCGCGACAGCACTGGAGGCGGACAACGTAGGCGTGGCCGTGCTGCATGTGCCGACCATCAAGCCGCTCGACACGGCGACGATTCTGCGCGAGGCGAAGCGCTCGGGCCGCATGGTGATCGTGGCGGAGAACCATACGGTGATCGGCGGACTCGGTGAAGCCGTCGCGCGCACGTTGCTCGGCGCGGGCGTGACACCACCGTTCCGCCAGATCGCGCTGCCTGACGAGTTTCTCGCCGCCGGTGCGCTGCCGACGCTGCACGAGCGCTACGGCATCTCGACGAAGGCGATGGCGACGACGATCAAAACGTGGCTCGGTTGACGACGCAAATCGTCACCACATCGCGCGGGCCCGTTCGGCTTTACACGCCGAACGCATGCCACCGTATGCAAACCCTGCGGGAAAACACGCAACACCCTGTGCACGGCGCATGCTTGCCGCGCCGCATGCACCGATTTCCCGCCCCTCGCCCCGACGTTTCGCGGTAACCTTTCCAACGGTATCCGCATCACGAGTTCGTACCGGTGCGGCAACGCTGCCCTCATGATCGACGAACGTTGGAGTTCATCATGTGGTACGCCTTCATCGATGCGCAGCAACGCCTCGCGCGCGCGATGGTCGGGGGTGTTCGATCCGGATCGGAATCGGGGCTGGGGCTGCAAGCGGGCTGGCTCGCCCCGGAACAGGCAGCCGACGCGTTCAGCTGCTGGCTACTGCGGTCCACCTGCGCTTTCGGGCAAACGCCGCCATTCGACATCCGCTCCATTGCCGGCAACGGCAGCCGCGTGACCGTCGACGAAAGCGTCGTCGCCTCGCTGGCGCTCGGCGCGCTGCTCAGGTTCAAGCGCAACCCACCTGCGCCGTGCGCTGACGAAAAACTGCCGGTGCTGCTGTGCGCGCCGCTCGCCGGACATCATTCGGTCATGCTGCGCGAGACCGTCGAGACGCTGCTCGAAGAACGCGACGTATTCGTGACCGATTGGGCCGACGCGCGCGACGTGCCGCCCGAAGCGGGACCGCTGTCGCTCGACGACTACGTGCGGGCCATCGAAAGCTTCGTCGGCACCGTTCGCGCGTTCGGATCGCCGGTCCACGTGGTGGCGATCTGTCAGGCGAGCGTGGCCGCGCTCGGCGCCGCGGCGCTGCTCGCCGAGGATGGGGCCGCGCCGATCGCGAGCGTCTCGCTGCTCGGCGGCCCGATCGATACCCGTTTGAACCCGACCGTAACGGACCGCTTCGCGAGTTCCCATACGCTCGAATGGTTTCACGACAATGCGATCGATATCGTTCCACCACCGTATCGCGGCGCGGGACGCCTCGTGTATCCGGGTTTCATCCAGCAAGCCGCGCTGTTTGCCGCGCATCCGGAGCGGCGCCTGCGACTCGAAGCGGACTACTGGTCCCGTTGGCTCGCGGGCGACATGTCCGGTGCGCAACGGGCGCTGCGCTCGGCGAACGACTATGCCGCGGTCCTCGACATGGCCGAGTGCTATTTCCTCGACATGCTTCGTGTGGTGTTTCACGAACATCTGTTGCCGCGCGATCGTTGGTCGGTCGCCGGGCGTGAGGTGCGGATCGCCGCGCTGCGCGATACCCCGCTATGCACGATCGAGGGCGACAGCGATGAGATCACGGGCGCGGGGCAAACGCATTGCGCGCATGCGCTGTGCGATGCATCGCCGCTGCGAGCGGCGCGGCAACTCACCATCGAGCAGTGCAATCACTACGACCTGTTCATCGGGCCGCGTTGGCGCGATGCGGTTCATCCGGCGCTGCGCGAATTCTGGAGCGAGGTCGAACACGCCGCGCCGGAAGTTCGCCGGCCGCGCCGCGCGGCCAAGGGTTCGGTAAACCGTAGATCAGCGTGAGATGGCCGGGAAACGTCACCAGTCCGCATCTGGCGATCGTTGAGCGTCACGTCACGTCACGAGCGCGCCAGACCGCGCGAGACGCACCGGAGTCGCTTGACTGCAATCCGCATCGGACTAACATGGACTTAGTCCACTAGGAGCTAGGACCCTCCTCAATGCATATGCATGCCCCCATTGATTGCAATGTCCGCACCGGTGATAAAAGCCGCGTCCTCGGAGCATAAAAACGCAATCAGCGCCGCCACCTCGTCCGGCCGTCCCAGCCGGCCGACTGGAATCTGCGGCAGGATCTTCGTGTCGAGGATCTCGCGCGGCACCGCTTCGACCATCGCGGTCGCAAGATAACCGGGCGACACCGTGTTTACCGTGATGCCGTGCTTTGCGGTTTCGAGCGCGAGCGCCTTCGTGAAACCGTGCACGCCCGCTTTGGCCGCCGAATAATTGGTTTGCCCGTAGGCCCCGCGCGAACCGTTCACCGACCCCACGTTGACGATACGGCCGTGGCGCCGCTCGAGCATGCCGGACAACAGCGGCTTGGTCATGTTGAACAGGCCATCGAGATCGGTGCGCAGCACGGCGTCCCAGTGCTCCTTGCTCATCTTCGCGAAGCTCGTGTCGCGCGTGATGCCCGCGTTGTTGATCAGCACGTCGACCTCGCCCAGTTCGGTCAGCACGCGTTGCGCGCAGCGCGCGCATGAATCGAAGTCGGCGATGTCGGCTTCGTACGCATGAAAGTCGCGTCCTGTGTCGCGCTCGTGCTGCAGCCATGCCGACACATGATCGTTGTGCGGCGAATACGACACCGCGACCGTCATGCCTGCGTCATGAAGCGCCCGGCTGATCGCCGCGCCCAACCCGCCCATTCCGCCTGTGACCAATGCCACGCGATCCGTTCCCATCTGAACTTCTCCTTGCCGTGTCTGCCATTGACGGTGCGCGCCCCGGCGGTGCCGGCTCGCGCGGCTAAACGACGCCCGCGAACGGCAGCGCGTTCTGCGAGCCCCACCACCACGCGCTCAGCGCGCCCGCGCGGCGCATCGGATGCGGAAACGATGATCGCTGCCCTCCAGAGCACAGCATAGGATTGCCAGAAGCGATTGCAACCGTCGACCGCGTCGCGCGCATCACGACCGGATCGCGAGCACGGCCGCGCCGGTCAGGTTGCCGTGGCGCAGATCGTCGAGCGCGCGGTTCGCGTCGCGCAACGCGTAGGTGGTCGTCTCGATCGCGAGCCGGGTCTCGGCGGCGTTGCGCATGAACGCAAGCCCATCGTCGCGGGTCAGGTTCGCGACCGACACGACGCGCCGCTCGCCCCACAAAAACGCATACGGGAACGAGGGAATGTCGCTCATATGAATGCCGCCGCACACCACCACGCCACCCTTCGCGACCGCCTGCAGCGCCAGCGGCACCAGTGCGCCGACCGGCGCGAACAGCAGCGCCGCGTCGAGTTCGGCGGGGGGCGCCTCGTCGCTGCCACCGGCCCAAGCCGCGCCGAGGCGCAGCGCGAGCTGCTGGGCCGCGTGATCGCCGGGGCGCGTGAACGCGTAGACGGTACGCTGCTGATGACGCGCGACCTGCGCGACCAGATGCGCGGCCGCGCCGAAACCGTAAATGCCGATCCGCTCCGCGTTGCCCGCCATGCTTAGCGTGCGATAGCCGATCAGACCCGCGCACAGCAGCGGCGCGGCCTCGATATCGCTGTAATGCGGCGGCAGACGGAAGCAGTAGCGGCTATCGGCGACGGTACGCTCGGCGTAACCGCCGTCGATCGTGTAGCCGGTGAAACCTGCGTCGTCGCAGAGATTTTCGCGGGCGGACAGGCAGTAGCGGCAATGGCCGCAGGTGCGCCCGACCCACGGCACGCCGACCCGCTCGCCCACCGCGAAACCGCTCACGCCAGCGCCCAATTCGGCCACCAGGCCAACGATTTCATGGCCCGGAATCACCGGCCGCTTCGGATGTTCGAGTTCGCGGTCGACCAGATGCAGGTCCGTTCGGCATACGCCGCAGGCACGAACGTCGATCAGGATCTCGCCGGCACCGGGCCGCGGATCCGGCACTTCCCGCTCGGTCAGCGTCGCCGAGCTGCCGTCGAACACCATCGCTCGCATCGGGGTCTCCTTGAAACGCAGCGGCGCCGCACGGGTGGGCCATCGTGCCGCGCTATCGGCCCGCGCCCTGGACGGTTCGATTGAGGTCAACAAGGCCGTTTCGCCGCCCGTACGCTGATCTTATTCCCGATACGGGAGCAGGTGCCGTGATTGCGTGAATCCGCAGTGGCGGCGTTCTCGCGACGGCCATGCACGGCGCAACGCTTCCACTCGAAGTCGCGTTATGGTTCACTGGCGCCACCACGGCCGACCATTCGGCAATACGCCAATACAAGCAAAACGAACGATGATCGATCTCGACGATTTCACCCCCATCGCATCCCTGTGCGGGGGCCTGCTAATCGGCGCCACGGCTGCGGCGATGGTCCTCGTGCTGGGCCGTATCGCCGGAATCAGCGGCATAGTCGGCGGCCTGTTGCGCTGGACCAGGCGCGACAACGCATGGCGCGTCGCCTTTGTGGCCGGGCTCGTCGTTGCCGCGGTGATCGCGCGCGCGGTCGGCGCGCCTGTCACGATCACCGTCGACGCGTCGTGGCCCGCCGTGATCGCGGCCGGCTTGCTGGTCGGCATCGGCACTCGCTACGGCAGCGGCTGCACCAGCGGACACGGCGTGTGCGGCATTTCACGCGGCGCCACGCGCTCGCTCGTCGCGACGGCGACCTTCATGACGACCGGCTTCGTCACCGTGTATATCGCGCGACATCTTCTCGGAGCTTAGGATGGCAACCGTCGTTTCATTCGTATGCGGGCTGCTGTTCGGTATCGGCCTGCTGTTGTCGGGCATGGCCAATCCCGCGAAAGTGCTGGGCTTCCTCGATATCGCCGGACGCTGGAATCCGTCGCTCGCGTTCGTGATGATCGGCGCGGTGGCGGTCGCCGCGATCGGCTTCGCGATCGCAAGGCGCCGCGACAGGTCGCTGCTCGGCTTGCCCATGCAGATTCCGGCGTCGGCGCATATCACGCGAAGACTGGTGCTGGGCAGTTGCGCGTTCGGCGTCGGGTGGGGCATTGCCGGGTTCTGCCCCGGCCCCGCGCTTGTCGCGCTCGGGCTCGGGTCGGCGAAAGCGTCGGTGTTCGTCGCGGCGATGATCGCGGGAATGGCCGTCTTCGAGCGGCTCGAACGGCGCTGACAGACGGCCTCGATGACCGGCTGTTAACCTGACCTTAAGCACGCCAGTGTACGATCCGGTGTCGACAAAAAACCTCTACTACTGGCTCCCTTATGCGTATCTCGACCGAACCCCGCTATGACATCGTTGCACGTTTGCTCCATTGGCTCGTCGTCGGACTGGTTGCCGCGCAGTTCGTGATCGGCTGGACGATGCCGGACGTGCATCGCGATACCGTACCGGACGGCGAAATCGCCTGGCACCTGGGCGTGGGCACCGCGCTGCTCGCAGCGATGGTCTGCCGCGTGCTGTGGCGCGCGACGCATCGGCCGCCGCCGGACAACCTGCCGCCGTTGTTTCGGGTCGCCTCGACCATCGCGCACCTGGCGCTGTACGTGCTGCTCGTACTGGTGCCGCTGCTCGGCTGGATCAACGCTTCGTCGCGCGCGTGGACGGTTCGCCTCGCCGGGTGGCTGCCGTTGCCCCCGCTGTCGGCGGCGGGCTCGTCATTCGGACACGCGATGGGCGATGTTCACGGCATTCTCGCCTGGGTGCTGTTTGGCCTCATCTGCCTGCATATCGCAGCGGCGATGTTTCATCAGTTCTTCAGCGGCGAGCGCGTCCTGCAGCGCATGAAACTCTAGCGCGGCCGCCACGCACGCTACATCGCAATCACCTTGCCGGGGTTCAGGATGTTGTGCGGATCGAGCGCGAGCTTGATCGCCTTCATCGCAGCGAGTTCGGCCGGCGAGCGTGACAGGCCGAGCACGCTCAGCTTCTCCTCGCCGATTCCATGCTCGGCCGACACCGAACCGCCCATTTCCCCGGTGAGTTCATAGACGACGCGCTTGACGTCGGCGATGGCCGCGTCGGTCCAGCCCGGCTGCTGCGCCACCACGTGCAGATTGCCGTCGCCGAGATGCCCGTACACGAGGATCGTCGCTTGCGGCCAGCGTGCCCGCAGGCGCTCGTCGCAGCGCTGTGCCGCATCGCCCGCCTGCGCGACCGCGAAGCTGATATCGAACGAGACGCGTCCCGGAATCAGGCGCGGATATTCGGCTGGCGCATCGCGAATCGCCCAGAACGCCGCGGCGTCCGCCTCCGATTGCGCGATTGCGGCATCGGCGATCACGCCGGCGTCCAGCATATCCGCAAGGAATTCCTCGAAAGCCGCCGACTGCCGCTCCGGGTCGGCGCCACAAGTCTCGAGCAATACGTAGTACGCGTGATCGCTCGCGAGCGGCACGCGCAGCTCGGGCAAGCGTTGCCGCACGAAGTCGCAATAGCTGGGCCACAGGACCTCGAAGGCGGACACTCCGGCGGGTAGCCGCTCCTGCGCGCGGCCGAGCAGCGTGGTCACCGCCGCGTAGTCCGGCATGCCGCACCATGCGGTGGAGACCGCGCGCGGCTTGGCGCGCAGGCGCAGCACCGCGCGCGTGATGACCGCAAGCGTGCCTTCGCTGCCCGTCAGCAGGTTGCGCAGGTCGTAGCCGGTATTGTTCTTGATCATCTTGCGCTCACCGCCGATCACGCTGCCGTCGGCGAGCACCGCTTCGACGTCGAGCACCTGGTCGCGCATCATCCCGTAGCGGATCACGCGATTGCCGCCCGCATTGGTCGCGATGTTGCCGCCGATCGTGCAACTGCCGCGCGCGCCGAGGTCGAGCGCAAACATGAAGCCGGCGTGATCGGCCGCTTCCTGCACGACCTGCAGCGGTGTGCCCGCGAGCACGGTCATCGTCGCGCTGACCGGATCGATATCGACGACGCCGTTCATCCGCTCGACGCTCAGCGCAACCTCGCCGCCGAGCACGCAGGCGCCGCCCGCATGCCCGGTCATGCCGCCTTGCGTGACGACCGGCTGGCGCAATTGATGGCAGATCCTGAGCGCCGTGGCGACTTCTTCGGTCGTGCGCGGGCGGATCAGCGCGATCGGCTCGGTCGACGGCGTGCCGCTCCAGTCCGCGAACTGCCGCCCGCCAAACTCGGCCGGCGGGCTCACGATGTCCGCGCCGAGCGCCGTGCGTAGCGCGGCGACGGCTTCGTTACCGCGGGTCGCCGCAGTCTGTTCGTGCTGCATCGCCTATCTCCAGTTCGTCAGACGGGCAGAGCCGCTGCGCGCGCCGGCCCGATTCGCGTTTGCGTCTGCGTTGGCATGCGCGACAGCGGCGCATCATGCCCTAGCCAGCGCAGATAACGATGGTCGAGCCGGGCAATATCGCTGCAGCCCAACAGGCCGAGCGCCCGATCGATCTCGGTCTTCAGAATCTCGATGGCACGCTCGGCACCGGGCTGACCGCCCGCGCTCAGACCGTAGGTCGTCGCGCGTCCGAGCAACACCGCGTCGGCCCCCAGCGCGACCGCCTTCAGGATTTCGGAGCCCCGGCGAAATCCGCCGTCGAGCATCACGCAGAGTTTGCCGCCGACCTGCTCGACGACCTCGGGCAGCACGTCCATCGCCGATACCGCGCTGTCGAGTTGCCGCCCGCCGTGGTTCGACAGCACGATACCGTCGACGCCGGCCTCCAGCGCCTTCAGCGCATCCGGTGCGCCAAGCACCCCTTTGACGATCAGCCGACGCGGCCATAGATCGCGCAGCCAGCGGATGTCGTCCCACGATAGCGACGGGTCCAGTTGCTGGCCCAGCGTGATCGTCGCGCCCTTCACGCTGTCCTGCCCCGGCGGCAGCAGATCGCCGAGATTCGCGAAGCGCGGCATGCCGTTGGGCCACAGCACATTGGCCATCCAGCGCGGATGGCGCAACACGTCGAACTTGTTGCGCCAGTCGAGCTTCAGCGGCGCGATGTAGTTGCGCAAGTCCCATTCGCGCTTGCCGAACACCGCGCTATCGGTCGTGACGACCAGCGCCTCGATGCCCGCAGCCTGCGCGCGCTGCGCCAGTTTGGCGAGAAATTCGCGCGTGCGGTACATGTAGACCTGCATCCATACGCGACCGCCCGCGCGCCGCACGACGTCCTCCAGCGCGACCGTCGACACGTTGCTCAGCACGAACGGAATGCCGGCCGCCGCCGCGGCACTGGCCAGCTTCACGTCGCCTTCGCGAAACATCAGGCCGCTATAGCCGGTCGGGCCGATCATGAACGGCGCCGCGCTGCGCTCACCGAACAGCATCACGCTCTGGTCGCGCTGCTCGACGTTGACGAGCGTGCGCGGCAGAAAAGCGATCTCGCCGAATACGTCGCGATTGCGGCGCAGCGTCGCTTCGTCTTCGGCGCCGCCCTCGACATACTCGAAACAGAAATTCGGCAGACGCTTGCGGGCCATCGCGCGCAGATCGTCGATGCTGTGCGCGCGCTTTACGTCGCGGCCTGAATAAAGGCGGCGTTCCAATTGCATCCTCCTGGTTGTGTTGCTGCAATCCAGCGGCTCAGGTCACCACGCCGACCTGCCACGGCACGAATTCGCTTTGTCCATAGCCGTGCGACTCGCTCTTCGTGCGCGTGCCGGACGCGCAGTCGAGCATCATGCGGAAGATCGCTTCGCCGAGTTCGTCGATGCTCGTGCTGCCGTCGATCACTCCGCCGCAATTGATATCGATGTCGTCCTGCTGACGCTCCCACAACGCGGTGTTGGTCGCCAGCTTCAATGATGGCGACGGCGCGCAGCCGTAGGCGGAGCCGCGCCCGGTGGTGAAGCAGATCAGGTTCGCGCCCGAGGCGACCTGCCCCGTCGCCGACACCGGGTCGTAGCCGGGTGAATCCATGAACACGAAGCCCTTCGCGGCGATCGGCTGCGCGTATTCGTACACGTCGACCAGATTCGTCGTGCCGCCCTTGGCGACCGCGCCCAGCGACTTTTCGAGGATCGTCGTCAGGCCGCCGACCTTGTTGCCCGCCGATGGGTTGTTGTCCATCGCGCCGCCATTGCGCGCGCAATAGTCCTGCCACCATGCGATGCGCGCGAGCAGCTTGTCGCCGACAGCGGCGCTCACCGCACGGCGCGTCAGCAAATGCTCGGCGCCGTAGATTTCCGGCGTTTCCGACAGGATCGCGGTGCCGCCATGCCGCACCAGCCGATCGACCGCGGCGCCGAGCGCCGGATTCGCGGAGATGCCCGAGTAGCCGTCCGAGCCGCCGCATTGCAGACCGACGCATAGATGCGAAG
Source organism: Paraburkholderia sprentiae WSM5005 (assembly GCF_001865575.2). Lineage (NCBI taxonomy): Bacteria > Pseudomonadati > Pseudomonadota > Betaproteobacteria > Burkholderiales > Burkholderiaceae > Paraburkholderia > Paraburkholderia sprentiae. Next base: position 811,508 of record NZ_CP017563.2, read on the forward strand.
CCGGCACCGGCACGCGCTGCACGCGGTTCGCGTCGGCGAGCATCTCGCGCACCGTCGCGATACCGCGCTCGATCGTCTTGCGCGTACCGCCGCTGTCCTGGATCGTGAAGCTGCGCAGCTTCGGCGTGCTCGCGTCGAGGCCGCCCGCCGCGAGCACGCCGTCGATCTGATTGGTCTCGCAGCCTAGCCCGACGAATAGCACCGACGCGAAGTTCGGATGCACCGCGTAACCGGCGAGCGTGCGCCGCAGGATCCCGATGCCCTCGCCCTGCATGTCGATGCCGCAGCCGAGCCCGTGCGTCAAGGCGATCACACCGTCGACGTTCGGATAGTCGGCGAGCGCGTCGGGATGCACGTCGCGCCGGAAATGATCGGCGATCGCACGCGCGACCGTCGCCGAGCAGTTCACGCTCGTCAGAACGCCGATGTAATTGCGCGTCGCGATGCGGCCGTCGTCGCGACGAATGCCCATGAAGTGCGCGGGTTCGTCGACGTAGACGGTCGGCTGCGCATCGACGCCGAACGTATGCTCGCGCGCGAACTCGGACATGCCGAGATTGTGCGTATGAACATGCTGGCCGCGCGCGATCGCCTCACGCGCGACACCGATGATCTGGTTGTAGCGCTTGACCGGCTCGCCTTGCGCGATATCGCGCGTCGCGATCTTGTGCCCCGGTGGAATCAGCCCGGCGACGACCAGTTGTTCCGCGTCGATGCGCGTGCCCGGCAACAATTGCCGGGTCGCGATGATGACGTCGTCGCCGGTATGCAGGCGGATGATCGCGGAGGCGACACTAGCTTGAGTCGACATGAAAAGCCTCGAAAGCAGGTTGTTCGAATGCGGTGAAAACAGAATACGTCAGATCGCGGAGCGCGCGGCCTTCGGATCGCGACGGTCCGATTCCAGCGACAGCGGCTCGATGCGGCCCACGATGACCAGATAGCTGAACGCGCCAAGAAAGCAGAAACCGCCTGCCACGACGAGCGGAATCGTGAACGAGCCCTTCGTCATCGCGACCATCAGGCCGGTGAACGTCGTGATCACGATACCCGCCAGATTCGACGCGAAGTTCTGGATGCCGCCGATCGACGCGACGTGATGCCGCGTCGGCGCGACGTCGCCGGGCAGCGACCAGATGCTCGCCGCGGCGAACGCGAGGCTGCCGTAGGCGATACCGAAGAACGCGAGCATCAGATACATGTTCGAGGTGAACGCCGACAGCGTGATCACCGACGACAACAGCATGCCGCCGACCATGCAGGTCTTGCGCGCGGCCGTCAGGCTCCAGCCGCGCCGGAACAGCGCGTCGGACACATAGCCGCCGAGCCAGCCGCCCGGAATCGCAATCAGCGCCGGAATCATGCCGAGCGTGCCGAGCGATTTCAGCGAGAAACCGCGCGTCTGCACGAGGTAGCTCGGAAACCACGTAATGAAGAAATAGATCACGAAGTTCAGGCAGAAGAAGCCGAGCATCATCCCCCACAGCGTGCGGTGACGAAACAGCGACGCCCACGTCACCTTGTGCTGCTCGCCTCTCGCTTGCGCCGCCGGAGCGGCGTCGCGCGCGGTGTCCATCGCGTCTTCCACTGGATTGCGATAGATCACGAGCCAGCCGACGATCCACACCGCGCCGAGCACGCCGGTGAGGATAAAAGCGGCCTGCCAGCCCAGCGTACCGATGATCAGCGCAACCACGGGAATCGACAGCGCGGAGCCGACCCGCGAGCCGCTATCGAAGATGCTGGTCGCGATCGCGCGCTCCTTGGGCTGGAACCATTGACTGACGAGCTTCGCGCAGGACGGATAGGCGCCCGCCTCGCCGACGCCGAGCAGCAGCCGGCAGCCGAACATTCCGGCGACGCTGGTCGTGACCGCGGTGGCCGCGGTAAACACCGACCACCATCCGACCGCGAGCGGCAACGCGATGCGCGCGCCGACCCGATCGACGAACCAGCCGAACGGCATCTGCATCAACGCGTAGGTCCAGAAGAACCCGCTCAGAATGAAGCCCATCTCGGCGGGGCCGATGCCGAGCGCCTTTTCGATTTGCGGCGCGGCGACCGCGAGATTCGCACGATCGATGTAATTGACCGCGATCGCGAGAAAGCACAGAAATATCACTACCCAACGCATCTTTTTCATGAAACCGTCTCCTCCTGGGCTGGCATCTATCTGGATGAACCTTGCGGCCTCGCGGCCGCCGGTGTGTGCTGCCGCGGTCTACTGCCGCGGTGTACTGCCGATCTACTGTCGACTGACGACCCGCGCCGTTAGCCGCCGGGCACGCGTGCGGCAAGCGCCGCGTTCAGACGCCGTTGCTCGACACGCACGCCAAGCTCGCGCGCAAGGTCGATCACCGGCTTGAAACGCCGCTCTTTCTTTTGTTCGTGATTGCGCGCGATATCGGCGAGGCGATGATCGAGAAACGGGTTGTCGAAGCGTTCGCGCACTTCGTCGAGATATTCGCGCGCGTCGCTGCCCTGACCGAGTGCATCGAAGACCGGCAGCACCTCGTCGCGCCACAGCGATTCGAGATCGGCACGCAGCAGCGGATCGCGCATCGCGTGCAGCACGTTCTCGTCCGGCTCGCGCGCGTCGGCCTGCCAGCGCTCGGCAAGCCACGTGTGCCCGAGATTGAGCAGCAGCAGCTTCAGGCGTTCGTAGTGCAACAGGTCGTCGGTGACGATGATCGCTTCGTGCTCGCACGGCAGCACCATGCCGGCATGCCGCTCGATCGCCCACAACGCGTAGGGTTCGGCGACCGCGCCGACCGGCCGCAACGGCTCGGACACGATGCGGTCTACCAGCGAGTTGACCCAGACGCAGGTGTGCTCGATGTAGCGCAGAAACTCGGAGCCGCCGCCCCAGCCGCGCGCGATATCGGTGACGAGGCCACGCAGCGTGTCGCCATTGCCCGACACGAGTTCGCATGGCAGCAGCGTCAGCGGCGCGGCGCCGGCTTCGAAGCGCGCGTGCAGCAGCACCACGAGCTTCGCCGCGAATCCGCGCGGCACGCTCGCCTCGTTGCGCAACAGCTCGGCGGTGTCATCGGCGAAGCACTCGTAGCCTCGGTCGCCGGTGTTGGAGATCACCACGCGCGCGTCGCGTGCGAAGCGCTCCACGACGGTTGGCCAATCGGTATTCGCGTTCAATGCCTCGGTGATCGCGTGACATCGCGTGGTCGTGTCGATCACCGCTTCGCGGCGCAGGCCGCGAATGCGCACGTCGTACTGCCGGTGCGCGCGCAATGCTTCGATGCGCGCGAGGCTCTCGGGGTTGGCCGTCGTCTGCACGACGCTCACGTGCCCGAGCGCGCGGCCCGCGTCGAGTGCCGCCGATATGAACAGATCCGCGTGCGCCTGCAGGAAACGGCTCGTGCCAAATTGAAGGATAGGGTTGCCCATCGTAGGTTGTCCCCGCTCTCTCAACAGGCGACCAGCGCCTTGATGACGCCGGCATCGGGTTTCAGCAGCTTGGGGAATTCGACCGGCAGATCGGCGAGTTCGACGACGTGCGTATTGAGCGCGGCGGTCGGAATCTTGCCGGCGCGCATTGCGTCGAGCACCGTTTCGAAGTCGGCGACGGTCGCGTTGCGACTCGCGAGCAAGGTCGTCTCGCGCTTGTGAAACTCGGGATCGGCAAACGAGATCCGTTCGCTGACGATCGACACCAGCACGTACTTGCCGCCATGCGCGACGAACTGCAGCCCACGCTCCATCGCCTTCACGTTGCCGGTGGCGTCGAATACCACGTCGAAGAACTCGTTGTCGGTCAGCGCGGCGAGTTCGGCGGCATCGGTCGCGGCGTCGCTGGTGTCGAGCAGCACCGTGTGATCCGCCTGCAATGCGCCGGCGCACACGGACAAGCGGTCCGCGCGGCCATCGAGCACGCTCAGCTCGGCGCCGCGCAGCTTCGCGAAGATGGTCACGGCCATGCCGATCGGACCGGCCCCGACCACCAGCACGCGTTGCCCGGCCCGCACGTCGGCGCGCGCGACCGCGTGCGCGCCGATCGCGAGAAACTCGAGCATCGCGGCTTGGTCGAGCGTCACGCCGTCGGCGTTGAAGACGAACGCTTGCGGCACCGCCAGGTACTCCGTCATGCCGCCATCGGCATGGACGCCGAGCACGCGGATATTCACGCAGCAGTTGCCCTTGCCCGCGCGGCAAGCCACGCAGCGCCCGCACGACAGATACGGCATCACGTACACCTGGTCGCCGGCCTTGACACGCGCGCCGGCCGGCGCCGATTCGACGATGCCGGCAAGCTCGTGCCCCATCACACGGGGATACGACAGATACGGCTGATTGCCGGTGAAGATATGAAAGTCGGTGCCGCAGATGCCGACTCGGCGGATGCGGATCAGCACATCGTCGGGGCCGGCATCCGGCATCGCACGTTCGGCGAGCGCGAGCTGGCCGGGTTGTTCGCAAATGACTGTCTTCATCGTCATGGAGGAATGGGTTCGGGTATCGGGATGCGGAGCGACCCGCTTGGCGTCAATCTGGCCTTACCAATTTGCAAAAGTAACGGTCCGTGCGATACTGGTCAAGCCAATTTGCATGGAGTTAGGGAAACTCCGCACCCCGTCAGCGCGCCGCCGAGCGCCTGCGGTTTGCGCGCCGGGCGCTTCGATCTACAATCGGCGCTCGCCTTATCTGGCTTGCACAAGCTCCACCGCCGGGAAACGTTTCGTGACCGTCAAACCTGCCGACACTCGCCGTCTCTATCTTCAGATCGCGGAAAAATTGCGCGATCTGATCGCTCAGCCGGAGTTCGCGCCGAACGGCCGCCTGCCGCCGGAGCGCGCGCTGGCGGAGACGCTCGGCGTGTCGCGGCCGTCGGTGCGCGAAGCGTTGGTCGCGCTGGAACTGGAAGGACTCGTCGAGATTCGCATGGGCTCCGGCGTCTATCTGTGCGCGGCGCCGTCCGCGCGCAACGGTGCAGCGCTGTCGCAGGCCGAACTCGGCGACAGCCTGCTCGACATCATGGGGGCGCGTTGTGTGATCGAAGGCTCGATCGCCGCGAGCGTCGCGCCGTTCTGCAAGCCGAAAGACCTGAAGACGCTGCGCGCGATCTACGACGAGATGGAGCGGGAAGTCGAAGCCGGCAGAATTCCGGTCGCGTCCGATCGCGCGTTCCATCTCACGATCGCGCAAATGTCCGGCAACGAAGTGCTCGTGCGCACCGTCAGCTCGCTATTCGATGCGCGGCATAGTCCGCTGTCGGAAAAGCTGCGCGGCCACTTCGAAAACGAAACGACGTGGGGCGCCGTGCCCGACGAACATCGCGTGATTCTGGAAGCGCTGGAAGCGCATGATGCGATCCAGGCGCAGGCGGCGATGCAGCGGCACCTGAAGCTGTCGTTGGAGCGGGTCATTGCGGGCGGCCTGCGCACGCCTTAGGCGGCGCAGCCGGGATACGGCTGATTCAACGGTGCTCGTCTGCTGTGATTTGCCCGAGCTGCCCGGCCACCTGCGCGCCGAGGCGGCCTCGATCAGCGGATCGCCGCGGCCCGCGCCCTGCCCGACTTCACGCGCCAGTTTGCGAGTGCGCCGAGCGCCATCAGCAGGCTGGTGCCGAGAAACACCGCGCGCATGCCGACGTGTCCGCCGACGAAACCGCCTAGCAGCGGCCCGGCCACCTGCCCCCCGTACTGCGACGAGACCGAGTACCCAAGAATCGCGCCCGTCACGTTCGCCGGCACGTTGTGGCGGATCACGCTCGCGATGCACGGCAACAGGCCGCCTAGTGCGATTCCCATCAGGAAACGCAGCACGATCAGCTGCCAGCTCGCGGTGACGAACGCCTGCGGCAGCAGCAGCAGCGCCGATACGGCGAGGCAGCCGACGATCACATTCCAGTGCCCGGCGCGATCGGCGAGCTTGCCCAGCCGCGACGATGACAGCACGCTGCCGAGCGCTGCGCCCGACATCACGAAGCCCGCGACCATCGTCACGCTTTGAGGCTCCGTGAGCTGGGCGACGTAGACGGTGATGATCGGCTCGATCGACATGTTTGCGACCATCAGCAGCAGACCAGTGGCAAGCATCGCGATGGCGGGCCCCTTGTCGTCGACCGATGCCCACGCGCCCTGCTTCGGCGCGTTGTCCGCACGCTTGCGGACCGGCTTTTCGCGGATCAGCAGCGCGGTCGCGAGAAAGGCCACGAAAATCGCCGCGCCCGCTGCCCAGAAGGTCGCGCGGATGCCGATCAACGGCGGCAGGAAGCCGCCGATCAATGGGCCGACCAGATTGCCGGCCATAATCCCCGCCGACAGTACGCCGAGCGCCCAGCCCGAACGCGCCTTCGGCGTCTGCGTCGCGACGAGGATCATCGAGCCCGACGCATAGCCGCCGAGCAGACCCGCGAGCAGCCGCAGCGCGACCAGCTGCCAAGCCGTGTGGGCCATGCCGATCAGCGACATCGCGACCGCCATGCCGAGGCTCGAGCGGATCAGCATCAGCTTGCGGCCGTAGAGGTCGGCGAGCTTGCCCCACAGCGGCGCGACGAGCGCGGCGCTGAAGAAGGTCGCGCCGAACGCGGCGCCGGACCACTGCACGATCGCCGCATGATCCTTGACGCCGAGCTGCTCGACGTAGAGCGGCAGGAACGGCAGCAGCAGCGTCATCGCGACGATGGTCGTGAACGAGCCGAACACGCACACGCCGAGATTGCGCTGCCAATGCGCGGCGGCTTCGTCGTCGGCCGGCGGGGCGGCCGCGGTGGCCTGCGCCTGCGGCGGCACCGGTTCGGCCGATGGGAGGTCGAGCTTGCGATTCATCTTTGGGAGTTTCCAGGTTGACTAGAAGCCGGTCGAGTTATCCAAAGCATCGTAACGGCGTGCAGTGCCATCAGGCAGTCAACCCATCATCCTGGTATCGTTACTACCTCTTCGAAAATTGCGGGACTGCCCGCGCCTCGTCGACGGCTAGCGGCCCGCGGGCGAGGTGCTGTGCGATGTCTGCGGCGCGGCGGCCGCCGATGCCGCCGCATCCGATACCCCCACCGCACCACCCGGCAGATCGGCCGGCTTCGTCGAACTCACCGCATCCGGATAGAGCTGCATCAGCACGCGCAGCACACCATTGGTCCAGCCAAAGCCGTCCTGTAGCAGATACTCGCCGCCGCCCGCCGACTTGTCGCTTGCGTCGACGTCGTACTTTTCGACCAGCTTGCTCGTTGACCACGAAAGTATGTTTTAACACAGGCCCCGCAAAGCCTTACGCGACAGGCGTTCGCGCCGATTACCAATAGCCGGAACACTTCCAGACGTCGAGCGTACGCGTCGCAGGAATCGCAAGTGCTGACCGAACGTATCGACCCTCGGAGGACTATGCCATGTGTTATCAGAAATCCGTCCAGCTGCTCGAAAACCTGCTGGAAGCCGTACCGCACGAACCGAACGAGCGCGGCCATACCGCGATGGATGACTTCGAGCACTTCTGCGCCAATACCGGCTGCACCGAGGAACTGATCGGCCGGCAGGCGTTCGCTTGGGTCAAGCTCGGCTTCATCGACGCCAAGACAACCGCATCGTGCTAGCAAGCCGGGCTGACGACCACCGCCGCAAGTCGACCCGTTGCAGCCGGTCGAGCAGTCTCTGTTCTAAGGATAGGTATCGGAGTGGAACGGTCATTCCGTGCCGTCGCCTGGGGGACAAGTCATCGGCCTCTGCGGACGCGTACACCCGTGAGTTGGTGAGGCGGCTTACGCCGTGCAAGGATGACGTCTTGCTCGACCCTCGAATTGCTCTCGAACTTAAGTTTGATTTCTCTATAAGCAATCAGCTTGTCGTTCACCAGATCGAAAGGAAGCGCCCGCAAGGTTAGGGATGGTGTTCAGAACTCGTTTTGCCGCACTGAGCCATCCACATAGGGCCGATGCGGTGGAAGCGGTGCGGCACCTGGCTCGAATGCAGCGCTACGTTCGGCATAAGGCGCCGATTGCCTGCCCGCGCGGGCGGCTTTTGCGCTCATGCAGCGGCCTCGCGCATCAGTCGTTCGCGCGTCATCCACAGATTGCTTAGAGCGAACAGCGTGTGCAACTCTGCGGGTTCTTCATCAAGCCGCGATAGCCCACCTTTAGATGCCACCGTGCGCGGCGATGAACATGGCGACGGCCGACCGGCAATAGGATTCGATTTCGTTGTCATCCTCTGCTCTCGCCTCATCGAAGCGTGCGACAAGCAGAAGATCGGATCCTTTGAAAAGCGCGGCAAACAAGCGGGCGGACTGGAGAGCATCGGATACGTTCAGCATCCCTTTAGCGTGCAACTGGCGCAACACGGCCTCGATGTGGGCGATGACATGGACCGGCCCGGCTTCGTAATGGAGCTTGCTTAACGCCTTTTGATTCGTCTTGTCGGCCAAAACCATGGCCTCGACACTGCGGACGTCCGGGCTCAGCAGCGTGCGAAGCAGGGAGGACCCGACCGCCACCAGCTGATCTTCGGCCGAACCGTCAACGCCTTCAGAAAGGGCCTGGGGTGCAAATTGATCGCAGCGGGCCACCATGGCCGCGCTGAACAGCGCCTCCTTGTTCTCGAAGTGCCGATAGATGCTGAGCTTGGATATCTTCGCCCGCTGCGCGACCTTGTCCATGGTCGTCGCTTGAAAACCCAATTCCACAAAGAGTTCGCAGGCGGCGTCGACGATCGTTTGGCGAAGCGCCTCGTTGGCGGGCCGGCCGCGCCGGCTCTGGCTGTTTTCGGTCACAACAATTCCAGTACTTGACAGTATTCAAACTCCTGCACTACGATACCACGCAGTATCTTAAATGTGCAAGCCAAGGATAGGTTTCAACCAGTTGCCCAAACCGGGTTTCCCCGGGGCGCCTGGCGATATCGAATGCGGGATTGTGGGGCCGATCAATACAGCCATCAGCAACTTTCTCGCCAATGCCGAAGCCCTACTCGCTGACCGTCTCAAGCGCGTATCGCTGGACGATATTGCACACCACGCCCAGCCCACCCCTCCAATCACAACACGGAGCCCATCACCATGGATGACGTCATCATCATCGGCGGCAGCTTTGCCGGCCTCGCCGCCGCCCTGCAGCTCGGCCGTGCCCGCCGCAAGGTCACGGTTCTCGATACCGGCCGGCCGCGCAACCGCTTTGCAGGCCACTCGCATGGCTTGCTCGGCCACGATCACAAGCCACCGCTGGACATCCTGGTCGAGGCGCGGCAGCAGTTGACGCGCTATCCAACGATCAGGCTGGTCAATGCCCGGGCCGAGAGCGTGTCTGGCGCCATCGACGATTTCTGCGTCGTCACTGACGATAACGAAAGCCTGAGGGCGCACCGCCTGATCCTGAGCTATGGCGTCGCCGACCAGATGCCTGATGTTCCGGGCTTTGCCGAAAGCTGGGGCACGTCCATCGTGCCCTGCCCCTACTGCGACGGCTTTGAAGTCGCCGGCCAGCATTGGGGCCTCGTCTGGTCCAGCCCGCAGTCGCACCAGTCTGCCAGGCTGTTCCGCGATTGGACGGACAAGCTGACTGTCTTCGCCGATGGTCATGACATTGCGCCCGATATCCAGGCCGACCTGGCGCGTCGCAACATACCTGTCGTCGATGGCCGGATCGTCGAGATCGCCCATCACAAGGGCCATATCAACACCGTCAATCTCGATACCCGCCGCAATGTCGCGGTCGACGTCCTGTTCGCCCATCCGCGCAACAAGCCGTCCGCACGCCTGCATGAATCACTGGGCCTCGCCACGGTCGATACGCCCACCGGCATCGTCCTCAAAGTCGACGAGCGCCGCCAGACCAGCATGCCCGGCATCTACGCCGCTGGCGACCTCGCCACGCCCTTCTTGCCCTCGGTCACCCAGGCTTCATCGCAGGGCGCGATGGCGGGTATCTTCGCCCAGCAGTCGATGGTGGTTTGAGAGCACAGATCCCTGCTCTTGTTGCGTCGTCGCCTTCGAAAAGGTTGGCGTAAATCGACGCGGCGAAAGGCGGATCGTCGAGTCAAGGAGATGACATGGCAAAGCAAAGTGCTGATCAGGTGGGTGACTGGAATGGTCAAAGCGGGGAGCGCTGGGTCGCCAACCAGGCCCGGCTCGACGCTCTGGTGGCGGTGTTCGGCCAGGCCGCGATCGAAGCCGCCGCGCCCGCGACGGGTGAGCGCGTGCTGGACATCGGCTGCGGCGCGGGTGCGTCAAGTCTGGCTCTGGCCGCTCGCGTCGGCGCGGGGGGCCAAGTGCTGGGCGTGGACATATCCGAACCGCTGATCGATCGAGCGCGCGCGCTTGCGCGCCACGATACGCCGGCCCTGTTTCAGGTGGCCGACGCCAGCAGCGCAGAGCTGCCCGAAGGCGCGTTCGACATTCTGTTCTCGCGTTTCGGCGTGATGTTTTTCCCCGATCCGACAGCGGCGTTCGCCCATATGCGACGCGCGCTCCGGCCGGGCGGCCGGGTCGCTTTCGTCTGCTGGCGCGGTGCGGCCGAGAACGATTGGATGCGACTGCCGGTGGGCGCGCTCAAGGACATCGTCCCGCCGAGCGCGCTCCCCGATCCCGAAGCGCCCGGCCCGTTTTCGTTCGGCGACCGGGAGCACGTGGCGCGCATCCTGACGGCGGCCGGTTTCACCGAAATCGTTATCTCGCCCTTCGACGCGGCCGTCCCATTCGGCGAGGGCGAAACGCGGGACGCGGCGATCGACGACGCAGTGAGGATGACGCTTGAGGTCGGCCCGCTGTCGCGTGCGCTCGCTGGTCAGCCCGACGACATCCGCGCCCGTGCCTCCGCCGCAGTTCGTGCCGCCTTCGCGAGCCTCCCCGGCGAGGGGTCGGTGATGATCAACGGCGCGGCATGGGTCGTCATGGCACGAAATCCGGCAAGCTGACAGGGATTAACAGGGGAGATGCCTCCGCCCGGTGGAACAGGGCGTCTTTGGCCGGCCAGATTGATGTCCCTTCTGGCCGCTGAACGAGCGCTCGCCTTGCGACAATCAGATGGCCGGTTGCGAAGCAGAGCCGACGCCTGAGCGGCCTTCCGGCGGCGCATGTGACCGGCAGTTTGTGGCCCAGACCGTGTCAAAACGCGTCGCCGGTGGGAATTTGACGGCACGGTGTCTCGGTAACAGATTGCGGCTTATCGATTGCGCCACGACAAACGCCAATTCAGCGCTGAACGTATCGCAAGGACCGTGATGGGCGTGTGGGCCTCACACCCGCATCGCCTTCATAACCGTTTCTGAACCGAGAAGCTTGATAACCCGTTTCATGTTGTAGGCGAGCACGTGCAAGCTCATCTCAGTGCTCACCCGCTCGATAGTACGCGTCAGGAAATGAGTCGCGCCCATCCAGGCCTTGATCGTGCCAAAGGGATGCTCGACGGTCTGTCGTCGGGTACGCATCATGTCTGGGGCGAGATCAAGCCGGACCTGCATCTCTTCGAGCAATCCTTCGTGCTCCCAGCGTGTCACCCGGCGTTCGGTACCTGGAGTGCATTTGTCTTTCAACGAGCATTGTTGGCACTGCGAGCTCCAGTAGCGATCTAACTTCAGGCTACGTTCGGTTGTCTTGTAGCGCCATATGAGACGTTCGCCGGCTGGGCATCTATACTCGTTCTTCTCAGCATCGTAGATAAAATCTTCTTTGCTGAAACGGCCGTCAGCGGTCGCGGCCGAGGTCTTTGTCTTTGGAACAAACACCGTGATGCCAGCCTCGTGGCATGCGAGTATCTCCTCGCTCTTGTAATAACCTCGGTCAGCAACTGCCGTTAGTTTATCGACGCCGATTTCCGTGCGCGCCAGCTTGGCCATCGACGTGAGTTGGTCACGATCGATGCCGTTGTTGGTGACTTTGTGCGCGACAATCAGATGGTGCTTTGCATCGACTGCTACCTGCACGTTGTAGCCGACGACTCCGGTCCCTCGCGTCTTCATCGAACGCGCGTCCGGGTCTGTGAGCGACACTTGCTTGTCCGGTGTTGCGTCGAGTTTAACTTCGACTTGCCTGAGGATTTGCATCTGCTCCTTGAGGGCCGCAATCTTGTCTTGCAGCCGGTCTGTCTTCGCCTTCGCAATCGTAGGCTCCTGACGATCTGCGGTGTCCATTTCCACCAGATAACGGCTGATGCTTGCCTCGATATCCCGCATTCGCCGTTCTAGTTTTGCGCTCGTGAAGTTGCGGTCGCGATGGTTCACCGCCTTGAATTTGCTCCCGTCTATCGCAACTAGCGCTTCGGCGAAGAGGTCCAGACGCTGGCATAGCATGACGAACTGACGACAGACGCTGCGGATCGCTTTGCCGTTGTCTTTACGGAACCGCGCAATGGTCTTGAAGTCTGGCGCCAGGCGGCCCGTGAGCCACATCAGTTCGACGTTGCGCTGAGCCTCGCGCTCAAGGCGTCGACTGGATTGAATTCGGTTCAGGTAACCGTAGATATAGATCTTAAGCATCACCTCTGGGTGATACGAAGGTCGACCTGTTAGCGCTGGCTCAACACCTTCAAACCCGAGCTTCTGAAGATCAAGCTCATCTACAAAAACATCGACTACGCGTACGGGATTGGTGTCCGTCACGTAGTCGTCAAGTGCTTCGGGGAGGAGAAAGCTTTGTGAACGACTGTCGCCCTGAACGAACCGCTTCATCTCGCTCATCCTCCGCTATCGGACGAGAGATTTTAACGCGTCAAAAATGACGTTTTGACACAGTCTTATATGGACACCGCCCGGTTTGCCAAGTTGATCTTGATGTGACGCCGTAACGAGGTATCGGCTGCGGTCTTATATTCGGCTTTCCGCAAGCCGAAGCCGCGAGCCCTGATGGAATGCGCCAAGAACGTCCTCATCTGGGCCGCGTGCTACAGGCACAAGGCTGTGTTCAGGTTTGCGTTCTTGCGGTCCGACCTGTTTTGCCATCACATGGAATCAATCTTAGCAACCTACCAATTTCTCAACGTTCCAAGTCTGATACTGCTACGCAGCTCTCACACTGACGTGATTCTTTTCGTAACTGCTCTCGTGGGCTAGTATGGCCCAAGCAATTCGCGCCATCTTATTTGCAAGAGCCACGGCTACTACGTTGTTAGGTCGCCGCTCTTGAATTCCTTTCTGCCAAGCAGTTGGTACCTTGGCGTGACACAGGACGGAGCGCGCCCCGTGAATCAGCAGCGTGCGCAGGTATGGGTCCCCTCGCTTTGAGATCGAGCCCAATCTAACCTTGCCGCCCGTACCGTTTTGTCGAGGAACAAGCCCGAGAAATGCAGCGAACTCACGTCCCGACTTGAACGTCTTGGCATCTCCAACTGTTGCGACCAAAGCGGTGGCGGTGAGTCTGCCGATGCCCGGCACTTCGGAGATTGCGCGACACGCCGCTTCCTGTTTCTGCCAGGCACCGATGCGCTTCTCGAGTTGACTGATATCGTCCTCAAACGCGTTGATACGTCGTAGCTGATCTTGCAGATTAAGGACGATCGGTCGTGGCAACGTGTCCTCTAACTCTGCCATGCGTTCGCGGATTTCAGTGAGTCCTGCCAATCGTCCGGCCCGAAACGTCGCGCCGAATTCGTAGAGCAACCCACGTAGCTGATTCACCTGCATCGTCCGAAACTTGACGAGCAACGAGCGCATGCGGTGCAGGCTCAGCATCGTTTGCTGATCTTCTGTCTTTGCAGCAACCGTGCGCATCCCGGGTTGCTGTACAGCCGTCCAAATCGCCCGAGCGTCCGCTGCGTCGGTCTTGTTCGTTTGTACGAATGGCCGAATAAATTGTGCATGTAGTAGCACGACCTCGTGCCCCAGCGCCCGAATCTTACGCGCCCACCAGTGAGCACTTCCGCAAGCCTCAAGCGCCACTCGACCTGCTGGGCGTTGCGCGAAAAACGCGATTAGATCGTCGCGTCCGAACCGGCGATTGGCTATCTCACCAGTTTGTGCGTCGACCCAGTACATCTGGAACACCCGCTTTGCAACATCCAGTCCATATGTCGTAGCATTCATTTAGGGCCTCCGTTCCTCAGTGGTTGTGTCGCAGCTCCACTTTGGCACGTTGATGCCGTTCGGTTCTGGAGGCCCTCAATGTGCCCACCTCCCCGAAGGGAGGGCGGTGTCCATTCCATCTGGGCCGACTACAGCCCGATGCGTGGCGTGGCGACGGGGCATCGTCGAGCCGGCCGCGTCGGTCAGAATTCGACCCAACGCAGCCACTCGACGCTTACCATCGTCAGCGTCTCGTAACGGCGAACTTCAGTCATAGGGGGCCTCCATTCGTCGCTGCGGTCGGTGTCACGACCAACAAAAGGCACCGTTATTCGGGATAAGGCTGCGTTTTGTGCAAACATTAAATCAGCAATCTGCTTTGAAAAGATCCATTACACCGAAGGCCGCTCCCCGCGAGATGCTCCGGTCAGCGCTTCGACCAGTTCCGCAAGCGCAACCGGCTTGACGAAATGCCGTTCGAATCCTGCTTCGTTCGAACGCCTGCGGTCCTCGGCCAGCCCGTAGCCGGTCAGCGCGAACACCCTCACGGGCGTCGCCGTCTGCTGTGCGCGCAGCGCGCGGGCGAGCTGATATCCGTCCATTCCGGGCAAGCCAATGTCGAGTATCGCGAACGCCGGGGAGAACGCCGCCGCTACCTCGAGCGCGGTCGCTGGATCGGTCGCCGTCGCCACGTGGAAACCCATCTCGACGAGATAGGCTTCCATCGCCATCAGGCCGTCCTTGTTGTCGTCGACCAGCAGCACGCGCACGCCGTTGCCGTCCGGATGCGGCGCGGCCGGCTGCTTCCCGCGATCGGTCGTGGGTGCCGATGCGGCCGGGAGCGTGACGGTGAAAGTCGCGCCCCTACCCGGTCCGTCGCTGCTTGCGACGACCGTGCCGCCGTGCAGTTCGACAAAGTTCTTCACGAGCGCAAGACCCACCCCGAGCCCGCCGTTCGCGCGGTCGATCGTCGTCTGTCCCTGTTCGAAGAACGAGAACAGACGCGGCATCAAATCCGCGCTGATTCCAACGCCGTTGTCCGCCACCGACACGACGATTTCAGTGGTGCTCGACACGGCTTTTACATGAATGCGCCCATCCGTCTGCGTGAACTTTGCGGCGTTGTTCAGCAGGTTGCCGAACACCTGCGTGAGACGGACGGGATCGCCGGACACTGTGCCGCCGTCGTCTGCGAGGTCCAGCGACAAGGTCTGTGAACGTTGTTCGAGCAACGGATTCGCTGCCTCGATCGCGCGCGCAAGCACCGTCGCGATCGGCACGGGCTCGCGGGCCAGTTCGATCGTGCCGCGCGTGATGCGACTCACGTCCAGCAGATCCTCTACGAGCCTCGACAGATGCGCCACTTGACGCTCGATGATGTCGTGGTGTTTGTCGGTCGTGCCGCCGTTTTGCTTGCGCACGAGCACGAGCGCGGTCGAGATCGGCGCGAGCGGATTGCGAAGCTCGTGGCCGAGCATCGCGAGAAATCGATCTTTTGCACCGTTCGCGTTGCGCAGATCCGCGAGCAGCGCTTCGCGCTCGGTGCGCGACTTCTCGACGGCCTCGCGTGCACGTACGTAGCTGGTCACCTCGACGGCACTGAGGATCACGCCGTCGACGTTTCCCGACGACGCGCGCAACGGTTCGAAATGAAGCGTATAAACGCGCTCGTCGCCGTCGCCGGTTCGGTTTGCCCGATACTCTTCATGGACGATCGGCACGCCATCGGCGAACACGCGCTGCAGCGCGGCGACAATCGCGCCGCCCGCCTCCTCCGGAAATGCGTCGAGATAAGCGAGGTCGATCAGGTCCGCGCGGCCGACCATCGCGAGATAGCGGGGATTCGTCAACTGAAACGTATGCCGGCTGCCGAGCAGCAGTGCCGACGCGATCGGCGAATTCATCAGCACGGCATCGCGCTGAAGCTCGGCGCTCCTTCGGCGGCGCATCTCGTCTTCGAGCGACGTCGCGCGCTGCTGCGCGAGCGCGAGCCTCAGATGCAGGTCCTGATCGCCTGCGTCGCGCCACGCACGGGTAAGCAATACATGCTGGTGTGCGTTGCAAATGTGACGAAATAGCGGCGTATGCTCGGCGCCGACGAACGCCCGGTCAGGATACGCGCAGAAAAGCGAGAACCGGTGCTCGCGGGCGAGTCCGTTCCACAGGTCTTCCAGATGCAGCGCTGCTTCGCCGAGACCCTGCGCGTACAGGATCGCGACCATCTCGCCGAACGCGTGCACCGGCTGCCCTGCTCGCACGGTCCGCGCGACGAGCGCACCGACCGTCGACATGAAGCGCGCGTCGTCCGGCCACCCGTCGACCATGAAGCCGTCGAGCGCGACCTGCGCGTCGACGAAAACGGCGTCGTGCGCGCGACGCCTGGCAGTATCGGCCGAGTCGAGCCATGACGTCAGCGAGGCAACGTGATCGGCGGTGGCGATCGCAATGGCACTCCCCCCCGCGCCCAGCGCGCGGTGCAGAAACGCGCCGACGTCCTCGATCAATTCGACGTCGGACTCGTAGAACTGGACGAAATGGTTGGAATCGTGTTCGGTGTGCCGAGCCGCAGCCGGCTCTATGCTGGTCGTCATCGTTAAGCCGTATGAAAACTTCGCTGCGAGCTGCGAGACTCGCGGTCGAACATTGGGGGAAAAGCTCGCGGGCATCTCCGCAAAAATCATACCCTGCGCCGCGTTCGCGCACGGTGAGGCGGGCGAACGCGTTGCGGCGGGAAGCGGGACGACACGGACGTCAGTTACAACCTGAAGGTCCAGCGACCAGAGTGCCGATAAGGCTGACACATCCCGGTAGAAGCCTCGAGTGAGTACATTGAGGTCTCCACGGCCGTCTGACCGATGACGAAGCATAACGGTCACGTGAGTGGCAGACTGGTATCGGCGGCGACAGGCTGCAGCTGGCCGACCTCCGCCTGACAGCGATCGGCAGCACGCGACCCTTCTCCGACATACCGATCTGCGGGAAGAATGGCTGCTAACTGTAGTTGAACCGTCACACTGCGCCGGTGTACATCAAAGCTCGCGGAGAAACTCAATCAATGCCGCGTTGACGAAATCGGGCGCCTCCTGTTGCAGCCAATGCCCTGCTTGCGGAACGACTCGAGAGGCTGACAGCTTGGGCACGAACTGAGGCATGCCGCCAATAATTTCGTGCATGCCTGGCATTGCCAGACCTGTATCTCGCTCGCCGACAAGGTACAGGGAGGGAACCTTGACGAGCAGGCCCTCGAAAGCCGATTGCATTTCCCAATTGCGGTCGAGGTTGCGGTAGTAATTCAATCCACCGCGAAAGCCAGAAATGCTGAATGCCCGGACAAACTGGTCGAGATCGGTGGGTGCGAGCCACGCAGGTAACAAAGGCGGATCTATCAGAGAGTCGAGGAGCCCGCCACTGCGGGGCATTAGTCCGAATGGATTGGGCGTATTTGCGTCACGGGTTCCGACGTCGCCTGATGCAGAAAAATAGATCTTGCGAAATGTGGCCCTAACGTCACGCTCGAATTCGCTTTCGGCCAACCCGGGTTCGGAGAAATAATGCGTGTAGAACCACGCCTGGTCAGTCTGCGGGAAAAGCCGGCTCGGCGCCATCGGCGCGCGGCCCATCATTGGTACTCCGAGCGCGGCGACAGCGCGAAAGCGGTCAGGCCGAAGCAGCGCGGCTTGCCAGGCGATGGTTGCACCCCAGTCGTTCCCCACAACAACTGCGTTGCGCTCTCCAAGAATATCAACGAGCGCCACCAGGTCACCGACAACGTCCAATGTTGTGTACTGCTCAATTGCCGTTGGACACTCGCTTGATCCGTATCCACGAAGATCCGGTGCTATGGCGTGGAAGCCGGCTTGCGCAAGTGCCGCCAGTTGATGGCGCCAGGCATGCGAAGTCTCCGGAAAGCCGTGACAAAGAAGCACCAATGGGCCGTCGCCTTGTTGAGCCATGTGTAAGCGAATTCCGTTTGCTTCAATAAAGGTTTGACGGTATGCGCTCATGGGCTGTTCTGGAGAGGTTGTAGCACGCAGCAATCTAAATATAGCGTAACATCAAAAGTTGCGCATTATCAAGTTTCCACTTATGCAACGCGATACCCGACTGGCTCGACTTCTGCACATCCTCATCCACATGCATCTTCGCGGAGGCGCAACAACCTCAGAGACGATTGCGCTAATGCTGCACACGAATCCGGTCTTTGTTCGCCGAACGATGGCGTCGTTACGCGAATCGGGGTTTGTTAAGTCGACCGGTGGTCCAGGCGGCGGATGGGTGCTCGCCTGTGACCTCGAAGATCTTACGGTGAGAGATGTCTACCAAGCCATTGGACACACCGCGCCGTTTGTGATTGGCCTAGCCGACGACAATCGCTCTTGTCCAGTGGAGGCGGCGGTAAATCGCCACATCGGCGAGACGTTGGGTTCGGCAGAAACCTTGTTGCTTGAATCGCTTGGCAAACGGCGACTCTCCGAGATCGCGCACGACGTCGCGTCGCCAAAGCCGCGCAAAACGGATGAATAATCTCGCGGAGCAACGGAATGGTAGCGATGGACGCAAGCATCACGCGCCTGACCGACAACGATTTAAGCCATGAACGTGTGTCGGCTTGTAGCCCGCGAGCAGCCGTCGGTTTGCGCGCTGTCAACGTCGCTTGTTGACCGCTTCTAGTTATCGATCGCCTTTCGGCCTAGCGCGCTCAGTTGGTTAGGAACCGACGTTCACTCGAACGGCGACCGGTCAGGCCGCCATCCGGTGCTCGTAGTACGGTCGATATCGATCATCCAGGATCGCGTGAAGCGCCGTCAGATTCGCCGGATCCGGATTTAGCCAAGCATCGATATTCTCTGGCTTGATCGGCACGATACAGCGGTCGTGGCCAGCCGAGGCAATTTCCGCCGGCGGTTCGTCCGTGATCGCCGCGAACGACAGCAGATCCGCCTCGCCAGGTGCCCTCCAGTGTGACCACAGACAGGCGACCAGCATCTGGCCGCCCGTGTTCGGCTGGAATTCCAGCACCACGTTTTCATCCTGCTCGCCGTCCTGCAGCTCGCGCCCTTCCATCCTGGCGCGGCTGACGTTCTCGTAGAACGCGCTGACGATCATCAGGCCGTGCGAGTAGCCGAATAGCTCCTTCCAGAATCCTTCGAGATTGTCCCGCCGCGCGTTGTAGGTGCCGGGATATTTGCTGTCGTAGAACTTCGGTTTGCCAGCCGGGCGGCACTGGTAGCGCATGGGTTTGATCACCCGCTGGCCTTCCTCCACGACCATCACCGGCGCGTAGGTGCCGGGAAAGATTCGCGAGTCGCGGTCCTTCAGCTCGACACGCCGGAGATCGTCGAGTCGGCGGATCGTCGCGTCGATCATGCCTGCGGCAATGCGCTTGCTCTCGGTAGCGGCCTTTGTCGTCCTGGTCTGGAGCGTCCGCTCAGCGTCCGCAAGCCGCGATCGCTGCCTGAATAGCTCCTGTTCGAGCGCCGTGGCCTGCTCTGCGTTGAACCGGTCGATCGCCGCCTTGATCCCGCGCTGTTCCTCTTCCTGCGGATCGTCGAACGCCGCGTCCATGGCCTTCGGGATTTTCACCTTGCTCCCGTTCGCGCGCGCCCAGTACAGTTCCGCGAACTCACGCAAGCTCATCCGGGCGCCGAACTCTCGAACGAATTTCTTGTAGTCCGCTTCGATCTGCGCCGAGTAGCACATGGCCCACTCCTTTCTGAGACGACCCTATGATACCGCCGTCGCTCCTCGATCTACTGCACGTCCATACAGTAGTTTTGATGTCGGCGGGGGCAACCCGTCCGACGAATCAGCGGAGGCAAAGATGGATACGACGGATCTGAACGGAGCGCAATTGGATTACTGGGTGGCATGCGCAGAGAAGCTGGATCAAGCTTCGAACCGGACATTCAGCGGCTACTGGGCAAAGTGCTCTATGGGAGCTGGCGGGCCTCTAGCGCTTTTTCCACAGCGCTAATCACAGGTAAGCGGACAGTCACTAACGTCCTTGAACGGCGGCAGCTGGGCCGAACCCGGACCGATAGCTGAATTGAGAACCGCTTGCCGGCCCGCAGCGGATGATCGTCGCAAGTCGACCCGTTTCTGCCAGTCGATCCGTGGCGGTTCCAAGGGCCGGTGTCTGAGCACAACGGCCATTTCCTGGTCGGGTGCCGTTGGGCGAGGTCACCGATAGGAAAGTGGCATTTCGACCGAGGCGCCCAGCGACTTATGTTCGGAGACCATCCACCATGGCCCCGGCCACCCGGACATCTCTCGCAAGATAAGTGCGGTAGGTAACATAGGCACGTCGCACTTTCGAAATCGTAACCTATCATTTTCTGACCGAATCACTTTCGAAAACGAAACAGGCTGCTTCATTCTGCAGTGTTCAACGTGACCTCGCCGTGCGAAAAATCTTCGGCGAGTAGCGCGTGCATCGACTTTTGTGTTGGCCGACGAAATCCAGACGGTATGTCTGCCGCGACTAACGAAATCAGACATGAAAGGAAAGGGTGTCAAGACAGGGGCGGCGTTGTTTCCCGTTCAAGGAGTTATTTTCGAAAACGAGCATCGCTTTAAGGCAGCAAAAATCAGCCAATGGCTTCGCTGTCGGACAGTATGCAGATCCACCATTGGGACCACGTGTTATTAACCGTTAGGGGACCTGCACCGCTGAACCCTAGCTGCGTTGCTCGTTTCCCATTAAACGACCAGAGCAGGACGGAGGCTTCGTGTCGTGTATGGCACGTGGTCGCCCATTTGTGTTGATCTCTGTTCCAGCACGGCAAATGATGAGACGTTATGCTATCGGAGCGCAGGTTTAAATCTCGCGACGCGATCGTTCAGCACGGTATACGCCGTTTTAAGACTGAACCTTTTGCTCCGATCACGAATTATCACGCCGCGATCTTGGCTACGGCAGAGCGTGATCGCGGGGGTGAAATAGAAGTAGTAAAGCTAATGAACACAGTTGTAGATTCATTTCTATCAACTCTTGATTTCTTCCTTAGCAGCCATCGCTATGAAGAAGCTGGTGCAAAGGATTTCATCATTCGGAGAATGCCATGGCAGGGGCGAGTGGAAGCGACGAAGATATGGTGACAGGGCGCGTAAATCGAGCAGAAGGCCTGACAAGACTTTGGGCGCAGGTGCCCCCCGGGCAGCCAAACTTTGGCGGACCTGCGATCTTTGTCGTGGAGGTGGCACGCAACAAAGACGACGATGCCGATTACGGCGACGGAGAGACTTTCACCCCCGCTAACGCATGCGACGGACTTGTGGCCGTGGGTTGGAGCGGGAACGGTGCACTGGGCACCGGTGCGGGGGTGGTAGGCAAAGGGGGGGCAAACCAGGGTGCCGGCGTGATCGGATTCGGCAGCGGCACCAAAGATGAAGACGGGTCTGGCGGTATCGGTGTCCAAGGTGTCGGTGGCTCGTCGAACCAGGCTTATCCTGGACCAATCGTTCCACCCGGTGCCGGCGTTGTCGGGCTAGGGGGAGCGAACGTCACACTCCAAAATCGCGCCCGTCTTCCGCACGCTCCCGGCGTCATTGCAATGGGTGGCGCGCAAGGGCCAGTGCCTGAGCTCACAGAGACGGGTGGTGTAGGCGTGTGGGCAAAGGGGGCGGATGCGGACGCGGCTATGCAGACGCCGCTCGATGCAGACGGAATTGGGACGCCTGGCCCTGACGTGGTGGTCGGACCTCCTGGGCCGGAGGCTGGCGTATTTGCGCGTGGTGGTGTGTCAACCAACCCGGCCATTTCCAATCTCGCTGCGGCGGGGGTGATTGGGCTGTCAGGGGGCATGGTGCCCAACCCGAGTATCGGCGAAACCGGGGGCATTGGCGTCTTCGGCGCTGGGCCGACCGGAGTGCGTGGTCAGGGCGACGTCGGCGCCGGAGTCCATGGTGTTGGTCACGGAAACGAATGTCGCGGCGGACAGTTCGAATCGGCTCATGCGGCCCAGTTGCGGCTCACTCCGCAAAAGTCGAAGGGCCCATATCCAGCCACTATTACAAATCATCAAACCGAGGCCATCGCTAACGGACTACGGGGGACTATGCGACTACCGAGGGACGGACAAGGCGGCGACCTGCTCGCCCTGACGAACGACACTGGATTATGCACACTGTGGTTTTGTGTGAAAGGTGGGAACGGCACCCCAGCGCGATGGGCTCAGGTGCTACTCGGCGACCCTTTTGATGGCATCGCCTAGACACTAAGCTTGCTCGATAAGTCTCGCGCTTTTTTACACGCTCGTCGGGCGCGAAAGAAAGCGAAAAGCCACTTCGGGACGGTTCGCGTCGGTCGCATAGTCCGCACGTCGTTAAGTCGCCACCCGATGCTCGTAGAAGGGCCGATAGCGATCATCCAGAAATTCGCAGGGTCCGAATTCAGCCACGCACCAACATTATTCGGCTCGATCGGGACGATGCAGCGGTCGTGGCCAGACGCGACGATCTCCTCGGGCGGCTCGTCGGTGATGTCCGCAAAGGAACGAAAGTCCGAAAAACGGGGAATGGACGTACAGGCATTCAAATCGTCGATCCAATCGCCGAGTTAACTTCCGCTAAAAGTTGAACACTTGTTCGTCAAAACCTGAGCCGCCGGTGGCACTGAGAGGCTTCGGACGTCTTTGCTTGGGAGCGAGAGCAAGCCGACGTCCCAAGTGGACTTCCGGTCCGCGACAGAATATTGTTGTTTGTAAATGGATAATCCAAGGGAAGGGGTAGCCGAGAGAACTCCCTCCTACGACGCGCGGATGGGCCGTTGTTCGACTCTAGGCGACGCTCGAACGTCCGGACTGCGGCGCGGGTGAATGACCGCAGATGGCCGAACCGGGACCGATAGCTGAATTGAGAACCGCTTGCCGGCCCGCAGCGGATGATCGTCGCAAGTCGACCCACTGCCGCCGTTCGACGCGGCGCCGCGTCAACGGCTGCTTCGCGGAGTATTACCGACCTTCGTGACTCCATCCAAGCGTGCGGGCCACACGCCGGTGGCGCAATGGGATCTTCGAGCCAGCAGCACGGAAGACCAACACGCTAGACCGTATGCGACGCCGCTTGGCAGTTGGAGAGCCTCTAGCGCAGGCAGTGCGTGCGCATTACGGCAGCGCGAACACAACAATCGCGTCGCCGCGCTTGTAGTCGAGTAGCTGGTTGCCGCCCGCCGCAACCGCCACATATTGCTTGCCGCGCACCGAGTACGACACCGCTGGGGCGTTGACGCCGGCGCCGCACTGGAACTCCCACAACTTCTTGCCGGTGCGCGCATCAAATGCGCGAAACAGGCCGTTGCCTTCTCCATTGAAGACGAGATTGCCCGCCGTCACCAATACGCCGCCGATCAGCGGCTGATCGGTTTTAAACGACCAGACGATCTTCCCGGTGTCGACGTTCACCGCTGCGAGCTTGCCCCACTGCTGTTCGCTCGGAATGGTCTTGAATGAACCGCCAAGCCACATCTTGCCGCCGCCCGGATACGGCGCGTCCTCGACCTGGTATGTCAACGGACGATGCAGGTTGGCCGCATACACGAGACGCGTCTCGGGGCTGTACGCCGTCGGCGACCAATTGACTCCGCCGTTCGCACCCGGCAGCATGTGCGCGCCCTGCGGCGTTGGCAGCGTCCACATGTTCTCTTGCGGGATCATCGCCGGCGAGAAGCGGATTAACTGGCCCGATGCGCGATCATGCACATAGACATGCCCGGTCTTTCCGGCATGGATTACCCCAGATACCATGCGTCCGTCGCGGTCGCGCACATCCACCAGGATTGGCGGGCTCGCCGCGTCGAGGTCCCACACGTCATGCGGGATGTACTGGTAGTGCCACTTGTACTTGCCGGTGTCGAGGTCGACCGCCACCATCGAGTCGGTAAACAGATTGTCGCCGGGACGTATTGCGCCATAAAAGTCAGGCGAGGGGTTCCCAACCACGAAGTACACCGTGCGCGTTTTCCGGTCGATCGCTGGCGTCATCCACACGCCGCCGCCGAGCGTCTTGTAGAAGTCGCTACCCTTCTCAGCAAGTTGCTTCTTCTCGGCATCGATATTGCGTTTAAGGTCCCGGCCGGTCGCATCCCGGGTCGCCCACACGCCTTCCTGTCCGGATTCGGGAATCGTGTAGAAGGTCCAAAGCAGTTGACCTGTGTTGGCGTCGAACGCTTTCAGGGAGCCGCGAACGCCGTACTCACCCCCGTTGATGCCAATCAGTACCTTGCCATCGACCACAATCGGCGCCATCTTCTCGCTGTAGCCCAGCTCGGGATCGCC
Source organism: Paraburkholderia sprentiae WSM5005 (assembly GCF_001865575.2). Classification (NCBI taxonomy): domain Bacteria; kingdom Pseudomonadati; phylum Pseudomonadota; class Betaproteobacteria; order Burkholderiales; family Burkholderiaceae; genus Paraburkholderia; species Paraburkholderia sprentiae. Next base: position 835,719 of record NZ_CP017563.2, read on the forward strand.
GACCACGATATCCCACAGAAGTTTGCCGGTCCGGGCGTCGAGCGCCACCAGCTTTGCGTCGAGCGTGCCCATGAATAGTTTGTCGCCGTAGATCGCCACGCCGTGGTTGGTCGGTCCGCAGCAGAAGGCAGTAACGGGTCCCAACTTGTGCTGGTAGTGCCATAACTCCCGGCCGGTCGCCGCATCGATCGCATAGACATGATCGAACGACGTGGTCAGGAACATCACGCCGTTCACCACCAACGGTGAGGTTTCGAGTGGTCCGTTGACCGCCGTCTGGAAGACGAATGCCGGCTTCAGTTTCGCCACGTTCGTGGTATTGATCTGTGCGCCCGGGTAGTAGCGCGTCTGATCATACGAGCCGTTGGGAAGCAGCCAGTCCGCCACGTTGGACGCGGCGGTGTCCAACTGGCTTTGCGTGACTGTCGGGCGTGGCGACGCCGACAGGAGCATATCGGCCGACCCGCCTGTGACCTCGGGCCCTGCAAGGGCGCCGGCTGGCGCCACCGTCAGCGTAGCCAGGAAGGCGAATACGAACGTTCGACGAAGTCTGCTATCGCGCCTTGTATGGGCGTTGGGCTGCATAGTGACCTCCTCGGGACGAGGAAACGTTCGGATCCGAACCAAGGGCAGAACAACCCAATAAGTTTAGGTTGCGTGTACGACACCGACAAACTTCAATAAACAAAAGACCTGAAGACCCGGACGAGTCGTCGCCCCGGCGCGGCCTTAACGGCGGCTTCCAAGGTTCAGCTGACGTTCGGGTGTCCTTGCGAATGCACGGGCGGATGACCGTACCTGGCCGAACTGTGACGGTCGCAGCTGGTGGGATGGTCCGAAGTAGCCTGCTGGCCAGCAGGCTGCCTTCGTCTGTTCCGCATCCGGCGCAGGCGCGCACGCGATCATCTGCTGCGCGCGCAATAGTGGCGTAGCGCAAGCGGTGTCACCACCACCATGGAAGCAACGCACCGCCATCTTTGCGATCGGTGCGATCACCGGGGCGCCCCGCATCGCCGCCGTCGCGGTCCTCATCACGTTCTTCGCAGCGGCGCCCGGCTTTCGGCAGGCCGCTTACCTTGCGAATGTACCCGGAGCCAGCGAAGAACAGATCGCCCTCGGGTCCAAACGCGAGCCCCCTGGGACCGCCTATGCTAGCTTGAGTGGCAAGGCCGCCGTCGCCGCCGTAGGAGTCCTGCCCGTTGCCGGCAATGGTTGTGACGATGCCGGTTTGCCTATTCACCTGACGCACGCGGGCGTTGAAGGTATCGCTGATCGTCAGATTGCCCGCGCAGTCAAACGCAATGTGCGTTGGGATGTTCAAGAAAGCATCGGTCGCCGCAATGCCATCTCCGTTATAGCACCCGGACGCCATCAAGCCCGCCCCCGAGCAAGGGGGCGACTTCCCGGCTACCGTGGTGATAGTGCCTGTTCTTTTGTCCACCCGGACGACCGTTGCCGGAGAGGGATCGACTATGTAGAGGTCGCCGTGCGGGCCAAAGGCGATAGCCAGGATGTAACTGGACGCAAGCTTGACGGCGGTCGTGATGATTCCCGTTTCGTGGTCCACGCGCCGGATGCGTGCTGCCGCCGAATCGGCGATGTACAGATCACCTTCCCGGTTCAGGGCCACGTCGGTTGGGAACAGCGCGGCCTGAGTGGCCGGCCCCCCGTCGCCGCGGTTGGCGCTGCCAACGCCCGGACCTGCAACAGAAGTAATGATCCCCGTTTTTCGATCCACCCTTCGCACGACTCCGACGTATGGATCCGCAACGAACACATTGCCTGCTCGGTCAACCACAACCCCTGACGGATAGTCGAGACTGGCGTTCGTCGCTGGGCCGCCGTCGCCGCTGTAGCCTTCTTGCCCGTTGCCGGCAACGGTCGTGACAATTCCGCTCTCGTGATCGATGCGGCGAACGACGCGAAATGTCGGTTCGGCAGTGTATATGTTTCCCCATCGGTCCAGCGCGATGGCTTCTGCGGCGATTCCGGCCGCACCTGCGCCGCCCTGACCGGGGCCCGCGACGGTGCTGATGATCTGCGCGGCGGCGGGGTTTGCCGTCGCAATTAGCAGCAGTGCGTAAAGGGCCCGCAACATGACAGCGATGCTCGGACAGAGCTGTGTTCCGTGCGACATACATCCTCCTGTTCGGTGTCACCGAATTGTCACGACTATTCAAGGAAAAGTCGTTGTCGCGGAACGCAGGATGTTGTGACCAGGGAAAGCAAGCCCGAAAGCCCCCAAACCGCCCAACACTTCATCTTAGTAGTGCGTTTCGAAAAGCAAATAAATTTTTAGGCTCCTCCCTTCGGGACGGACGCAATTTGCCGTGCTGTTGGGAAACGGAAATAGCTGGGCTCGGGCAAGCTCAGCCAGAGCCGAACGCACGGAACACGCTGGACTGCGCCGCCGAGATGCGTTCTTATGGCGGCTGGTTTGAGCATTGAAGATTCGGTGGCCAAAGGTGCTGAACCATCAGGCTTCGCGCCGTGCCATGGCGCTGCCTGACGACCGCGACCGGCTGCACTCGACCCACAAGGGACCTTCGGCTCGCCCAGCAGCGGCCATTCAAATATTGCATCATTGGCAGCATCATCAACAAAAGTAATTGATTACCGACCCATCTATGTCCCCAAACGAAATCAACGCAGGATGCTTTGAGCTATTTGATGCATGGTGTGAACGTCGTTCCGTTCGCCCTTTGCGACATTTGCTCTCCGCATGGCCACTGACGAGTGGCCTGACGGACGATTGGGGTGCACTTCGCGACGCTTTACGAACAGTGCGAGCAGATTGTCGTGGGGAGATCCCAAATACGGAACTGGGTCGAGTTGAGGACTTGATCCGCGCTGTCGACTTCATCGTCTTTCGGTAATGAATTGCCTATTGACCAGCGTCGCCTGAAATCCAAGTTCGAACGACGACATCAACGGTGGCCGCAACAGTACTCCAATCGTCAGGATCGAGGCCGTGCGCGTCGATCCCGTTCAGCGCTTCGGCAGCCAGTTGCTCCGAGCGGGCGGCCGACATGTTAAAGCGCTCTTGGATGAGCCTCGCCGTTCTTTGCAAGCTTTCCGAGCTGTAACGTTGAGTCATTGCCATTCGCCCGTTCTGAGTCTTCTCGCAAGGTCGTAAATTTCGCTACGAAGTTTATCGAAACGCTCGTTGTCGCCCACATCCAGCAGCACTCCGACGCCACCATTACTTCGCTGCAGAACCACGTCGTTCAGGCTGCCCATTCCTCCATATGCGGAAAGCAAATGTTCGAGGCCATAGCCATCCAGAGAGCGAATCAGCCTTGCATCCTTGGTCAACCATTCCGCCCATCGAACCTGTCCATAGGAGCGAAGCAATGCTTCCGCCTGATCGAGCATTTGGGCAAGAGAGTTTATTTCTGAATGCATTAACCTTCCTCGACATTGAGGGTTGGTGAGAGTGTGATGTTTTATCCAAACGCAGGAGCACGCCGATTGTTAATGATCTGAGCCGCGCTGTCGACTGACCGCTCCTGGCCGAACCCGGACCGATAGCTGAATTGAGCACCGCTTGCCGGCCCGCAGCGGAGGATCGTCGCAAGTCGACCCACAAGGGACGGTCGAGGTAGCGGGAAGCGGACATTCGCGTCCTCACCCGACAGCGTATCAATCGCGATATGAGGCTTGCGATTGATCACAATCAAGCTGTTCCGCGTCGGGTGTGCTAGCTATGCGAGCCCTTGCGCTGTCATCGCCAGGAGCAGCCGTTCCGCGCCGATGCCGAAGCCCGCGCCTTCCCGATATGCCCCGCCGCCTACCACCTGCTGTTGCGCTCCGAGTTCGGTGCAGCGCATCTCGAAGCCTCGGCCGCTCAGATAGTAGCTGAGGCCCCTCCGAGCTGAGCCGTCGATTTCATAGCTAAGTCCAAGTGAATCAAAAAAACCAATCGCTATCTCCTGGCTACGCTTGACCGCCAATTCGGGATCGGGGCATAGATACTCGAATCCCAGTTGCGAGAATTCACGATACCGACCAGCTTGCGGTCGTTCATAGCGATAGCATCGAGCGATATAAAACAACATTCGCTCCTGTCGGCGCCCCAGCAGCTCCATACACCGCTCCTGGAAAAGAGCCGTCGCCTCCGGGATCAGGCAGCAGTCGCGTCCCTTTTTATCCGGGAACGCCCACATTTGGCCGATGATTTCACTGCCGCCGGCCTTTTGAATGAACGTATCTTGCGACCACAAGGCCGGAACGATAGCCTCTTCTGCTCCAACGTCAATGAAGATAGCTCCGGAACTGACTTTCCAGAGCGCGTATTTGCGCGGCTTCCTTACCAACGATGAAACGGGTTCCGCGAATCATGGTCATGAGAATCCTCTTCGGTTTAGAAAATAAAAAAGGCGCCTAAGGCGCCTTGGTCGTTTGTGCATGGAAAGGGGGAATGAAAACCCTCGATTCCTTGCTATGGACGTAACGGACCACGGCGCAATGGATAGCGACCGTGATGGTGGTGAGCCTTGCTCGGGACGTTACGAAGTTCCATGTTGTCAATGTTGACACACAAAATGATCTTTGTGTGTAGACGTTATATTTCGGATGACTAGTTTAGGATTCCGTGTCGAGCGACCGTTCATGGCCGACCGCTACCCGACGCGGGTGACAGCCGTCGGCCGGGGGCAACCTACCCTGGGACGGCGAGACGCTTCGTCATCGGGACGCAAGCCAATTCAGGTCCACGCGTCGTGCGGTATCTCGAAACCAAATCGCCCGACCAACCGCAGCGACGATAGAATGGTGCCGCGTTTAGCGTTGCATCGAGGCGCATCGTGACAAGGCCGTGATCGCCGGCCAACGCTTCGAGAAATTGCAGCATCTCACGCCCAATGGGTCCAAACGGGCGTTTCGGAACTCATATTTAATACCCTTTCAAGTGAGCGCAGTTCAATGGGAAGGCTACACAATTACCGGTGAGGATGGTAGACCCGCGACACTCGCGGTTATCGACCAAGATGGCAAAGTCCTCGACGCGGGGCCAGAAGTAGCACAAGAAATTTGGGACTTGGCTATCCTATCGTACCGACAGGTCCTTGTCGGCGAAAGCCTATTACGGATCTACTCTACGCCCGAAGGACTCTTGCAGGATAGCGACGACGAATAAAAAGCGGCCCACGATAGGGGCCGCCTTATTATCCGAATTCGCTTGCGCTCATTTCATTCGAGGCGTGCGGGCCGGTTTGGGTAGTGGTTTCGACTTGCGCGTCTTTGTTGCCTCAATCAGTTCTCCGGTTCGCCGGTTAAATTCGAAGCCCATGACCACGCCGCGCTTCGACGTTACCCGAACGGCCATATGCTCGCCATCGCACTCGAACCCCTTCGAGAAAACGTCGATGCGTTCGAACGTCTCCTGTACTAACCTACGCGTCTTCATCCTGGCATCGTAATCGAGCGCCATGACGTCCGAGACGAGTTCGGCCCACGTCTCAGCCGGTGCGGGTTGCGCAGCCGAATTGATGGACAGTTCGCGCTCGAGCTTCGTGATCGCCTGCGTCAGCGTTCGCTTGTTCGTCTCAAGCTCGCGCAAGACTTCGCGGAACGTCGACGGTAGCGCGTCGCCATTCAGCATCTCGTCCTTGATACCCTTAAGCTTCAGGTCTGTCTTCGCGAGCGAAGCCCGCTTCGCCGTCAGTTGCCTCATGAGCGGATCTGACTTGTCGTTGCCGGTGAACAGATGATCGAGATTCATCTGGTTTGCGCAGAACGTCATGATCGCCTTCTCAACCGGGACGCCGCTACAACTGGCACCGCCTCGACAGTCAGCCGCTCGATTGGCATACGAACCGCAGCGCAAGCGACGAAAGTTCTGATGCGTTGTTCCATCTGCTCGCGTTGTCGTAAGCGTCTGCCCGACCATAAGTTGGCGGCAGTACCCGCAATAGCACATCTTCATACCCGTCAGGATGGCAGGGACTTTACCTTTGCCTTTGCGGACGCCCCTCTTGCCGACGAGCAACTGTAGTTCGTCGAACTCGGTCTCGGTTACGACCGGCGGATAGTAGCCCTTGAGCGTATAGGTCTGGCCGTCTACGACGACCACCTTGTCGCCTTTCAACGCGGGATAGGTAATCAGCTTGTGGATTCTGACGACCGCGCGCTTGTCACTAATCGTTAGCCCTTCGGTCTCCATGCGGCGCGTGATCTCGACCGAACCGTGGCCCTGCCTATAGAGTTCGATGATTCGTTGCATTGCAGCAGCCTTCTCGGGTACAAGCTCGAAACGCTTCGCTTCCGTGTCGTAGAGAATCCAGATCGGATCTGTGCCTTTGATCAGCTTTCCGTCTGATGCGCGAATATGCCTCGGCTGTCCGATCAGTCCGCGATACTCGCCTTTAAGCCAGCGCTCGCACTTGTCCCGATACGCCCCGCGAGCGTTCGACGACTTCCGACTGCTCTCGTCGTACGCCCGGACCATGACCGCGAGCGCAAGGAATAGCGGCGATGGATCGCGCGCTAGTTCCTCACGGTTGTAGCGTACGCCGTCGTGCATCGTGACGATATCGACGCCGTAGGTATTCACGATGGCGTTGAACTGCGTCTGCGCGTCCTGCGCGCTCTGGCGGCTCAGGCGGTCAAGGTTTTCGACGATCAGCGTATCGCCGGGTACGACGTCACCGGCCTTGATACGCTCGATGAACGCGCCGAGCGCGCCGCCCTTCTTTACGTGCTCGCCCTTGTGAGCGGACTTGCCGCGGTCCTCCATGCGTAACGAGCGATCGAGTATCAGGCCGTGCTGCTTGGCCCACGCTTCGGCGTAGGCATCCTGCCGTGCGATCGAGCTACCGTCTGCCTGCTGTAAGCTGGAAAAACGGGCGTATGTATAGATTCGTGGCGTGTTGCTTGTCGCGCTTTGCGCTTTCGTTGACATGGTCCATCTATCCTGTGGCGTACTAGCTCTATTGAGCGAATCTATTCGCGGCAATCGAGCTTCGTTGAACTCATCGCGTCCGGATAGAGCTGCATCAGCACGCGTAGCACACCAGCGGTCGAGCCTTCGCTTCCATTCGGCTGAAGCCCTTGCTGGACGGAGCCCTGCGGGCATTCATCTATTATACTTTGAGGTCCAACGAGCTCGCCGGTGCGCTGATAGTACGCAACGTCGGTGCGAATCCAGCGGGTCGCGATATCGCGCGCGAGCTCCGGCTCGCTATAGCGGCGCAGCCCCATCACCGCGAGGTACTGCAGCGGCGCCCAGCCGTTCGGTTCGTCCCACTGCTGGCCGGTGGTGGTCCGCGTCGTCGCGAGACCGCCCGGGCGCAGCAGATCGCGTCGGATCGTCTGCGCCACCTCGCGCGCGTCGTTGCGCGTCGCGACCCCGGCGTAGAGGGGATACACGGTCGCGGCAGTGAGCCGATGCGTGAGCGTGCGGTGCACGAAGTCGTAGTCGCCGAATGCGTGCAGTTGCGGATCCCACAGCACCCGGCGGATTGCATCCGCGCGCACACGGGCGCGCAGTTCGAGGTTCTCGGCGTGGCCTGCGTCGCCGGTCACACGGTAGGCTTTCGCGAGCGTGCGTTCGAGGTCCACCATCAGGCAGTTCAGGTCCACGGGCACTAGCGACGTCACGTCGACGGTCGCGAGGGTCTTGCCGTCGGCGAACCAGCGTGAGCTGAAATCCCAACCGGTTTCGCCGCCCGCGCGCAAATTGCGCCACAAATCCTGCGCATCGCGTTGCGGCATCTGCTGCGCCGTCATCACATCCTCGCGGTACGACTCGTCACGCGGCGCCGCGCGCTCGTCCCAGTAGCGGTTGAGCAGCGTGCCGTCGGCGAGGCGCACAAGATGGTGCGCGGCGTTGCCAGGCGCGAGATGCTCGCTGCCGGCCATCCAGTACGCGTATTCACGGCGCAGCTCGGGCAGATAGTGGGCATAGACCTGATCGCCCTCTTTGCGCGCGACGAGCTGCACCATCTGCGCGAAAAACGGCGGCTGCGAGCGGCTAAGGTAATACGTGCGATTGCCGTTGGGTATGTGGCCATAACGGTCGATCAACGTCGAGAAATTGTTCAGCTCGTCGTCGACGAGCGCATGCTGGCCACTCGCGTCGAGCCCGAGCAGGATGAAGTACGAATCCCAGTAGTAAATCTCGTCGAAGCGGTCGCCCGGCACGATGTACGGCGATGGCAGCGGCAACAGCGACGAGTACGGGCTGGCGTTTGCGTCCGGCTCGCGGCGCAGCACGTTCCACAGCGTGTCGATGTGCGCGGTGACGCTCTCGTTCGGATCGGACGCGTAGCGCTTCGGCGCGCGTGGGGGCAGCGTGAAGCGCCGTTCGACGAATTGCTTCAGGTCGAACTGCGGCTGCGCGCGCCGGCTGTTGTAGTCGGCGACGACCTGCGTCGGCGGTTCGTCTGGCGACATATCGGCGAACGTCTTGCTGTCCGCGTAAAGACGCGCCAGCTCGACGTCGCGATACAGCTCGCCGTACAGCTCGGACGGCGGCGTCGGCACGACCGGCGACGGCTGCGCGTGATCCGTGTTTTCGGCCTGCCGGAGCGCAGCGCTGCTGGCGGCATTCGCAGCGACGGCCGATGCGGGCAGCGCGACGGCCGGCACGGCGGGCTGAGTCTGCGGGTAGGTCGGCGCGGATTGCGCGCTGACGCGGGTGCTCGCAGCGAACGCCAGTGCGGCGGCCACGCAGGCCGCAGCGCGGCGGGATGGCCACGCGCGAAACGACAGGCAGGGGAAATCGTCGGGAGATGGCATCGGCGGACCCGTTGAGGACGACGCGGTGACGTCGACGTAGGCGGCCCGCCGCGCGTGCCGATGACACGTTGCACGCTACCGCGGGGCTTCGAAGGGGTCCCCACAGCAAATGCGGGACCCGCTTCGCAAAACGATGTCGCGCGCAAGCGTTTCTGAGCAAACTGCGCCTAAGGCATATGCCTTCACGAGGCCGCGCATCCCGCCGCGCGCGCCGGCGTCAAAATCCAGCGCAGCCCAATCCGGCGCCGGCTTGCGGCCCGCTTATTTTAGGCGGAAACCGAGCGTTAGCTCCCGGTCCGGAATCCTAATGAAGCCGCCTTCGCGCGCAGATCCGCGAAGCGGTCCGCCGTCGGGTTGATCGCCGGCTTTTGCGACTGGTCGATCACGGATACCGAGCTGGACGGCGAAGGCGCGACCGCCCCCAGGCACGCTCCGCCGAACGGGCCCTGCGCGATCGTGAACGCGGGCGCGTCGGTGCGCGGCGCGCCGGTGAAATCGAGCGCGTAGGCGAGATTGACCGTCGCCGGATCGCTGCCGCGCACGCCGAGCGGCTGCAGGCCAAAGCGCCATTGCAGGAGCGCGTGAATCGAGCTGGGGTCGAACGGATAGCGCGCGATCGAGCCTGCGCGCACGCGCGGGCCAAGCAGCGCGAGCGGCACGCGAAACCCGAGCTTGCCGTCGTTGCCGAGCGTGAGCTCGTTGTTGCTGATCGGCCTGGTGGGCGGTACCACGTGCTCGAGAAACCCGCCCCATTCGTCGTAGACGATGATCATCAATGTGCGGCTCCACGTTGGACTCGTGCGCAGCGCCTCGTAGACTTGCCCGAGAAACGCCTCGCCATCGCGGACGTCCGCATGCGGATGATCGTCGCTCGACACGCCTTCCGGCTCCCCAGTGAAAGACGGCTCGACCATGCAGAATGGTGGCAAGGTCCCCGTCGCGGCATTCACGAGGAACTCCGCGAACGGGCGCGAAATGCCGAGATACCGCGTGCCATAAAGCGCCGTGAACGGTACGTCGTGATAGTAGTAGTTACCATCGACATTCGCGTCGCTCAGCCTGTCCCAGATCGTCGCGAGCGACGACGTATCGGCGCGGTCATCGAGCCGGTCCGTGGCACCGCTATGCAGGTAGAGGCGGTTGGGGAACGTGCTGGTCAGGATGCCGCTGAAGTAGAAATCGCCGATCGTGTAACTGCTCGCCACGGCTTTGAAGAATGGCAGATCGCCCGACGTGTAGTAACCGATAGGCAGCAGGTCGCCCTGGTGCTGACTCGTGCCGGGGGTGAGCAGCCAGCCATTCATCGCTCCCGCGGCCAGTTGTGTGCGTGCTCCCGTGAAGCCGTGATTGGGGTCCTGATAGGCGCACGCCTGATATCCGTATGCGGGATTGCCCGACAGCGAAAACGGCGTTTGCGTCGCGCCGAACGCGTCCTTGAACTGCCGGTTCGCGGGCATGCCCTCGGCGCCCGGCACCCAGCCGAGGAAATGGTCGAACGAACGATTTTCCATCGTGACGAGCACGACAAAGTCGATGCCCGAGCTGGCCGGCGCGGGCAACGCGGGGCGCGGCAGGCTATAGCGGTCGGCGCCGTCGGGCGAGGGAATGTCGGTAATCGAGCGCGCCGGGTCGCCGCCGGTGCCGCCCGATCCGTCATCTCCTCCCGATCCACCGCCGCCGCAGCCCGGTAGCGCAACGCTGCCGGCCACTGCGGCTACGCCAGCAAGAAAGCGGCGGCGGTCGTATTTGTGATTCTGGTGAGTCTCGTCTCCCATGACACGTCTCCTGGCTGGATGCGGCGCGCGAATCCTTCCATGCCCGCCTGCCGCGCGGCAACACGCGCGCGCCGATTCGAGCGGCGGGTTGGTCGTTGGGAGCAAGTTTCAAACCCGAGTATCAGAGGGTCGCTGCGACGTGGCCATGGGCCTCGGCGCAGCAAGAGTTGGTAATTCACGATTCGCGCGGCGATCAGCGGCACCAGACCTCGACGTGCTGGCGGAATCCGCACGATGCGGGCGCACAACTGCCGACCAGCACAACACGGTCTCTTCATTTATCGAGGCCGCCCGTTACTCCGCGCTTGCTGAACAGCCGCGCTAGATCTCCACGCGCGCGCCCACTTCGATCACGCGATTGGCCGGCAGTTTGAAGAACGCCGCGATATTGCCCACGTTGTGCAGCATCACCGCGAAAAGGCGCTCGCGCCATAACGCCATGCCGTGCCCGCGTTTTGGCACGACGGCCGCACGGCTCAGGAACCACGAGGTATCGTCCAGATCGAAGGCGAGTTCCGGCGATTTGTAGCCGGCCAGCGTCCGCGGCAAGTCCACGTCGTCCTTGAATCCGTAGCTCACCGTGGCGTGCCAGCAGCCCGCGCACAGCGGCTTGATCCGCACACGCTCGCTATCGGCCACCCACGGCACGCTCTTCGTGACCACGCTCAGGAACACCGTACGCTCATGCAGCACACGGTTGTGCCGCAGGTTGTTGACGAGCGCGTGCGGCACTGCTTCGGCGTTCGGCGTGAGGAAGATCGCCGTACCGCCCACGCGCGTCGGCGACTTTTCGAGCAGCGAAGTCAGATACGGTTTGAGCGGCATCTTGCCCGCCCGCGCGCGCGCTTCGGCCACCATCATTTCCCAGCCGCGTCCCCACGTCGCCATGACCGTGAACACGATCGCGCCGATCACGAGCGGGAACCAGCCGCCATCCACGATCTTCAGCAAATTCGCGGAGAAGAACAACGCGTCGATCACGAAGAAGAACGCGGTGGACAGCAGGCAGACCAGCCAGTTGTAGCGCCATGCGTAACGCACGACGAAGAACGTGAGGAAGGTTGTGATCAGCATCGTGCCGGTCACCGCGATGCCATACGCGGACCCGAGCGCCGTGGACGAGCGAAAGCCCAACACGGCCGCAACCACGGCGATCAGCAGGATCCAGTTGATGCCGGGCACATAGATTTGCCCGATCTCGCGCTCCGACGTATGCACGATGTTCATGCGCGGCAGGAAGGAAAGCTGCATGGCCTGCATCGTCATCGAATAGGTGCCTGAAATTACGGCCTGCGAGGCGATCACGGTGGCGATCGTTGCCAGCACGATCATCGGCACGATGGCCCATTGCGGGAACAGCCGGTAAAACGGGTTTTGCACCGCGCCGGGGTTGGCTAGCAGCAGCGCGCCCTGGCCCAGATAGTTGAGCGCGAGCGCGGGGAAAACGACCCCGAACCACGTAAGACGAATGGGTCGTTTGCCGAAATGGCCCATGTCGGCGTAGAGCGCCTCGGCGCCCGTCAGCGAGAGTACAACCGCGCCGAGCGCGACGAATGCGAGCCAGCGGTGATGCATGCAGAAGGCGAGCCCTTCCAGCGGATTGAGCGCGTAGAGCACGACGGGCGCGGCCATGATATTCGCAACGCCCGCCACGCCGATCGCGGCGAACCAGAGCACCATCACCGGCCCGAACACCGCGCCGATTCCGCCAGTGCCGCGTTTTTGCGTGACGAACAGGACGATCAGCGCGGCGAGCGTCACCGGAATCACATAGGTCTTGAGCGCGGGCTCGACGACTTCGAGTCCCTCCACGGCGCTCAGCACGGAAATGGCCGGCGTGATGACGCTATCGCCGAAGAAGAGCGCCGCGCCCATCACGCCCACCACGAGAAGCCCCCGACGCAAGCGCGGCCGCGACGCGATCGACGACGACGCCAGCGCGAGCAGCGCCATGATGCCGCCCTCGCCGTGATTATTGGCCCGCAGGATCAGCACGACGTACTTGAGCGACACGACGATCATCAGCGACCAGAAGATCAGCGAAACGATGCCGACGATGTTCAAGGCATTGAGCGCGAGGCCGTTGCTGGGATCGAACACGGTGGCGAGCGTATAGAGCGGGCTCGTGCCGATGTCGCCATAGACTACGCCGAGCGCGGCCAGCGCGAGCGCGGGAAGAGCCGGTGACGTTTCGCCGTGGCCTTCCTTCGCCGGCGCGGCGGTTGCGGAGTGTCCCATGTCTCCCTCCTCATACGAATCGCACGTGAGCCGCGATGCGCGCGCCGCGTGTTCGCTTCGATTCGCTTCGATTCTTTCGTTTCGTTGACGTGTTTTTGTTTGGGTCGTACGGGGTCGATCCTGCCGGGTGCGCTAGAGAAAGTATAGAAATTTCCGGCGAAAATGCGCTTCGCGCACACAGATCGCGCGCGCGGCGCTTTGCTTTTTGCGAAACTGCCGAAATTCACCAAGGACGTTCGCCGCGCTCAGTCTGCGAATCGGCGCAGCTGCTCACCGTAGCCGGCGCAGCTTGTCAGCAGACCGCCTCGTCCGTCCGCCTCGAAGGCGAGGTGCCGGCATGCCCGCCGATTTGCATGATGTCCACGAGCCGCTGCTGGTAGTGCTCGGGCAGATACTCCGCGAGTGAATACTGTCGGCCGTTGTCCGCGAGATGCATCGCCAGTCGATCCAGTGCCAGCGTGAAGCTCTCCGGCTCGGACCGAAATTTGATCTTGTTGCCTACCGCGTCGCCGGTCGTGGCCATGCTGCCGCCGTCGTGAACGAGGGCAGGCATGCCGAGCATGGCGGCCTCGACAATGACGAGCGGCGCATTTTCGGCTCCCAACGATGGCACGACGACCGCGTCGGCGAATCGCCGCATCCGGGGAAACAATTCTTCTTGCGGCAACCTGCCGAAAAAGACCAGTTTGCCGAGCTCGATGAGCGACGCGAAGCGCTGCTCCATAGCACGGCGCTCGGGCCCGTCCCCGTACACGCCTATGACGTCGATGCGATGAAAATTCACGCGTTGTGCGAGCTCGATGAATTCCGCGAGTCCCTTTTCCTGTGAAATCCTGCCGACAAAGGCGATCTTGAATCTCTGCTTGTCGGCAGCGCTCGAAGGTTGAAGCGCGACGGGTACCGAAGACGGATTGAAAACGACTCTCGTATTCGTGATGCCACTGCGATGCAGCGCTTCTTCCATGAAAGCGCTCGGACATACGATCGTTTCAAAGATCTGCGCGGGCGGAAATGCCTCGCGGACGGCGTGCCAGTAACACTTCGTCATCATGTCGTGCACCAAGCCTTTCGTCGTCGACCGGTGAGTGAGCGCCGCGCGCGTGCCCAACACCTCCAGCGGCAGAATCACCGGGCGCCGCTTGTCGAAGTATTGCAGTGCCGGGTTGTAATAGACGAGATGGTAATCATGGCTCGTGTGATAGGCGCGGAAGCCGAGCTTTCGTTTTTGACGCGCGATAACGCTCAGTATCGAATTCGATAAAGCGTTATGGTAGTTATGGACCATCACTCGATGCGGACGAAATTCGACAATAGTCTTCTCGAGTGCACGCGCGGCCGGGACATTCCAGGACCTGGACCACTTGGTGGTTCCCACCGGAAAATGAGTGTCGTCGAAGCGTTCGACGTCGACGCCGGGCAGTCGGCTCAGAAGATCTGCCGATTGCTGATAAACAACCTCCGCGCCGCCCATCGACGCATAATCGTTTATTACCAATACCCTGCAGCGCTTCATATCCAAGCCCCTTTTTAGTGCACAACTCAACACGCGAATAAATGCACGATGGTCGTCAAATCGACGGGCATTTTATGAAGTCATTATCGAGGACTGTGTGTGACAGCACACCAAGCAAGTCCCCATTCTCTTACCGCGTCTTACAGAACAAATCGTTATTAAAATGGTATTACGCTGCGATTAGTTGTGAATCCCAATTACAGGGAGATAGACAGTAATCGTTAAGCTCTCGGAAATGGAAACATCACACGGGCTCAGTGGGAAACGCGTTGCCAACGCGAATGGCTCAAGCCATTTCGCCGCCAGGGTTTCCCCTCCTTCGCCTCACCGGAAAACATCCTAATATCAACGAGTTGAAACTAACTAATTCATCAATTAGTCCGCTCCCCATGCCCCAAGCCGCCCGTTCGCGAATGGGTCGCCGTCCTCATCCACAGGACTTCGACGCACGCGATCATCTGCTCGATGTCGCGGTGGCGCTGTTCGCCGAGCGCGGTATCGCCAACACGACGGTTGCGCAGATCGCCGCGGCGAGCGGCGTCACGTCCGCGATGGTGCACTACTGGTTCCACACACGCGAAAAACTGCTCGACGCATTGTTCGCGGAAAGGCTCGTCGCCGCGTTCAGCGCGATCTGGGACCCGGTCGATCCCGAACACGGCGATCCGCTCGCGCTGACGCAAGGCATCGTCAAGCGCATGTTCGACGTCACCGAAACCATGCCGTGGCTGCCTTCGCTATGGCTGCGCGAAATCGTCAACGAAGGCGGTCTGCTGCGCGAGCGCGCGTTTGCGCACATCCCCACGCAAAAGCTCGCCGCGTTTGGCCAGAACATCGCGCGTGGCTGCGCCTCGGGTGAATTGAACGGGCGGCTCGAACCCTTGCTGCTGTTCAATTCGGTACTGGCGCTCGTGATGCTGCCGCAGGCAACCGCCAGGATCTGGCAGCGCCTGAATCCGCGTACCTCGTTCGATCGCGCGACGCTCGAACGCCACGTCGTCGCCCTGCTCACGCAAGGCATGAGCGCAAGCTCGGCGCGCAAGGCCAAAGGCACGGCTGCGTCCACGGCGCGCCGCGCGAAAGGCAAGCCGTCATGACTGCGTTCGCCAACTCGTCCGGACGTGCCGCGTTGCTCGCACTCTGCCTCGTGTGCGCGAGCTGTTCGCGACAACCGGCGAACACGTGGCAAGGTTACGTGGAAGGTGAGTTCCTGTATCTCGCGTCGTCCCAGGCGGGACAGTTGACCGAACTCGCGGTCACGCGCGGGCAGACCGTCGCGCAGAACACCCCGCTCTTCGCGCTCGAAGCGCGAAACGAAACCGAGGCCGTGGCACAGGCCAACCAGCAACTGCGCTCGGCCCGCGCCCAGCTCGCCGATCTTGGCACCGGCAAGCGTGCGCCGGAAGTCGACGTGACACGCGCGCAACTCGTGCAGGCCGAAGCCGACGCGGCGCGCGCCGCGACCCAATTTCGCCGCGACGAACAGCAATTCGGCGCGGGCGGCATCGCGCAAAGCCAGCTCGACGACTCGCGCGCGAACGCGCTGTCGAGCGCCGCACGCGTGCGCGAGCTGCAAAGCCAGCTCGCCGTCGCGCGTCTGCCCGGACGGATCGAACAGATCCGCGCGCAACAGGCACAGGTCGATGCGGCGCAGGCCCAGCTCGGCCAAGCCCAATGGAAGCTCGATCAGAAAAGCGTGCACGCGCCGCACGCGGGCCTCGTGTTCGACACGATGTATCGCAGCGGCGAATGGGTGCCGGCCGGCAGCCCCGTGGTGCGCATGCTGCCGCCGGAGAACGTCAAGGTGCGCTTCTTCGTGGCGCAGGGGGTGGTCGGCTCGCTCGCGCCGGGCCGTCGCGTATCGATTCATTGCGACGGTTGCGCCGCCGATGTGCCAGCCGTGCTGAGCTTCATCTCGGACCAGGCCGAGTACACGCCGCCGGTGATCTTCAGCAACGAAAGCCGCGCGAAGCTCGTGTTCATGGTCGAGGCCAGACCGCAAACCGCCGATGCGCCGAAGCTGCGGCCCGGCCAGCCTGTCACGGTCACGCTGCAATGAGTGCGCCCGCGACTTCCGGCAACGCGAGCGACCCCGGGTACGCGATCGACGTGCATGGGCTGAACAAACATTTCGGCACGAAGCACGTGGTCAACGACGTCACGCTGCGCGTGCAGCGCGGCGAGATTTTCGGTTTTCTCGGCCCAAACGGCAGCGGCAAGACCACCTGCATCCGCATGATGTGCGGGCTGCTGACACCGGACTCCGGCAGCGGCACCTGTCTCGGCTACGACATCGTGAAGGACAGCGCGCAGATCAAGCGGCGCACCGGCTATATGACGCAGCGCTTCTCCTATTGGGAAGATCTGTCGATCCGCGAAAACCTCGACTTCGTCGCGCGCCTCTATGAGATGAAAAACCGCCGCGAGGCGGTGGACCGCGCGCTCGAACAGCTCGGCCTGCAGAGCCGCGCGACGCAACTGGCCGGCGCACTATCGGGCGGCTGGAAGCAGCGTCTCGCGCTGGCCGCCTGCATGCTGCATGAGCCGGAACTGCTGCTGCTCGACGAACCGACCGCGGGTGTCGACCCGAGCGCGCGCCGCGACTTCTGGGAAGAGCTGCACCGCCTCGCGGCGCGCGGCATCTCGGTGCTCGTCAGCACGCACTATATGGACGAAGCGGAACGCTGCCACAAGCTCGCCTATATCGCGTACGGCAAGCTGCTCGCGCAGGGCACGTCGAAACAGGTCACCGATTCACAAGGGCTCGTGACGTGGGCCGTGTACGGCCCGAATCTCGTCGAGCTCGGCGACCGGCTGCGCCGCTCGCCCGGCGTCGAGCAGACGGTGGCGTTCGGTTCGTCGCTGCACGTGAGCGGTCCCGACACGCCGGCACTCCACGCGACGATCGACCAGCTGGGTGGCTCTAACCCGGCGCTGCGGATCGAAAGACAGGAAACCGGCCTGGAGGACGTGTTCATCTTCATGATGAACCGCTCGACCGACAATTACGCCACCCCTTCCGGGAAGCCGGCATCGTGAATTCCGCACGCCGCCTTCCCCGCTTTTCGCTGATGCGTTGGTGGAGCATCGTGCGCAAGGAGTTTTTGCAATTGAAGCGCGACCGCATCACGTTTGCGATGATGATCGTCCTGCCGATCATGCAGATGGCGCTGTTCGGCTTCGCGATCAATACCGACCCGAAGCATCTGCCGACCGCCGTGATCGCCGCCGACCACAGCGAGTTCACGCGCAGTTTCATGATGGCGATGCGCAACTCCGATTACTTCGACATCGTGTCGACGCTGCCCGACGAAGCGTCCGGCCGCCGCGCGCTCGCGCAGGGCAAGGTGTTGTTCGTGCTGAATATTCCCGTCGGTTTCACGCGCGATCTGGCCAAGGGCGTGCGCCCATCGCTGCTCGTCGAAGCCGACGCGACGGACCCGACCGCGGTGGGCACCGCGCTTGGCGCGCTGCCCTCGATCGCGCAGTCGGTGTTGCAGAAGGACCTCACCGGTCCGCTCTCGTCGCTCGCGGTCGGCCCCGCCGCTTTCGACGTTCAATTGCATCGGCTCTACAACCCCGAAAGCATCACCCAGTACAACGTGGTGCCCGGCCTGATGGGCGTGATCCTGACGATGACGATGGTGATGATGACGGGCCTCGCAATCACGCGCGAACGCGAACGCGGCACGATGGAAAATCTGCTCGCCACGCCGGTGCTGCCGCTCGAAGTGATGACCGGCAAGATCGTGCCTTACGTGGCGATCGGTCTGGTGCAGGTCAGCATCATTCTCGCGGCGGCGCGCTTCGTGTTCAATGTGCCGTTCGAAGGCAGTCTGATCGCGCTGTATCTGTCCGCCCTGCTGTTCGTTGCGGCCAATCTGACGATCGGCATTACGCTGTCGTCGCTCGCGCAGAACCAGTTGCAGGCCATGCAACTGACGATGTTCTATTTCCTGCCCAACATCCTGTTGTCGGGTTTCATGTTCCCGTTCGCGGGCATGCCGAAGTGGGCGCAGTACATCGGCAACCTGTTGCCGCTCACCTACTTCAACCGGCTCGTGCGCGGCATTCTGCTCAAGGGCGTCGGTTGGGCCGACATGTGGCCGCATGTGTGGCCGCTGCTGATCTTTCTGTGCGTCGTGATGGGGATCGCCGTGAAGTTCTATCGACGCACGCTCGATTGAGGAAGGCCTGCAATGTGTCCCGCTCCTGGCTTTCGTGTCGTTGCATCTGGCCGCGTGGCTTGCAGGTTCACCATGCACCGGCTCGCCGCCTGCGGCGCAAGCGCGGCATTGTGCGCGTGTACCGTCGGCCCGGATTTCCATCGACCCGACGTCACCAGCGTGTCGAGCTATACAGCCGCGCCGCTTGCGGCCAGCACCGTCGCATCCGATGGTCCCGGCGGCGCCGCCCAACACTTCGTGCCGACCGAGCTGCCCGGCGATGGCTGGTGGCGTGCCTTCGGCTCGCCGGTGCTGGACGCGCTCGTGCAACAGGCGCTCGACGATAGCCCGACCCTCGCGCAAGCCCGCGCGACGCTCGACGAAGCGCAGCAGGACTATCGCGCGCAGGCGGGCGGCACGCTATGGCCGCAAGTCGATGCGAGCCTGTCGACCACGCGCGAGAAAATCGATCCCGAGGCGCTCGGCTTCGGCCAGTTGACGCAGGGCCGCTCGTTTGCGCCGTTCACGCTGTACAGCGCACAGGTCACCGTGTCGTACACGCTCGATCTGTTCGGCGCGAATCGCCGCGCGCTCGAAGCGGTGGCCGCGCAGGTCGACTATCAGCAATACGAACTCGATGCGGCGCGTTTGACCGTCGCGGGCAATGTCGTCACGGCGACGATCCGGCATGCGTCGCTCGCTCGGCAACTCGCCCTCACGCAAGCGCTGCTCGCGAACCAGACGCAGCAACTCGATATTGCCGAACACCGCTACCGTGCGGGCGGTATCTCCGAGGTCGATCTGCTGAGCCAGCGCACGCTCGTGCAGCAAACCCGCGCGACGTTACCGCCGTTGCGCACGCAGCTCGCGCAGACCGATCATCAACTCGCGATCTATCTGGGACGCGCGCCGGCGCAACTGAGCGCCACCCACGAGCTCGCCGCGCTCGACCTCGATACGCTCGTGCTGCCGGTTGACCTGCCGCTGACATTGCCGTCGACGCTCGCGCGGCAGCGGCCCGACATCCGCGCGTCCGAGGCGCTGTTGCATCAGGCGAGCGCGAATATCGGCGTGGCAACCGCGAACCTGTATCCGCGCATCACGCTGTCGGGCAGCGCGGCGACCGAACGCGTCAACGTCTCCGATCTGCTGACGGGCTTCAACGTATGGAATATCGGCGCGGGTCTCACGCAGCCGCTGTTTCACGGCGGCGAGCTGCTGGCGCGCAAGCGTTCGTCCGAAGCGGCCTGGCAAGCAGCGCTCGCGGTCTACAAGCAAACCGTGCTGCAGGGACTGCAACAGGTCGCCGACGCGTTGCGCGCGCTCGATCAGGACGCGCTTGCACTACAGGCGCTCGATGCGGCTCAGCGCAGCGCGCAACGCAGCGCCACGATCGCCAGTCAGCGGTATCAGGCGGGCGGCATCAGTCAATTGACGCTGCTCGATACGCAGCGGCAGGCATTGCAGACCGGACTCGATCGCACGAAAGCCGCCGCGCAGCGTTATGCCGATACGGCCGCGCTGTATCAGGCGCTCGGGGCGCGGCCGTGATGTCGAGATTCACTTCGAGGTTTTTGTTTCGGCAAAGATCCAGGTAAGCGTCTGTCAGCGCCCAACCGGCCTGAATAAGCGATTCTTGTCGAGCGTGGCTGGATCGAGCGTATTCCCGCTGCCTTCCGCAGGCGACTCGGGGGCGACGTCTTCCAGCGCCGGCCCGGTATAGCGGCCTCGTGGCCGTATGACCTTGCTCACCCGGAGTTGCTCAATACAGTGCGCGAGCAAACCGACGCTCCGGGCTGTTGCGAACAACGCGAACGACGCATCGCGCGGCAACGCCAGTTGAGCCGTCAGGGCCGCAAGCGCAACGTCGATATTTGGCTTGAGCCCGGTCAGCTCCATCACCTTGTTGATGAACGACGTGATCTCTTGAGGCGGATTCAGCACTTCGAGCACTGCGGCCGCCCTCGGATCGCCGTCCGGGTACAGATGATGTCCGAACCCGGGGATCGGAATGGCCGACTGCAAGTGATGGGCAACCACGTGCTGCGCACCGAGTCTTCCGACGTCGTCGAACACGGCCCGCACGCGGCCTGACGCGTCGCCATGCAGTGGGCCGGAAAAAGTCGCGAGTCCCGTGAGCAGGCATCCGGGCAGCGACGCGCCGGTGGAGGCGGTAATCCTGGCGGCGAACGCGGAACTCGTAATCTCATGGTCGGCCACGAGGACTAAGGCACGGCGGATAAGTTCGGCCCCATCGCGGTCCTGGCCCCAACCAAGCGCGAGCCGCTCATGCGTCATTTGTGCGTTCGCGCCGCGTCGCGCACCAAACGCTTGTGCGATGAGCGCCACGAGCCGGCCGGCCTCGACATGCAGTGCGCTGTCCGTGCGTCCGAGGGTCGAGTGTCCACAGGCCGCGAGCGCTGCCAGCGATGTGAACGCGCATTGCCTGCCGCGCTCGTCGCCCTGTAGCGGTAATTCGCCGCTCTCGAAGGAAACGGGGGCGCGCGCGTTCCAGAGAATGGCCGCCACGTCTTCAAGCGTCGCCGCGTCCGAAAGCCGGATGCTATCCCGCCCCCGGTAGTAGGGCCGGCCTTTTGAGAAGGTGGTAATGCTGTTGTAAATGCAGGGTTCGGCACCGAATATGGTCCCGGCGGCGAGCGCTTCGCGCTTGCGTCCCACCTGCTTTTTTCGGCACAGACCGGCGACGTCCTCCGCGCGATAGAGGCTCTTGCGTGGGTCGAGCGGATCCGACATGACCGCGATGGTACCTCGACTTACATACGCATAGACAGTCTGCGCCTGCACTCCGAGTTGTCGAGCCGCTTCAGTCAGAGTGATCCAGTTTCGCATGGGATGGCAAGCAAGGTGATGCAACGCAACGGGGGAATGACGACGCACATCGCGCCTTGCACTCGAGCACGACCGATCCAGCGCCAATACTGACGTTTTTTCAGGTAAAAGTCATCTCGGCGGGTCGCCGCTCCAGTATCTCGACGAGAATATCACCGGGCGACCGCACGAAGCAGGCTCTGACGCCGGGGCGAACCTGCTTGATCGGTTCGACGATTTCCGCGTCGCAGAGCAACAGATGCACGAACGCCGCGTCGATATCGTCCACGACCACGCCGAAATGATCGATGCCCTGCTGCCGCTCGCAGCGAGGGTGGCCGGCTTCGGCGCTCGCCAGCGAGGTGATGAAAAGGTTGATGCTGCCGATGCGCAAATCCACTCGCCCAGGACGACGCACGATCTCGGCGTTCAGGCAGCGCGCAAACCATGCCGCAGTGGCTTCGGCGTCCGCCGAGCACAGTTGCAGATGATCCCACTTGAATTCAATCATTCGATTTCACCGTATAGTTGCAAGCATCACAGTTCGATGCGGGACAGCTTGCCCAGCAGCACGGAATACGAAAACGTTCCGAGCAGGCAGATCGCGCCCATCAGGTTGAGAGCCCAGTAGAAGTGGCCGGTGTGCTGGGTGATGTAGCCGATCATGAGCGGCGTGGTAACGGCCGCGATGTTGGCCGCGAGGCTCGTGATGCTGCTGGTCAGTCCCACGTACTGTCGAGGCGCGATTTCGGAAACGGCGGCCCACGACATCGATCCGACGCCCTGCGCGAAGAACGCGATCGTCAGGATGGCGATCACCAGCTCGTTCGACTCGACGAAATTGACAAGCACGATAGACGCGCCGAGCATCGTGCCGATGATGAGCGGAGCCTTGCGCGCTGTCGAAAGCGCCACTCCGCGCCGGATAAAAAAGTCCGAAAGCGAGCCGGCCGCGAGGATGCCGACCGTGGCGCCGATAAAAGGCAGTGCCTGGAAGATCCCAACCTTGATCATCGACATGTGACGCGCTTCGATCAGATAGGTCATGAACCACGTGGTGAAGAAGACCAGCAGCGTGTTGTTACAGAACTTTCCGAGACAGATGGCGAGAACCTGGCGGTAGCTGAGCAGCTTGAGCGCCATGCGCCAGTCGAACTTCTCGCGGGGCTTGCGCGTCGCCGCGGCACCTTCATTGATGTATTGCAGCTCGGTGGCATTCACGCGCGGGTGCTGATGCGGATCACGGTAAACCCGGTACCAGAGCAGACTGAACAGAATGCCGAAGCCACCGGTCACATAAAAAACCGTCCGCCAACCGTACGCGGCGGAGATCCACAGCAACAATCCGGTGAACAAGGGCGTCCCGATGTATTGCCCCATTACATAGACGCTGGTCGCGAAGCCGCGTTCCCGGGCGGGGAACCACAAGGTCACGGCGCGTGCGTTTGAAGGGAAGGCCGGCGCCTCCAGTGCGCCGATGGCGAGCCGCGACCCCAGCAGCATCTGATAGCCGGTCGCGAAACCCTGCGTCAGCGTGGCGAATGACCAACCGACCAGAGACAGCGCATAGGCGAGGCGTGAGCCGAGAATGTCGGTCAGCACCCCGCCGGGCACGAGCGCAATGGAATAGGCAAGACCAAATGCCGCAAACAGCTCGCCCATCTGCATCTTGTTGAGCGCCAGTCCCTTCGAGAGGCCCGGCGCAACGATGCCCAGCGCCGACCGGTCCACGTAATTCAGAATGGTGGCCATGAGCAACATCGAGAGCACGACGTAGCGGACTCTGGAGCGATTCGTGGTATCCGAATAAGCCGGAGTTCCCACCGGCAATGTTTGTTCCTCTCCGATTTTCATCGGTGTCTCCGTAACATTAGCCCGTTGTTTTTTAGTTGGCTTAAGGGCGATTTATCCGCGGCCGACGAACGGCATGGCGGTCGCCATGATGGTCATGTTGAGAACATTGGCTTCAAGCGGAAGACTGGCCATGTGCACGACTGCATTCGCCACGTGCGTCACATCCATTCTTGCTTCGGGTGCCAGGCGTCCATCCGCTTGCAGTACGCCGCGGTTCATCCGTTCGGTGAGCGATGTGGCGGCGTTGCCGATGTCGATCTGGCTGCAGGCGATGTTGAATGCGCGTCCGTCCAGCGCGATCGATCTGGTGATGCCCGTCACAGCATGTTTCGTTGCCGTATAGGCAATGGTATGCGGCCTTGGCGAATGGGCGGAGATCGATCCATTGTTGATGATTCGTCCGCCTTGCGGGGACTGTGCCTTCATCAAACGATAAGCGGCGCGAGCGCAGAGGAAAACGCCGGTCAGATTGGTGGCCACCACGTCGTTCCAGAAGTCGACTTCGTAGTCTTCCAGAGGGACAGCCCCGGCATTGCGCCCCGCATTGTTGAACAGCACGTCGAGCCGACCGAATGCCTCGGCAATGCCCGAAAACGCGTGCTCGACCGATGCTGCGTCGCCAACGTCGGCCTGGAATACCCCCGCTTCTCCCCCCGCCCTGCCGATTGCTTCCTTTGTTTCCAGCAGCGGCTCTGCTCTGCGCCCGATCAGCGCGACGGCGAATCCTGCGTTAGCAAGTGCGACGGCGGCGGCTCGGCCGATGCCGGAGCCGGCGCCCGTAACGGCTGCAAACTTCTTCGATGCAGACATTTCCTTTCCTCTCGTCAAGTCAATTGGACATGGGAAACAGAGTTGCATTCGCATCAGGGGTTGAGCAATCTTGATTCGTTGAATCAACATCCGCGGGCCTTGCGGATGGGATCGCATTAGGGTTTTCCTGATGCGCGTGTGGCCGCAAGCAAGATTGAAGAGGGACAAGACGGAAACGGATCGCAACGCGCAGGCGCCGCGAACAATAGGGGCGAGTCGTCGTCGACGAGTTGATTCATCCAATCAACATTGACTGTCCGGTCAGCGATTTCGTAGTCTCTCGACGTCTGCCTACCAAAGGAAAAACCATGTCGGAAGATATACGCACCAGCCTGTTGATTGCGCGAACGGTTCCCACCGCCGTGGCTAATCGCGCTGCGGCCGAATTCCATGCCTTCGTGACGGAGTCCGATATGAACTCGTGGTCTGTCGTCGACTTCTGCAAGAAGCATGACGTGCCGGCCGTACTCATCGGGAAAAAATCCGGCCTGCAAGCGGAACACATTGCCGCGCTGCCTTCGACGGTCAAGATTATTGCGAACGCGAGCGCGGGCTTCGATCACATGGACGTAGCGGCGGCCCGTGAAAGGGGAATCGTCGTGACGAACGCGCCCGATGCGTTGACCGAGTGCACAGCGGATTTTTCCATGCTGCTCTTGCTGGCTGCGTGCCGTCGTGCGTCAGAATACGAGCGGATCATGCGCAACGGATGGGGCAAATCGTTCGGCATGACCGAGATGCTGGGTATGCGAGTGAATGGCAAGACGCTCGGCATCGTCGGATTCGGGCGTATTGGACGGGCGGTCGCTAAGCGTGCGCAGGCATTCGGCATGCGCGTGATCTACACGGACATGCACCGTGCGGCCCCGTCGCTGGAAAATGGCGCGACGTTCTATGCCACTCTCGACGAAATGCTGCCGCACTGCCAGGTCCTCACGCTGCACGTGCCGGGCGGAAGCGTCCCGCTCATGACGAAAAGAGAATTTGGACTCCTTCCCGCAGGCGCGATTTTTGTTAACGCGGCGCGTGGCGGCCTGGTGGACGAAGATGCGCTTTACGACGCCCTGACGTCGGGTCATCTGTTCAGCGCGGCTCTGGATGTCTACCGGAACGAGCCCAACGTCGACAAGCGGTTTGCTGAGCTCGACAACGTGTTCCTGACGCCCCATATGGCCAGCGCAACCATCGAGACCCGCGACCAGATGGGCTTTACGGCGCTGGACAATATCGCCGCCGTGCTGGAAGGACGGCCCGCCTCGAATCCCGTCTGACGCTCGCCCTCATCCCGGTCAGTAACGTTGCGACGCCGGCTGACCACCCGTCTCCCGATAAACATTGACCAACGCCGTTGTACAACCGCAAGCAGCCGTTGGTTTCGCACTGGGCCGAAGGGCGGCAGTGGTTCGCGTGCCGCCGATCGCTGCCTCGCGAAGTTCGTGCGATGCATGCCGGTTGCATGAGGCAGTGATCGGCCATGAAGCGACGTTCGCCCCCAAATCAGCCAGAGCCGCTCAAACGGCGGCTGCACCTCGAAAGCGGCCGCTATGCCTGTCGCGCAGTCGAAGGCTGTCGCGTTCAGCTAGGTGCGGACGCAATTCTTCACCAACGATCGCAGTTCGTTGATGTCGAACGGCTTGGCAAGAATGACCACACCGGCTTCAGAGGCACGCGTCAATTCCTGCGCGTAGCCGGTCATCAGAGCAAACGTCTGGCCTGGCCAACGGTCCCGGACAAGTTCCGCGAGGTCGAGTCCGTCCAGCTTGCCGGGCATCTGAACGTCCGATAGCACGAGATCGAAGCGATAGTTGCTTTCGAGCAATGCGATGGCACTGTCAGCCGTTAGTTCGTGGCGGACATTGCAGCCGAAGACGTCGAGTACCGCGGCAATGCCGTCCGCGACGCTCTGATTGTCTTCAACGAGAAGCACGGTTATTCCAGGAGCGATGAGGTCGGTCGCCGCGTCCGGCACCGACGCGACCGTGGGCTCCTCGCAATCCTCGACGCTCTCAAGCCGGGGCAGGTAGAGACTTATAGTCGTACCACACCCTGGTGCGCTCACTATCCGCGCGGTGCCGCCTGCTTGCTCGCATGTTGTCATGACCTGGGCAAGGCCGAGCCCGGTACCCGCGCCCTTCATTTTTGTTGTGAAGAGCGGTTCGAATGCTCGTCGCAATACCGCGTCGGTCATGCCGTGACCGGTGTCGGTGAAGCGAAGAAGCGCGTAATCGCCGGACGGCAGCCCGAACTGGCTGTCTGCGAGGCTGAGCGGATCGCATCGTACGGTGAACGTTCCGCCCTCCGGCATGGCGTCTTTCGCGTTGACGGAAAGATTGATGACGGCGGCTTCCAACTCGACGGGGTCGACCATCACGGTGCCGGTGTCACCGGCGAGTTGGAGCTGCAGCGCAACGTGTTCGCCAATCGAGGTCTCGACCAGGTCGCTCAACGTCTCCAGCCAGTTGCAAACATCAACGCATTCCAGTTTCACCGGCT
This sequence comes from Paraburkholderia sprentiae WSM5005, assembly GCF_001865575.2. Taxonomy (NCBI): domain Bacteria; kingdom Pseudomonadati; phylum Pseudomonadota; class Betaproteobacteria; order Burkholderiales; family Burkholderiaceae; genus Paraburkholderia; species Paraburkholderia sprentiae. The sequence continues at coordinate 862,136 of NZ_CP017563.2, forward strand.
GCTTGCGCGCGACGCTCATCAAGCGACGGGCAAGGCCTTGCGCGCCTTTCGCGGCATGTTGCACGGCCAGCACTTCCTTCTTCAGATTCGTGTATTGCTTGCGCCGCGCAAGCTCCACGTTCGCGTTGACGACCATCAACAGGTTATTGAAGTCGTGGGCCACGTTGGCCACGAGGTTGCCAAGCGCCCCCATCCGGCGCAGTTGGCGATTCGACGCTTCGGCCGACACACGTCTGCTGACTTCGCTATGCCAGTTCTGCCATGCGAGTTCCTCTTCCCGCAACCTGCGCAGTGACATCCACAGCAGTACCCATACGACCATGCATGGAACAAGCATGATCGCTGCGATCGCGCCCAGGTTGGCGCGCCACTTGGCCACGATGGATGCGGTCTCGATACCAGCCGTGACATACAGCGGATATCCCCCGACGCGTCGGTAGGCGACGACCCGTTCAAGTCCGTCGACCGTGGAGACGTTGAGCAGATGCCCGAACTCCGGATTCCTGACGATTGACTGATTCACTTCGGGGTTGGCCGCGGTGGGGCTGCTAGTGCGCGTCTTGCCGAACCGGACCAGTACGCCGCCGTCGGACCGATACAGTCCGATGAGGACAGCGGGATCATCGCCCGCCAGTTCGCGATAGAAGTTCAGAAAATACTGCTGTCGCAATGCGATCGAAAATACGCCAAGGGATCGACCCTCGGAATCTACCCATGAAGTGCTGACTGTGAACACGTTGCCAGGAGTGACGTTGCCGGGCTTCGGTAGCGAAATATGCGGCTGTCTACCGGGAACCGAGGCTGCCTGGAGTGTCTCGGTTCCGCTGATCGATACCGCGGGCACTGGATAGATCCGGCTGCTCGCAAGCAGTTGGCCCGTCGAACTGAAGATCGAAAAGTTGGCAATCTGCGGGAATAGCGCAACGATGGCGCTGAGCGATTCATGAGTCGTCGATTCAACACGGCTGATCCCGACCGGTGTCTGCTCGCCCAGGAGTTCCGTCACCCGCGCGAAAACTTCTGCGTTAAGCGCCTGCATCGTAGCGGCCTGTTCTTCGGCAACGAGCGTCAGACGATCGACCTGATCAAATGCTTCCGAAAGGCGACGATGGTAGTCGAACCAGGCGTATCCGCTGATGCAAAGCAGAGGCCCCACTATTGAAATGACCGCAAGAAGCACGGCAGTTGCACGCGTCGCGGCGAAATTTCGATGGGGGAGTGGTAGCTCCAAAGGAATGTCGTCTGTTTCGTCCATTGCGGGTTTGCCATTGGAAGGACGGCCAGTCTTAGCTGTTGTGACGCATTGCCGGGATTACAAAACGATGCGACATGCTTTGGTACATGCACTATAGAGCTCTACCGGAAGCTTCGCCAAGGAAGACCTGGGCGCTTTCACGTTTCGCTTGCGCGCTTCTTGTTCTGCCTGCCGTGAATTCCGGGAACCTACGTCAGCGCCAGATTGGCGCACGCACACAAAATGACGCCGGGCAATGACGCGAGTCCGACGGATGCAGGCTTTGCGGCTGGCGATCTTTCAACCGCGAGCGTTGGTGTCGTGGAATCGAATGCAATCGGGCCCGTGTCCTGTCACACGGAGATGGCAAGCGTTTGTCTCGCAACGGCACGCTGGCGAACAGGTCGTTTCCCGACGTGGTTGCCGCTGCCGATGCCGTTCCCGCCATCCGCATCGGGCATTGCAAGTTGATAGTCAATGACCTTGACGGACCGCGCCCGCCCGAGCGTCTGCAATTCGCGGGCGCTCATGCCGTCGGAGCGCGCCGGTCGCAGGATCATCGGCTCGCAGTTCGGGCCCAACAAGGACGGACGCGCCTGATGACTGGCAAAGACGTGATCAAAGCCAGTTCAACTGCCGCACTGATGACCCGTGTCACGAAGCAGAAAAAGGAACGGCCGTTGTACCTTCGGAAGCAGTCGTCGGGTTGGCAAAGTCCGAACGACGGTTCGGGGTCGCAAGGCGACGGTCCAACAAACGCGCAGACGTGCCATGAAACGCAAGGTTCGCCGCGAGATTGCAGCGCGGGTCCTTACGCGAAGACCGCGGAGTGCTGCGCCGACGCCGGCGCGAGCTGTGCACCGCCCTTAGCGTCAGCGTCGCCCACCTGAAACGCCGCGGCCGCGCGTTGCAGACTCATCGCCTGCTCCTTCAGCGACTGTGACGCGGCCGCCGCCTGCTCGACGAGCGCCGCGTTCTGCTGCGTCATGCTGTCCATCTGCGTGACCGCGAGATTCACCTGGTCGATGCCGGCGCTCTGTTCCGCCGCGGCCGCAGCGATTTCCTGCACGACACCGGTCACACGCATGATGGCGTCGCGCGCTTCGTCAATCGTCGAGCCGGTGTTTTCGACCAGCGTTGCACCACTGCCGACGCTGCCCACCGCATGACTGATCAGCTCGCGAATTTCCTTCGCCGCGGTCGCGCTACGTTGCGCGAGGCTGCGCACCTCGCTCGCGACGACGGCGAAGCCGCGGCCTTGCTCGCCCGCCCGTGCTGCCTCAACCGCAGCATTCAGCGCGAGGATGTTCGTCTGGAATGCGATGCCCTCGATCGTCGCGATGATCTCGACCATGCGACTCGATTCGTTCGAGATCCCCTTCATCGCCGCGACGGCCTGCCTGACCATGTCGCCGCCGCGGTTCGCGATTTTCGCGGCGCCGGCCGCAAGCTCGCTGGCAGTGCGCGCGTTGTCTGCAGTCTGACGGACCATCGCCGTCATCTGCTCCATGCTCGACGCCGTTTCCTGCAACGACGCCGCCTGGCTCTCGGTGCGCGACGACAGGTCCGCGTTGCCGTTCGCGATCTCGTTCGCGCCGCACGCGACGTTGTCTGACGCATGCTTGATCTGGCAGATGGTACCCGTCAGCGCGTCGCGCATCCGCTGCATTACGTGTAGGAGGCTCGACGTGTCGCCGTTGCGCGTGCGGATCGCCACCGTCAGGTCGCCCGATGCGATCGCGTCCGCCACGTTCGCCGCATAGGCCGGATCGCCGCCGACCATGCGCGCGATGCTGCGGTTCGTCACCGCGACGAGCGTCACGAGGACCGCGGACACGGCCACGAAGATCGCGCCGATCAGCCACAACGACGCCATGAACGCAGCGTCGATGTCGTCAACATAGGCGCCGGTTGCGATGATCCAATCCCACGGCGCATAGCGCACTACGTACCCGATCTTGCCGACCGCCTGTGTCGACGCCGCGCCTGAATGCGGGAACACGTAGTCGACGAAGCCGCCGTCCGGCGCCTGTGCGGTCGACGCGAACGTCATGTAATGGTGACGGCCGTCGGCATCGGCGCTGCCCGCGAGATCCCTGCTTTCGAGTGCCGGCTTGATCGGATGCATCACCATCTGCGGCTTCGAATTGATCACGAGGAAGTAGCCGTCTTCGCCGTAGCGGACGCCGCGCAGGCGTTCGAGTGCCTGCTTGCGGGCATCCGCCTCCGGCAGCGCGCCGCTTTGCGCCAGCGCCGCATACTCCGTCACGATGCTGAGTCCGACGTGCGCGATATTCGTGAGGTCGTGCTTACGTTCTTCGATGCGCGTCTCGCGCGACTGCCACGCCGCCGATAGGGAGACGGCGAGCAACGCGACGAGGCTGACGATCAACGGCAGCCAAAGCTTCTGCGTAAAACTGAGCTTGTGCATCCTGAGTCCTCGTGCAAACGAATGGAATCCGCGCAGGGCTGCCGTGCGAAGTGGCATGTGTATGGGCGCGCCCGGTGGCGCCGGCGGACTGTCCAGCGGCCATCCAGGTGGTTCCTGCTCGAGTTATCGGCGGATACGAGCGAAAGTTTCATCCCGTGAAACCCTCGGTTACCACTTTGCCAAAACGTATCGGAGGCCCCTTGTGCGTCGGCTCCCATGGAGCGTCATCAGGCACCAGCCGGCCAGTAACCGTCGTTCGTCGTTGCCACGACCTGGGCATATGGGGGACCGCTGTGCTCCGAAAGCGGCCTGCGCACGGCTCCGGGTCGATCACAGAAATCATTCTGACGGGATGCACCGGGCAAAAGAACATCCAGGGGTCTTCTCGCACTCTGCTGCCAGTCCTGAGCCGACGCGAAAACTGGTCGTTCCCGGTCTCACCCAGAAGAGCCGGTCGCGTCTAGCGAGTTCCGCGACCGGCTGCGGTGGGGTCCTTCGGATCGAACCAGAATCGACATCGTCAATGGTCAGCGACGTCGTGGTTCTGAAGTTATCCAGGGAGCCGCGTGCTAGCGGCTATTGCCCGTTCGGAGCCGACGCTCGTTACCTGGAGCCGCCTACTGGAGCGATGATGCCGAAAAGCCCATTTGTCTCCTTGTTAGGACCTGCCGAGAAGTACAGCGCGTCCGGACTCGAATTGCGGCCGCCACCAAGTGTCAGAGTCCACAGGCCGTCGATAGCCAGCGGATTGCCGGCCTCGTTCTCCAGTTGATCGACGAACCTGCCGTCATTGTCAAACACATTGATTCGACCATTGCCGAAATTGCCAATGAGGATCTTGCCGCTGAAGCGACCGAATGCAAACGATGCACGCGTGATGCCCCACGGCGAGTCGAGCGCTCCCTGGCTCGCAAAGCGGCGCAGCAGGTGACCGTCGGTATCGAATACATCGACGAATCCATGACCTCGGCCTGCAACGTCGTCGTGCTTCTTATCGTCCTGCTTCGCATAGGTGACGAAAAGGTCCCCATCGATGTTCGCGATACCAAACGGGGCGTAACCGACCGGAATATTCGGGTCGACGAAACCACCATCCGTCGTCGCGGGCGTGAACAGGCCGTTCGGACCGTTCGGACCGAATACATCGATCTGGCCCGAGCGGAAGTTCGTCGCAAACAGGAATCCTCCTTGCGAATTCACTGCGAAGACCAACCCCTTGTAGACGGCCCCGTTGACGGCGGAGGGATTAGACGAGTTGTCGACCGCGATCACGGCGTTGTTCGCCGGATTTAACCCGCCGGCCCAAGCGGAAAGCGTGCCGTCTTCGGTGGCGAAGATGAATACGGCCGGGATCTTGGTACCTGGCACGAGAAAGGCTGTCGAAGGATTCCATACGATCCCGGTTGGCGCCGCGGGCGTGGGATTCGGTGGATGGTTAGGATAGACGGCACGACAGGCGCCGGCCGGTATGACGTTGCCTGGTAGCGGGATGGAGACCTGCAGCGTCGTCACTTTTGTCCCCTCGCCGTCATACAGCGTGGAGCAGCCCGTGGCATTGTCGTTGACCCAGAATGGACTTCCTGCCGGACTAAAGGCAATACCCCAGGCGTTCTGCAATACCCCGTCGACCTTCGGGGCAGCACCTGCCAGGTTGGACACGAGTGGTTTGACAACGTAAGCTTCGTCGGCAGCGGCCTGCCCCATTGCGAAATTGGCGGCGAGGACAATCCCGGCCGCCGCTTTGAGACCCCACGAGATCTGAGACATAGCTTCCTCCTCGTCTGACTGGCGAAAACGCCGCAGGCTAAACGACCGCTGGGCTTCAAATATTCCCGCTCGACTCGAAAAAATCCGCTGGCCATCCGGTCGAATGGTGCGATAGGGGTCGGCCGCGGCCCTTCGACTCGATTCATAGTTCCGCGGGCCAGAGATGAGCTAGTGGCCGCTGAGTTACGAAAACTGCCGTTGCCGTCGCGCAGACTCGAATGACTGCAAGGGATCGCGTCCAGCCGATCGCTGCATCGAGGCCTTGGCGTGCTTATGCCACTTGCATGAGACGGTGATCGGCCAGGAAGGGACGTCCGCGGGGGCAGTCGTGCGGACATCCAAATGGCACCTTTTAGTCAGCAATCGGTCGTTCAGTCGTTGAGAGCGTGCGTCGCGGCGTTGACCAACTGCTCGCTTTTCGCCCAAAGCTGGCTGGCTTTTTCGGCATCGAGCAGATACGCCCGTGCGCCGTCTGCAAACGCGTTGGCCACATCGGTGATCGGCGCGATCGCGCAATCTTCGAGATAGCGTCCGCCAATCTCGGCCTGGTCAGCCACGACCGCGGCCCAGACCGACGTTGCCGCTGCTTGCGGGATTTCTTTCAGCACCGGCGGGGGCAGACCCGCTTCGGCGCGCGCGTTCCCAACGGTCTCGAAAAGACCCTGCAAATCTTCTTGCGAAAAATGACGAGGAAGAGCAGTGAGACTGTTTCCTGGCATCACCGAGGCAGCACGGACGCCGCGATCGCGGTGTCGCCGGTCGAATTCGACGGCGAACAGAGCGTTGGCTGTCTTTGACCGACCATAGGCAACAAACGGGTCATATGCCTGTTGCTCAAAGTTCGGATCGTTCAGGTCGACGTCGGCAACGCGATGCGCTTGCGACGACAACACGACGAGGCGCCCGTTATCGACGAGTAGCGGTTCGATCCGCGTGACCAAAGCGAAATGCCCAAGATGGTTGGTCCCGAACTGAAGTTCGAAGCCATCCACCGTCCGGCCGAACGGCGTGGCCATGATGCCGGCGTTGGCGATGATGGCATCGAACGGCCGGCCGTCAGTCAGGAGCTTATCGGCGCAAGCACGAACGCTTTTCAGGGATGCGAGATTAATTTCAATCAACTCGAGGCTGCCGCCGCTTTGCAACGCGGCATCACGCACCGAAGCAACGGCGCGTTCAGCTTTCGCGAGCTCCCGGACGGCGCCGACGACGCTGGCGCCATGAGCAACCAGCGAGCGGGCGGTTTCGATGCCTATACCCGACGATGCACCTGACACAAGGAACCGCTTTCCCTTGAGATCAACGCCTGAGAGCACCTCATCGGCGGTCGACTTTGCACCAAACTTCTTCGTCATTTCTTTTCCTTGGATTTCGTCTGTTTTCGAGAGCTTTGAGGACATTTCGTAACACGCATTACGATAATAAACGTTACGTTATTGAGCGTATGCATGTCAAGCGATTCGTCGCTAGAGCGTCGAGAGAAGTCGGGGCGCGATGATGCGTCGCGCCAAGGCCAGATTGGTCGCGAGTTCCGAACGGGTCTGGCGTTCCTGCTTCCATGCGGGCTGACCGGGAGCGCTGCGTCAGGACTCGCTGAATGCTCGAAGCCGACAGCGCCAGACGGCCTGGGGACTCAGAAGGCGTGCCCCAGCTGATAATCCTTGGGGCCTAAATATGGGTGAAAGCCTTCACCACCTTGGAGGTAGGGAGCTGCTCCTGGCGGAGTTCGTGTTCCATCTTCTCACCCGAGTCGCCGATGGGGTAGTGACCATCACGCCAGATCATGTAGTTGTTCGTGTCCAGCACGATCTTGCCCGCGAGCGCTTCCACTGGCATGTTATTGATGAGCTTGAGCTGGACGGCCACGACAACGAAGTCGCCCGCCGCCGCAGCCTCGGCAGCGGTTGCCGCGATGACGGTCCCAGTTCGTCTATGAGTTCCGTCAACGTGTCCGGGCCTCGTGAATTGGAAATAACGACTTCGTAACCGTTCGCGATGGCTGCACGTGCGACATGAATACCAACTTCGCCTGCGCCGATAATGCCGATTGTGGACATGAGTCGTTGCACCTCAAGTGAGCCGAGCAGCCTGACGTTGCGTTTGCACGGCATGACTGCTCAATACGCGATTGCACCTCCCTCGTGGGAGGCGACGAATCGTAACGTATGTTACGATATCGGGCGGTATGTTATCGGACGGAGTCGTTATTCAATGCCGACCGTTATGAAAAGGTGCGAGGCAATCTGATCTATGGGACGTCACCGCGAGTTCGATGTGGATGAGGCGCTGGACGCGGCACTTGGCGTGTTCTGGCGCAAGGGCTACGAAGGTGCGTCGTATGCCGACCTGACGCAGGCCACGGGTGTCGAACGCCCGGCTCTCTACTCGGCGTTCGGCAACAAGGAGGAGTTGTTCCGTCGGGCGCTCGAACGCTACTACGAGCACTACCTCGAATTTTTCGCGGCGGCGCTGGAACGGCCGACTTCGCGAGAGGTGGCCGCGGACATTCTCAGAGGCACGGCCGAACTCAACACCCGTTATCCGGATCGCAGAGGGTGTCTGGGTGTCCACGGCGCTCTGGCGGTCTCCGACGATGCGGAACCGGTGCGCCGCGCAGTCATTGACGCGCGTGCGAGCGGAGAAGCAACGCTGCGCGAGCGGTTCGAACGGGCGCAGCAAGAAGGAGATTTGCCGGGGACGGCCAACTGCGCCGCGCTGGCCGCGTACGTGTGCGCCGTGGCTCACGGAATGGCGGTTCAAGCCAAGGCGGGCTTCAGTCGTGAAACGCTGGAGGCCGTTGCCGAGCAGGCGCTCTCCACGTGGCCCACCAACCCTCGTAGGGCGCGAAAACGCAAATCAACTTCTGTCACCTGAGTTCTTGCGACTCGATGCCACGGCGCACGGAGGCAAGAGTGATGACGCATGCGTTGTTGACGTTCGCATCAGAAAGCGGTCGTTCGCGCCGGCGCCGCGCGACAGGCGGTTCAGGGTCGCTTTATGCCTTGTGTGCATGAGCGGTGGCGCCCGAGGCGAGCGTGGCGTTCGGTCGCCGGTCGCTAACGGCCCGACTACGGACGTTCGACACGGCCACCCGGATCATCGACAATCTGTGTGGCCAGAGGCGGTGCCCGTGTCGCCGCGGTTCTCACTATTTCTCTGACAGCGGGCGGCGTATGCAGCTGGCGCCCTCCCAATTAAATGTTATCTATTACACAAACCAACGCCGCCGTTACCCTGAACTGTGAATATCTCGTTGAGCAATTCTCTTACGAGACCGGCCTGACCACTGCGCAGATGGCGATGCCGGCGAGCTTCGGTCCAACCTATGACTTCAGCCCGAACGGACCGTGGATCATGTTCCCCGGCGACACCGCCCGTCCTTGCGTTCGCAACAGTTCGGGCCGTGAGTGCGGATGTGTGGATGCCACGCACGAGAGCACTCAAGCAATGACGCTATGGAGGATAGCGCGCTGGCGCGCGTCTCGAAACAGGGTCGAGGTTATTTCAAGCCGCGTGCCCTTTGACGACGTGCGCTCCGCGGAGGCCTCGAGAAAGTATCGGACATTACGCCTGATCGCTTCCATATCGATTCCATAGATGTTGTAGCAGCATCTTCTGCCAGGCGGGAGTGACGCGCGCGATTTACAGGTTCCACATGGTCTCATGTATGGAGTGGGCGCTGTCTCTCGCAGTGAAAAACCTCTCCCTTTAATATTTTCATTTGATGGGGCATTGTCTGGCTTGATGAAGGTATAAACACGGTCTGGAAGCGATTCCGGGTGGAAGAGGACACCGAAGCAAAAACGTGCCGAAGTGAATATATCCTGAAGATCGAAGCCTCTGAACGGGCGCGTCACGATCGTGCCGCCATATTCGAAGTACAGTTCTTCCCTGAAATGTATTGCGAACGCGCCTGAAGCGGCCACGATCTGATTACGCTCCAAAAACAGAAAGATGGCGCCAAGATCGACGGCATTGGCAACTTCACGCGCGCTGCGCCGAAGGATATTAGGATCGCTTTCTCGTTCGTAGAACGCAACAATGCCTGGAATGTCGCTGTGTTCTGCGCGTCGCAATGTGATGTCCATGATATGCGCTTTGCTGCGCCCTCCGCAATGTAATAACGGATCAGCCTTGGAACAGGGCACACACGTCTTAAGTTGACTAAAGGCGACGTCTCGCGAGCGGGTTGGAAATATAGCGAACCGCGAAATCGGAAAGCGGTGAGTAAGGCAACAGGCAAAGACTGGACAGCGCGAGCATGCCTATCTTCTTCTTGTAGCTCCAGAACGGATTGGCGACTATCGAGCGCAAATAACCATGCGACTGCCGGCTGACCCATCGCCAGCGCTTCGCGAACGAAGCCCGATAAACAGCAGAGCAAAAATACGCTTTCTCGAGTGAGAAGTCGTGAAACGATGGCGGAAGCTCTATGCCGAGCCGCGAGCGCGCCAGCTGCCGAAGGATCGACCAACGCTTGGTCAACGCCCTGGGCGCCTTGTCGATGCTGTCCGAATTGGCGAAATCGATTCCTGTGTTTTCGGTCCGATGCACGCGGTATGCGCCTAACGATTTCGGGATCATCGCAATTGCTCCCAACAATGCGACGCCGTAGATCGCGTAGAAGTCTGCGCCGTAGCGATTACTGCTTGCTTCCGGCACGGGAAAGATTTTCTTTAATGCGCTGGTCCGGTAGGCGTTGCCTGACGCTGGCGGCGACGGATAGAGCCAACCCCGGCGCAGCAGCCTACCGCAGTCGACTGGCGCGACGGAGTGAGGTACGTATTTACCCGAGGGCTTCCCGGCTGAATCCACAACGTCGAGACGGAACTGAACCTTGACGGAGTCGCCGGCCTCGAACGCTTGCATGACCTCGGACACCGCACCCTTGTACAGAAGATCGTCGGAATCGAGCAGGATTACGAATTCCGTGTCGATCATATTGACTGCATCGTTATATGCGGAGACCTGGCCGCCGTTCTCCTTATAGAGCGCCCGGATGCGGCCGGCATAACTTTCTACGATTTCGCGTGAGCCGTCCGTCGATCCGTCGTCGATCACCAGAACACCCGTTTCCGGGTAGTCCTGAGAAAGAGATGAGTCAATTGCGTCGGCCAGAAAGCGACCGTGGTTGTAATTGCAGATCACGATTGTTATTTTTTGCATGGTGCTTCACCACTGTCGTTACCGCTAATGGAGGTTCGCGAAAAACATTGGCAGGAAACTACCGTACCCCGGGCGAAGTTGCTCGTAAGGAAGGCGTTATCGACAGGTAAGCGTCTGGTATCAGGCTTCCCCACTCGTAGTCGATCCTGTCCGGCATGAATGGCAGAACGCCCGCACCCGGCGTGAACGTAAGTTCACCAAAATAAATCTGGCTATTGGGCGAATACAGGTCCACGCGGACATAGTCGAAATCCGCCGAGAGCTTGATCCCAGCGTCCACGATCGCGTCGAGATTGTCCGGGCGAGGCGGCGGGTTTTCACTGGGTTTGTACTCGCCAATGACGACGTCCAGATGGTTCCAGTTGACGTCGTACAGATCGCCGCGCGTATCAGCGCCGAATCTGTCCGAGATGACGAGAATGTAGATGACCAGCCGGCCTGATTTGGCACCAAAGCACTGCAGCTTATAGTCGGGGGGAACGTTGCCGCTCTCATCGAGCAGCAGTTGCTCGAAGAAGATACGCGGCTTGATGGGGCGATAGTGCTTTTCCCGACCGATCTTGTAGAAGTCGAGGGACAACCAATGGTTCGCGAGATCCCGCAATTCCTCGAATGAGGTTGCCGATTTGTTTCTGACCACTTTGACATAGGTGCTGCCGTGATTCGCCTTCATCACGAACGAGTCCGGCAACGCATCGAATACCTCTTTCGTGAAGGTCTCGGGGGCGGCAAGCAACGGTATAAGATGGCTCTCGCCAAGCTTTCTCGCAACATAGTCCCTGACCGTAAGCTTGTCGGTCAACTCCGTGAGCCACGGATCCGGCCGCAGGCTTTTCTGCAGAATTTTCTCGTTGAATGTTGTCGGACGAAGCAGGTTCGGATAACGGCCAATGTACTTGTGATGCAACAGGCTCAAGAACAATGGCGCAGGCAGCATCGACTTGGCCGCGTCTTTCAGCTTGCGCAGAGTTGGGTTGGTCGTCGTCATGGTTCGCCATCAGATAGTCTTGCCGTATGTGAGGCCAGATCAGCCTTCCAAGGTACGTCACTGGGGAGGTTAGCGCACAGAGCCCGTCGTGATTAACGGCGTCGCTAAAGGAAGGTACTTTGGCCCATTTTCGCGAAAACAACCAGATGCGCACTTGCCCATAGGCTGCTGGCTGAGCCCCACGTCTCTCTTCATAAGAAACTGCATACATCCTTTACATGCGGCGAGCATGCAAGGCGGCCGACCGTCTGCGGCCCAGGGATGCAGTGCGGCCACCAGCGGTCGCTCATCGATGCGGTCATCTTGCCATTCGAACGTCGCTAGCGACATCGGGAACAGCCTTTGAAATCGACCGACATGTGCACCGGGGAATCAGACGTTTGTCCGAGCCTTCGGTGAAAGCGTCCGATAGTCATTCTTTGAGCATGGTGGCCCCGGCTCCGAGACCGTTCGCGCCTTGGGGCGGCAGGTACACGGTTAACACGGCTTAAGTTGGATCCGAATCGCGTCGATAGCGCCGTGATGTGCCTGCCCTGCTGCAACAAAAATCAGCGCACAACAGAGCGATGATGCGCGCGACACGTTGAGACGGTTGCCGGCGAAATGGCACAATAAATGACTGGCGCCTAAGCGCGCGGAGCAGGCAAGCGGGGCGCTCAGTAATGAATCGTCAGCGGCTCGGGATAGTGTTGCGTGAGCGAATAGGAGCTTTCGGGAGACCAGGCTTCCAACGTCTCCTGACCGGGCGAGCATCGGCCGCTTATCAAGAAAGACATAAACGTCGTCTGGACTGAGTAAGTGTCGCCCGCAATATATACGGTCGCATCGACTCCTTGTCTGACGATTTGCGATGGCCGTACTTGCGAGGTCGCGGCAGCGGTCGGAGTGATCAGCGGGCTGCCACTGCAGTCTGATGTCGGATATGCAGAGAAGTCGCCCGCCCATTGAAATTGCGACGCTGAATGCTGACTACCGTTATTGATGCTTACCCGTTGAATCGGAGCAAAAATCACCGCGCCGTTCACGAGAAGAACAGTGCCAAGCGGCTCATAGCTAATCAGCGGCCCCACCACCTTGCCTTGGCTGTCAAAGACCTTCGGGGTGCGTTGCCCACCCCGTTCGCCGCTTTCCCTACCGCCTGACCCGCTTCCGTCGAAGCCGTAGGACAAAGTCGCCATACTTAGGGCGAGGAGAGCAGCCACCAGTACTTTGCGCACTTGAACCCCCTTGTCAGTGATGCGGCCAGGGTCGGGACTGAGCCGTTGCGGACCATCACGAACTGAAACGTACTCCGTCTAAAGAATAGCTGCTGGCCTCACGCAGGCATGCCGATGTCTCCGCGTTTCGCGCCATTTTGCTGTACGGTCGTGGCCACATGTCGCGGGCCCGCATTCCTGACGCTTCCTGCAGGTCAACGTGGGCCACGACAAACGGCATCCGCCGTGAGCCTAGGCGAGCTCGAACGGCTGCATTCGAACGGCTCGGAGGACCGCCTGCTGCTAGTGATCGCCCGCCCGGCGGCGGGACAAGCCAGCGATTGCCTCCATCCACGGAGCTGCCCGGCGAGCGAACGAGGCGTGCTTCTGTTTTCGCCCAGCATCCGCTCTCCGATGTGACCAATCAAATGGCCGGTGGGCCTCGGAAACTGCCGTCAAGGTTGTGCAGGCTCTACGTCCGCAGTGGGTCGGGTACGGTCCCCCGCCCAGGGCAATTGGCGGCAGAAAGCGTTGTCGAGAGTCCGTCGTGTCGCCCAAGAACACATATCCTGTCGGCGCGGTGGCTCAAAGCTGAATCGGCGCGGACACTCCGCCTGCGTGGGCTATGATGGCCTCGTCGGCTACCGTGAGTAACGGCGCTCCATGAACCGCTTCCTGATCGTCATTGGCACACTGTGCATCCTTGCCGGCCTCGGATGGCACTGGCTCGCGCGCATCCCGTTCGGCCGGCTGCCCGGCGACATCCATATCGTCCGCGACGGATTCAACTTTCACTTCCCGATCGTCACGTGCATCGTGATTTCGGTCGTGGTATCGGTACTGTTGTGGTTCTTGCGGCGTTGAGCGCGGGTCCGCGTCGGAGAGCACAATTGCGACGATCTGTAGGCGCAAATCGGTCGGAAAGCCGCCTACGAACCCGCAAGGCGGAACTAAAGAGGAATCTGTCGCAGGAGGACATGAGGATATGTCTGCCTCACATCTTCGATGTGAAGCTGGTTAGGAAGCTGGGAAAGCAACGGGTCGCGCTGGCCAAACGTATCGTGGCAGTTCGCTCCGACCGGTCGGCGAGTTACGATCCACATACGTTTTCGCCCCGGCGCCCGCGTACGAGAGAAAGGGCAGCTTCATCATCGGTTGTGAGCAGGTTTGCTCCCACCAGCTTTTCCCTACACACGGCTTTAGCCAGGCTCTGACCTCGCTTCTGCATGAGCCATCGGATAGGCCACACCCGTGCGGTCTGATCCGCGGACGCGGTTACCACCCGCTGGCCGTCCGGGCTGAAAGCGGCGGAGAAAACCGGTCCCTGATGTCCGGTGAGCTTCGCGATCACCTCGCCGGTCGCCGCGTCCCACACCCGCGCGGTTCTGTCCGCGGACGAGGTCACCACGCGCCGGCCGTCCGAGCTGAAGGCGGCGGAGAAAACCGGTCCCTGATGCCCACCGAACTGGGCGATCTGTTTGCCCGTGGCCGCATCCCACACCCGCGCGGTCCTATCCGCGGATGCGGTCACCACGCGCCGACCGTCCGGGCTGAAGGCGGCGGAATAAACCAGATCCTGGTGCCCGCTGAGCTGCACGGTCTGTTTGCCCGTGGTCGCGTCCCACAGCCGCGCGGTCCCGTCCCAGGACGCGGTCACCACCCGCTGGCCGTCCGGGCTGTAGGCGACGGAATCGACCGGGCCCTGATGTCCGCTGAGGAGCAAGATCTGTTTGCCGGTGGCCGCGTCCCACACCCGCGCGGTCCCCTCCGAGGACGCGGTCACCACCCGCTGGCTGTCCGGGCTGAACGTGGCAGCGTAAACCCACCCCTGATGCGCACCGAGCTGGGCGACCTGTTTGCCCGTGGCTGCGTCCCATACCCGCGCGGTCTGATCCCCGGACGTGGTCGCCACCCGTTGGCCGTCGGGGCTGAACGCGGCGGAAAAAACTACCCCCTGATGTCCGCTGAGCTGCGCAGTCCGTTTGCCCGTGGCCGCGTCCCACACCCGCGCGGTCCCATCCGCGGACGCGGTCACCACGCGCTGGCCGTCCGGGCTGAAGGCGGCGGAAATGACCGACCCTTGATGCCCGCTGAGCAGCAAGACGTCCATCGCCGCGTCCCATGTGCGCGCGGTCCTATCACGGGACGCAGTCACCACCCGCCGACCGTCCTGGCTGAAGGCGGCGGAATTCACCGGCCCCTTGTGTCCGGTGAGCTGCGCGATCACCTGGCCGGTCGCCGCATCCCACACCCGCGCGGTCTTGTCATCGGACACGGTCACCACGCGCTGGCCGTCCGGGCTGAAGGCGGCGGAGCTCACCGGTCCGCGATGCCCAGCGAGCTGCACGATCACGTGGCCGGTCGCCGCGTTCCACACCCGCGCGGTGTTGTCATCGGACGCGGTCACCACGCGCTGGCCGTCCGGGCTGAAGACGGCGGAGAAAACCGGTCCCCGATGCCCTATGAGCTGCGCGATGACCTCGCCGGTCGCCGCATCCCACACCCGCGCCGTCTTGTCATCGCACGCTGTCACCACGCGCCGGCCGTCCGGGCTAAAGACCGCGGAGCTTACCGGTTCCCGATGCCCAATGAGCTGGGCGATCAGGTGGCCGGTCGCCGCATTCCACACCCGCGCGGTCCTGTCCACGGACGCGGTCACCACGCGCCGGCCATCCGGGCTGAAGGCGGCGGAGAAAACCGGTTTCTGATGCCCGCTGAGCTGCGCAATCTGTTTGCCCGTAGCCGCGTCCCACACCCGCGCGGTCCTGTCCGCGGACGCAGTCACCACGCGCCGGCCGTGCGGGCTGAAGGCGGCGGAATAAACCAGATCCTGATGCCCGCTGAGCTGCGCAATCTGCTTGCCCGTAGCCGCGTCCCATACCCGCGCGGTCCTGTCCGCGGACGCTGTCACCACCCGCTGGCCATCCGGGCTGAAGGCGGCAGAATAGACCAGATTCTGATGGCCACTAAGCTGCACAATCTGTTTACCCGTGGCCGGGTTCCACACCCGCGCCGTCCCATCCCAGGACGCGGTCACCACCCGCTTACCGTCCGGGCTGAAGACGGCGGAATCAACCGCATTCAGATGCCCGCTGAGCAACGCAATTTGCATCGATGCTTGCGCGCCACGCATAAGCTCAGGCTCTGCTTCTACCGATCCCGGCGAGAGCCAACCGTTGCCCATCGCCAGCATGGCGAAGCGCATTGCGCGGTCATAAATTCCCGCGTCGTTCGCCGTCGTCGCGGCCGACGCCAACGCAACGGAAGTCTGGCGTGCGACCGCCCGAGTCTGATGGATGACCCACCCCGCAGTCACAATTAAAATGAATATGCTTGCGCCAATCAGTACCTGGATGCGTCGCTGCGTGCCCTGTCCGCGCCTGGTCTTCCTTGACATGGGCTTGATCCTCAACGATTTGTTGCAACTGCGACTCGCGCTCCGCCCGTGCGACCTCCTCACGCCCGCGGCAAGCCTGTAGATAGGAAAGGTCGTCCGCGCCCAGCCGAAAGCGATCCGCACGTGTCATACTCGATTCTAAGAAACAGCACATCAGTGCGCACCATTGTCCGCTGACAAGGAGCAATCTGCCGTCGACGTAGCGTCAGGACCAATGACTCGAGTGCGTCGCGTAGCGACATTCGTAAAAAATCCGTTTCTTGAGCTCCCTCGTTACGAGATGGAACGGGTCCGGGATCGCTCGCAGTGACTCGCCGCGCGAGGGTCGGTGGCCGCATCGCCGGTGTGAGAATTGGTGCCACCGGAACTGGCCCACCGCTTGCGTGGACTGTTCTTAGCCTTCTAGCTGTTGCTAAGGGCCGCCAGCATATGAGGAGGATGAAATGAGCAAAGCGCAGGACGCAAAAAAGACACAGAAGAAGGCGGCGACGAAGACGCCGAAGGAAAAGAAGGCCGCGAAAAAGGAGAAAAAGGAAGCATCGAAGCGGCAGCGATGAACCCTCACCACGCCAAGGTCTACGTCGCGGGCACTTAGACGGTCGGCCGCTACGCGTGCAGCAGCATCCCGGTGACTTCGCAGCTGGCACACAGATGAACGTGGTCGCCGAAGACGCCGGGTTCATTGTCATCTATCCGGAGCAACCGGAAAGCGCGAATCTTCCTTCCGCCCGTAATGACGCGATAACCTTAGTGACCCAGTTTCGTCCGCGTCTGTTCAGCCAGCTTCAAATGCTCACGTAATACGGGCACCGCACTGGCGGCAAGTGCCCGTACGTCGGGGTCGCTACCTCGCTGCGCCTGTTCGCTGAAGCGCTTGATGTCGTCCTTGTGATCCGAGACATTGTGGTCCATAAAAACCTTGTCAAACGTGTGTCCGGTCAGCGGCGTGAGCGCGGCCTGAGTTGCCTTTGCGGTGATCGATATCCCCGTGGGCAAGTTGTAGCCCTTTCGCTGTGCGAGGCGTTCGATACGAGCATCGAGCGATTCGTGGTCGGCGATCATGCGCTTGGCGAACGATTGCACCGACGTGTTCGATGATGTGCGCAACGCGAGCTGGCACGATTGGATTTCGGCGCGACCATCCTGGATCGCAAAGCCAAGAAAATCGCCCGGGCTGTGCACGTCGTCGGCATGTGCTGTGTTTGCGCCAGCTACCAATAACAAGCAGGCGACCGCGTTGGCGGCAACGACGGCGAACCGAGCGGGCCCCCAAAGCCGTCGGCCTTCCATCGTTGTCTGCATGTTACGGGGTTCGGGTGTGAAAGTTTGCACTCGCATCGGCCGCTCCTGTACTCGCCTGTTCCCGCCGATACAGCAATGCGCGTGCCACCAAAGTGCAGGTTGGGAGGTGCACCTTTCTATGAAGGACAATCGCCGCGCGGCCTATTGGCCTGGTTCGGCGCGTGCCGCTCGCTAGCCCTGATCGCCGCCGCCGACCGGCAGCACGGTGCCGGTGATATACGACGCTTCATCGGAAGCGAGGAACAGGATCGCGCCGACCTGCTCGTCGATCGTGCCGTAGCGATGCATCGGGCTCGACGCAATCGTCTGATCGACGATGCCCTGATACCACGTCGCTTCCTGCTCGCTTTGCGGCGCCGCATTGCGCGGCACGCGGCGCGGCGGCGCTTCGGTGCCGCCGGTCGCGACCGCGTTGACACGGATGCCGTGCTCGGCATGTTCGAACGCGAGGCTCGCGCTCAGCGCATTGACGCCGCCCTTCGACGCCGCATACGGCACGCGATAAATACTGCGCGTCGCAATCGACGACACGTTGACGATCGCCCCACTCGCGCGCTTCAGCATCGCGGGCAGCACCGCGTGGCAGCACCACAGCGTCGGGAACAGCGAACGCCGCACCTCGGCCTCGATCTGCTCCGCTTCATATTCCTCGTACGGCTTCGCCCAGATCGTGCCGCCGACATTGTTGACGAGCGCGTCGATGCGGCCGAACGCATCGATTGCGAAGGCCGTCATCCCCGCCGCGCCCGCGTAGGTTTCGAGGTCGGCGATGAATGCGCGCGCGTCGCCGCCTGCGCGCGCAATCTCGTCGGCCACCTCGTGCACGATCGGCGAACGATCGACCAGCACCACAGCCGCGCCCTCACGCGCGGCGCGCAATGCGACACCACGGCCGATGCCCTGGCCCGCGCCGGTCACGACGAGCACCTTGCCCTTGAAGCGATCGATAAAGGTCGACGTCATGCTACGTTGCTCGCCGAGAATTTTTCGTAGTAGAAGTTCGCGGGCTCGACGCCGCTGTCGCGCAGCCAGCCTTGCACCGCTTCGACCATCGCGACCGGGCCGCACAGGTAGACATCGACGTCGCCGTGGTTCAGCCATTCCCGCTCGACGTGCGCGGTCACGTAGCCCTTGCGCACGTGACTGCTCGCGGCATCGACGACACAGGTGCGATAGCTGAAGTTTGGCAGCGTGCGCTGCGCCGCTTCGATTTGTTCGAGCGCAACCAGATCGATGTCGTGGGTCACGCCGTACACGAGCCGCACCGGCTGGGTGTTGCCGCTCGCTTTCAGCACGTCGAGCATCGACAGGAACGGCGCGATGCCGGTGCCGCCCGCGAGAAACAACACCGGACGTTGCGGGTCGCGCAGATAGAAGCGCCCATACGGACCCGTGAAGCCGATGCGCTGCCCCGGCTGCGCGTCGCGGCTCAGAAAGCCGCTCATCTTGCCGTCCGGCACGTTGCGCACGACGAACGCCGCGCGCGTCGCGCCCGGCGCCGAGCTGAACGAATACGACCGGCTCTCGCCGCTCGCGCCCGGAATCTCGACGTTCACGTACTGACCCGCGAGAAAGCTCGGCGCGCTCGCGCCGTCGATATCGACCGAAAAATGGAGCGTCGAATCCGACAGCCGCTCGACCGCCGCGAGCGCGCCTTCGAAACGCGACACACCGGTCTTGCACGCCGCCGATGACGCCTGCACGCGAATCACGAGATCCGAGCGCGGCCGGGTCTGGCACGCGAGGATATAACCCTGGCCCACTTCCTCAGGGGTCAACGCGTCCTCGACATAGCTCGACTCCGGCATGTCGTACGCGCCGGATTCGCACAGCCCGCGACATGTGCCGCACGCGCCTTCACGGCAATCGAGCGGGATGTTGATCTTCTGCCGGTACGCGGCATCCGACAGCGTTTCATTCTCGCGGCAGCTGATGAAGCGCGTCACGCCGTCTTCGAACTGAAGTGCAATAGTGTGTTCCATGGCTTGCCTCCTGCGACCGCGCCAGCTAGATGTGATAGATGTCGATGACCTGATTGATGTAGTCGTTCTTCAGTACGACGTACTTGCTCAGGATTTGCGGCTGCGCGCCGTTGAAGTCGATCACGTAGCGCGACATGCCGAAGTAGCTGTAGTTCGTTTTGTAGCGATGACTCAGCGTGTGCCAGTTGAAGCGCACCGTGTACACGCCGTTCTCCTCGCTCTCTATTTCGACGTTGGCGACGTTGTGGCTCGTGCGCGTGTCGGGCATCGTCGCGCTCGAACGCTCGGTTTTGATGCGGAACACGCGGTCTTCGAGACCCTGGCGGTTCGGGTAGTAGATCAGCGAGATCTCGCGCTGCGGATCGGTGACGAGCTTGTCCTCGTCGTCCCACGACGGCATCCAGAACGACGCGTCGGGGTGATAGCAGGCGAGCCACTCGTCCCATTGCTCGTCGTCGAGCAGGCGGCTTTCGCGGAACAGGAAAGCCTGAACATCGGTGATCGCGATGTCGCTCATGCTTGGCTCCCTTGCGCGTTCAGCGCCTTTTTCATCGTGTCGACCCAGTAGCGGTGCTGCACCGTGTAGAGGCCCTCGTCCTCGGTCTTCACGCCGCTCATCACCGGGTTGAGGCCGATCTTTTGCGCGGCGTCGTCCGCGCCGTCGATCCACTGCTTCGAACCGCGGCACATGTCGTTCCATTCGAGCGCGCGGCCCGCGTAGCCCAGCTGGCAGGCGCGGAATTCCTCGAGGTCGTCGGGCGTGGCCATGCCGCTCACGTTGAAGAAGTCCTCGTATTGACGGATGCGGCGCGAGCGCGCTTCGTCGGACTCGCCCTTCGGCGCGATGCAGTAGATCGTCACCTCGGTCTTGTTGACCGACAGCGGCCGTACCACGCGAATCTGCGAGCCGAACTGGTCCATCAGATACACGTTCGGATAGAGGCACAAGTTGCGCGAGTTCTGGATCATCCAGTCCGCGCGCTCGGCGCCGCAGCGCGCGGCGAATTCCTCGCGGCGGCTGAAGTTCGGACGATCTTCGGGATTTGCCCAGCGCGTCCACAGCAGCATGTGGCCGTGCTCGAACGCGTAGAAGCCGCCGCCCTGACGGCCCCAGCTGCCGGCATCCATGGCGCGGATCTTGTCTTCGCGCGCGTTTTCTTCCTTGCGATGATGCGTCGTCGCCGCATAGTTCCAGTGCACGGCCGACACGTGATAACCGTCCGCGCCGTTTTCCGCGGTCAGCTTCCAGTTGCCTTCGTACGTATAGGTCGACGAGCCGCGCAGTACTTCGAGGCCCTGTTCCGACTGATCGACGATCATGTCGATGATGCGCGCGGCCTCGCCGAGGAACGTCTCGAGCGGCGGCACGTCGTCGCTCAGGCTGCCGAACAGGAAGCCGCGATAGTTGCTAAAGCGCGCGAGCTTCTTCAGGTCGTGCGAGCCCTCCTTGTTGAAGCAGTCGGGATAGCCCGCGCCCTCGGGGTCTTTGACCTTCAGCAGCTTGCCGCTGTTGTTGAAGGTCCAGCCGTGAAACGGGCACGTATAGGTCGCCTTGTTGCCGCGCTTGTGGCGGCACAGCATGGCGCCGCGATGCGTGCACGCGTTGATGAACGCGTTCAGCTCGCCCTGACGGTTGCGCGCGATCACCACCGGCTGACGACCCATGTAGGTCGTGAAGTAATCGTTGTTGTTCGGAACCTGGCTTTCGTGGGCCAGATAAATCCAGTTGCCCTCGAAAATGTGCTGCATTTCGAGTTCGAATAGACGCTCGTCGGTAAACGCGCTGCGATGCAGACGGTAATCGCCGCGCTCGCGGTCTTCCACGAGAAAGTCGTCGATGTTCTTCAGCTGAGGGGTGTGATCCGGGTAGATCGGAATCATGGCTGTCTCCTGATTCGGACTGTCGGTATGCGTGCGATGCACGCTTCGAACCGGGCCCAGGTGTCAATGCTTGGGAGGTATAATTTTTCGGGGCGTCTACAGTGATCGAAGCATAGTTCTACGCCATTCGCATCGTCCAACACTGTTTTAGTATCGCGACGATACTTTTAAGGTATTCCTATGGAACTGCGCCATCTGCGCTACTTCGTGGCTGTCGCCGAGGAATGCAATGTCACGCGGGCCGCCAAACGCCTGCACATTGCGCAGCCGCCGCTCAGCCGGCAGATCCAGCAGCTCGAGGAAACGCTCGGCGTGCAGCTGTTCGAGCGAAACTCGCGGCCACTGAAGCTCACCGAGGCCGGCCGCTTCTTCTATTCACACGCGGTGCAACTGCTCGCGCAGACGTCGGAAGTCGAGGCGATGACGCGGCGCGTCGGCAAGATCGAACGCAGTTTGTCGGTGGGCTTCGTCGGCTCGACGCTGTACGGCATGCTGCCGAAAATCATCCGCCGCTTTCGCACCGAGAACAGCATCGTCGAGCTGAGTCTGCACGAGATGTCGACGATGGATCAGATCAAGGCGCTCAAGGAAGGCCGCATCGACGTCGGCTTCGGCCGCATTCGTCACGAAGACCCGAGCATCCGGCGAGTCGTGCTGCGCGAGGAGCGCATGATCGTCGCACTGCCGCTCGGTCATCCACTGATCGACGCAAAGCCGGTGCTGTCGCTGCACGACCTGACCAGCGAAACACTGATCATCTTCCCGAAGGCGCCGCGGCCGAGCTACGCGGATCAGGTACTCGCCGCGTTTCACGATCGCGGCCTGAAGCCACGGCGGCTCTACGAGACGCGCGAATTGCAGATCGCGCTCGGCCTCGTCGGCGCGGGGGAAGGCATCTCGATCGTGCCGGCGAGCGTCTACGGCTTGCAGCGCGGCGACGTCGCCTACAAGGACCTGGACGATCAGAACCTCGTGTCGCCCATCATCATGAGCACGCGCATGCTCGACGAATCCGCCGACATCCGGCGCATGCTCGAGCTGATCTACGCGCTGTACGACGAAGAGCAGATGACGTATCTGCCGCCTTCGCATCAGTAGCGCGTCGGCGCGACGAAGTTGTAGGGAGAAGGTATCCGCCGCGGGATAGACTGCAGAGGGTACGCGGCGCGGATCTCGACGATCCGTAGACCCTCGGCGGACGACTGCGCCACGTTGACAAGCGAGTTTCCGACAGTCACGAGACTGTCGAGCTCGGGCGGGTCATAGGTACACCGTGTGTTCGCTTTCCCCCTCCGGCAGAACGAGGATCATGCCTGACGCGTGTGAGCGCACCTCAAGGCTGCCCGCATCGCGCAACGCCGCGCATTGCCGCAAAACCAGCGGCAATCCCGCTTTGACGCCATGACTGCTAATCCGGAGGAGAGTGTCGCAGCGCGTCACGCTCACCCTCGTCACCGCTGCACCGTCCGCGCCGCGCAACGTCACGCTGGCCGATTTCCCCGAATCCAGTTCGAACAGGTGCAGTTCGCTGCGCAACGCGTAGTCGTAGTCGGGACGCTGGTCCTCGGTCCCGATCGCGAGCAGCGTATTGGGCCGCACGTACAACGGTAGGCTCAGAAATTCGTGCCGTTCGCGCACCCACCTGCCGCCCTCCACCTGCCTGCCGGTGAATAGATGGGTCCAGCGCCCCGCCGGCAGCCAGAAGTCCACGTCGCCCACGGCATTGAACACCGGCGCGACCAACAGCGCATCGCCAAGCAGATACTGGCGGTCCAGATAGTCGCAGGTCGGGTCGTCCGGAAACTCCAGCAGCATGGCACGCAGCACCGGTGCACCGCGATCGACCGCCTGTTGCGCGGCGTCGAACAGGTATGGCATCAGGCGCGACTTCCATTCGGTGAAATGGCGCACCACGTCCACCGCTTCATCGTCGAACAGCCATGGAACCCGGTACGACTTGCTGCCGTGCAGGCGGCTGTGACTCGACAGCAGCCCGAATGCGCACCAGCGCTTATAGACGTCGGCCGGCGCGGTGTGCTCGAATCCGCCGATGTCGTGGCTCCAGAAGCCAAAGCCGCTCAGACCGAGCGAGAGGCCGCCGCGCAGGGTCTCGGCCATCGACTCGTAGGTCCCGCTGCAGTCGCCGCCCCAATGCACCGGCAACTGCTGGCTGCCCACGGTTCCGGAGCGCGCGAACACCACCGCCTCGCCCTCGCCGCGCACCTCGCGCAATACGTCGAACACCACCTTGTTGTAGAGGTAGCTGTAGTAGTTGTGCATCTTCTGCGGGTCGGAGCCGTCGTGGTAGACCACGTCGGTGGGAATGCGCTCGCCGAAATCCGTCTTGAAGCAGTCGACGCCCATCTCCAGCAGTCGCCGCAAGTGTCCCGCGTACCATTGCGCCGCAGCGGGGTTCGTGAAGTCGACGATGCCCTGGCCGGGTTGCCAGCGGTCCCACTGCCATACGTCGCCGTTCGGCTTGCGCAGGAGGTAGCCCTCCGCCATGCCTTCGGCAAATAGAGGCGACGGTTGTGCGATATACGGATTGATCCACAGGCAAACCTTCAGCCCGCGCGCCTTCAGCCGCGCCAGCATGCCTTGCGGGTCCGGAAAGGTCTCGCGGTTCCACTCGAAATCGCACCAGTGGAAGGCCTTCATCCAGAAGCAGTCGAAGTGGAACACGTGAAGCGGGATGCCGCGTTCGGCCATGCCGTCGATGAAGTGGTTCACCGTGGCTTCGTCGTAGTTCGTCGTGAACGACGTGGTAAGCCAAAGGCCGAACGACCAGGCAGGCGGCAGCACGGGCCGCCCGGTCAGTTGGGTGAAGCGCTCGAGCACGGCCTTCGGCGTGGGACCGTCGATCACGTAGTATTCGAGCCGCTCGCCGGCGACGCTGAACTGCACCTTCGCCACCTTCTCGCTCGCCACTTCGAACGAGACGTTTTCCGGATGATTCACCAGCACGCCGTAGCCGCGGTTGGTCAGATAAAACGGCACATTCTTGTATGCCTGATCGGTGCCGGTGCCCCCGTCGCGGTTCCAGCTTTCGACCACCTGGCCGTTCTTCACGAATGCGGTGAAGCGTTCGCCGAGGCCATATACGTTTTCGCCAACGCCGAGATCGAGCCGCTCGAACATGAATGCGGCGTCATGCTGTTTTGCATCGTGGACCTGGCCGCTCGCGCGAAAGCCGCTGCCGGTGATGCGCTCGCCGTCGCGCAGAAAGTCGACCGACCAGTCGCCCGACTTGCTGATGCGCACGGTCAGCGAGCCGCTGGTGAGGCTCGCCTCGAGCGCGGTGTTGCTTGTCGTGACGGCCCCTGGTTCGCGGTTGAGCGCGAAATGCGGGCCACGGTCGAGCGAGCCGGAAAAGTGCTCGACACGCACACCGATCACGCCGCTTTGCGGCGAAAAGAAGCGCCATGTAAAGAGCCCGGTATCGAGCTGTCGTTCGCGGTTCGATACGTCACGGGGCGCCACGTGCACGAGCAGTTCGTCCCGGACAATCTCCACGCTGTGCGGTGCCGCCGAATACGACACGTTCAGGCCGTCACGGATCAACCAGTTGCCATCGCTGATTTTCATTGACATGTTCTCGAATGGTTTTCATTGCCGGGTCCGTCGAATCACGGAACGCCTGCTGCTCGCCTATAACGCGCGCTCGCTGTTGCGGTCGAAAACATGGATATGCTCGCTCGCGATGTCGAGACCGAACGCCTCGCCGCTCTTGCTCGCGCAAACCCCGGCTTGCGCAATCAGCACCGGCGCCGCAATGCCGTCCAGCTTCACCGTGACGAAGCTCATCGAACCGGTGGACTCCACGACGTCGACCATGCCGCGCAGGTGTCCAGCACCGCGCTGCAGATGCAGATGCTCGGGACGCAAGCCGATCCAGACCTCGGTGCCCGCCGGCAATGACCGGCCCAGCTCGAGCGTCTGCCCGTTCGCGCCGCCGCAATGCGCGCTGTGCCCGTCGGGTCCGATCACGGCCTCGATGAAGTTCATCGCCGGCGAACCGATGAAGCCCGCCACGAACCGGTTGGCGGGCCGGTGATACAGAGTCAGCGGCGCGCCCTGCTGCTCGACTTGTCCCGCGCGCAGCACGACGACGTGATCGGCCATCGTCATGGCCTCGATCTGGTCGTGCGTCACGTACACCGAGGTCGCGCCGAGGCGCTGATGCAGTTTGCGGATCTCCGCGCGCATGTGAACACGCAGGGCTGCATCGAGATTCGACAGCGGTTCGTCGAATAGAAACACCTTCGGATTTCGTACGATGGCACGGCCCATTGCCACGCGTTGGCGCTGCCCGCCCGATAGCTGGCGCGGCATGCGCGCGAGCAGATGCTCCAGTCCCAGCGTACGGGAAACGCTGTCGATGCTCTCCCGGATCGCCCGTGGGGCCGCGCGTCGCAAGCGCATCGAGTAGGACATGTTCTTCTCGATGTCCATGTGCGGGTACAGCGCATAGCTTTGGAACACCATCGCGACATCGCGCTTGCGCGGCGGCACGTCGTTGACGACCTGGCCGTCGATGCGCAACGTGCCGCCCGTGATTTGCTCGAGGCCGGCGATGGTGCGCAACAAGGTGGACTTGCCACAGCCCGATGGCCCGACCAGCGCGACGAAGCACCCCTCCGGCACGCTGATGTCGATGTCCTTCAAAATCTGAGCGGATCCGTAGCTCTTGCTCAGCCGCTCGATCTGTATGCGATCCACAACGATTCTCCGACCGGCTGGCGCCGGCTAAAAGGTAGGCATTACTTGAGCGCGCCGGCGGTCAGTCCAGCCACGATCCTGCGTTGCAGCAGCATGAAGACGACGAGGATGGGCGTCACGAAGATCGCCGAGTACGTCATGATGCCGATCCAGTCGACCTTGGTTGCCCCGACGAACGCGGACAGGCCCACCGTGGCGGTCTGGTAACGGTCATCGAGAATCAGCGAACGGGCGTACACGTACTCGCCGAACGACTGCAGGAACACGAGGATTGCCGAGACCAGAATGCCGTTGATCGCCAGCGGCAGAATCACGCTGAAGAATGCCCGCCTCGGTGACGCACCGTCCACGAGCGCCGCATCGCGCAACTCGCGCGGCACCTGCACGAAGCTCGGGCGGCACAGCACGATATAGAACGGCAGCGTTTTCGTGATCTGCGCAAGCACCACCGCGAAGCGCGGGGTATCGAGCAGACCGAGGCTTTTGAAGGCTGTAAAGATGGGCGTCACCATCAGGCTCGACGGCAGTGCCTGTAACACCAGCACCGTGAAGATCGCAAGGCTGGTCCAGCGGTTTTGCACGAACGCCAACGCGTAGGCGGCGCCCGTGCCGATCAGCACGGTTACCGCCACGGTGCCGCACGCGGTCACGAACGAGTTCCACAAGAAGTTGCCCATGCCGCTGTCGCTGAACACCTGCCACAGGTGCGACTGCGGGTGCTGCGGCCAGAACGTGGGCGGAAAGTGGAACATCTCGCCCGCGCTCTTGAACGCCGTGATGTACATCCAGTACAGCGGGAACAGGTAGACCGCGGTAACGCACAGTGCGATGACGAACAGGACATAGCGCTTCATGTCAGACCATCCTTTCGTCGCGCGTCGAGCGCACGTAGATCACCGCGACGATCAGCACGAGCACCAGCATCATCGTGGCGACCGCGGAGCCCGCCGATACCTCGAACGTCTGCAACGAGAGTTGCCATGACCAGAATTGCGCGACCTGCGACGAGTTGGCCGGACCGCCCTGCGTGAGCGCTGCGATCAAGTCGAACTGCTGCATCGTCATGATTGCGCCTAGCGCGATCACGGCGCCCAGCGTGGCTCTCATCATCGGCAGCGTGATGCCGGTGAAGCGTTGCAGCGCGTTCGCGCCGTCGAGTTCGGCCGCTTCGTACAGGTCCGCCGGAATGGCCGCGAGCCCGACCGAAAGCAGCAGCATGTTGAACGGCACGCCGAGCCAGACGTTGGCGGCGATCACGGCATACAGCGACCAGTGAGGATCGGACAGCCAGAAGACCTTTTCATCGAGCACGTGCGTTTGCATCAGCACATGGTTGAGCACACCGTAGTCGCCGGCGAAGATCAGCTTCCAGATGACGCCGACCACGAGTCCCGGCATGATCCAGCCCGCGAGGAACAGCCCGCGCATCAGGCTCGCGAACGGGAAGTCCTGGGCAAACAGCAGCGCCAGCAGGAAGCCGATCAGCACCTGAAAGGTCAGCGACAGTCCGACGAATAGCACCGTGTTCACGGCGACCTGATGCATTTCCGGACGGCTGAACACGTCGCGGTAATTCGCGAGTCCGACAAATGGACGCAGCAGCGTGGCCGGCGCCATCAGATCGACCTGCTGAAACGACAGCACGATGTTGTAGACGAGCGGCAATCCGGCAAAGACCAGCAGATACAGCAATGCGAACACCGCCAGCGAGATCTCGAAGGCGTGAGCGCGCGGAATGCGGCTCAAAATCCCCGAGGCCTGGCCGGCCGGGGTACGGCGTGACAGTGTGTTCATAGCGTTCATCGCTCAGAGACGGGCCGGCGCGCCAAGGCGGCCGGCGCCTGACGCCCGGCGCCCGGCCACCTCGATCAGGTCCTTCGCCATGCCTAGTTCTGGACTTGCTGCACGGTCTTGGCCGCCGCTGCCATTGCTTGTTGCGGCGTTGCCTGATGCGTGATCACGGACTGGATCGCATCGGAGATCGCCTTCGAGATTTTCGGCCACTGCGGATTCGGTCCGCGCGGACGGGCGTACTGCATCTGCTCGTTGAAGACTTGATACGCTTGCGGCCATTTCGGGTTTTGCGTATTGGTGTCTCTCGACGGCGGCTGCATGCCGAACTCGTTCCAGTTTCGGTCGCGCTGCGCGTACATGTATTCGAGGAACTGGAAGGCGGTATCCGGATTCTTTGCGCCGCGCAGAATCGCGTGATTCTGCTCGCCCAGCGCCGATGCGCGCGGGCCGCCGGCTTTTTCGACAGGCAGAAGCGCCACGCCCCATTTGAACTTCGCGCCCTTGTCGACGGCATTCAATTCCCACGGACCGTCGATGTCGATCGCAGCATTGCCGTTGATGAAGGTGGCGGCCGCCTCCGACTGGCTATGGGTGAGCGTGTCCGGCGACGCCACCTTGCTGTCCAGCAGCTTCTGCCAGAAGGCTGCCGCCCGAGCGGCGCCCGGATCATTCAAGCGGTTCCAGTCGGCGCCCGCCGCCTGAACGAACGGCAGGAACTGGAACACGCCCTCTTCGGTGTTGATCGCGGAGAAGGCGAGGCCGTATACGCCCTTCTTCGCGTCGGTCAGTTTCTGCGCGTCTGCGTACAGCTCGTCCCACGTCTGCGGCGGGTGCTCAGGATCGAGCCCGGCGGCCCTGAACATGTCCTTGTTGTAGTACATGGCCAGCGTGTTGGTGCCGCGCGGAATCGCGTACACCTTGCTATTCCAGGTGGCATTCTTCAGCGGCCCGGGAAAGATCGTCTTCGCGTCGATGACCTGCGACTTCGCGAGATATGGCCCGAGATCGAGCAGCGCATTCTTCGAGGCGAACATCGCCGTGTTCGGGTTGTCGATCGGCACGACGTCCGGCGTGTTGCCAGACATCACGGCGCGCATGGTTTCGTCGTTGAGCGCAGCAAAGCCCACCTTGCGGATCTGCAGATGGACATCGGGATGCAGCTTGGC
The DNA here is from genome assembly GCF_001865575.2 of Paraburkholderia sprentiae WSM5005. Taxonomy (NCBI): domain Bacteria; kingdom Pseudomonadati; phylum Pseudomonadota; class Betaproteobacteria; order Burkholderiales; family Burkholderiaceae; genus Paraburkholderia; species Paraburkholderia sprentiae. The sequence goes on from NZ_CP017563.2 coordinate 891,159, forward strand.
GAATTCCTGCGCCATTTTCGCGGTGTAGTCGTCGGGCTCGTCCACGGCCCAGACCGACAGCGACGCCGCATGCAGTGGCGCGCAGGAAAGCGAGAATGCCAGACCGATGGCCGCGGACGCGGCAAGTAGCTTCTTCATGCTGTCTCCGTTTTGCGCGCCACGACCGCGCTTTATTCAGGTTTCTTCTCCGGGCTGTGCGGGAGCCGTCTCGTACGGCTCGCGGAATAGCACGGGCTGACGTGCCGTTGCGGCCGGCGTTTCCGGAAACGTTTCCGGAAAACGCTTGAATGATCGTTCCGGATAGACGCGTCGTCAAGGCGCCCACGAAAATCGCAACTGCAGTTGGCGCAAACCACAATGGGTGTCGGCGCGACGAGGACCGCTGGACAGAGCTTGATGTGCGCGCGCCGACTGCTATCGGGCTGCCGGCGGCGCAGCGCCGTCGTTGTCGCGCAGGGTCAGCGGCCACAGCAGCGGCTCGCGCTCGGCCCGATAGGTTTCGGCAAGTTCAGGAAGCTGGGCGAGCAGCGCTCGTGCGAGGCGCTGGCCCAGTGCATGCGCATCCAGCGTAAAGCCGCTCAGGGGCGGCGCGAGATATTCCGAGACTTCACCGGCCAGCACGCCGCCCGAGATCGCCAGATCGCGGCCCGGTATCAGGCCCATTTCGTGTAGCTTTCGATAGGCGCCGATCGCCATGCAGTCGCTCTGGAACATGAGCGCGTCCGGTGCATCGTCGAGACCGAGCAACGCCTCGGTCGCCAGATATCCGCCGCGCTCGGACAGCGTATTGCGCTGCACGTATCCTGCGGGCACCTTGAGCCCGTGCTTCTTCATCGCCTTCTTCCATGCACGCAAATAGAGGTGCGCCTGCATGGCATCGCCGTCGGGGATCGCCAGCGCGATACGCTGATGCTCGCATGCCACGAGCCGAGCGACACCGGCGGCAGCGGCCGTTTCGAAATCCAGATCGACCCACGTGTGCTCGCCGCCCGACTCGCTGCGACCCAACGCGACGAACGGAAAATTGCGGCTCGCGACATAGTCGAGCCGCTCGTCGTGCCGCCGCGTGCCGGCGAGAATCAAGCCGTCCACCTGGCGGCGATCGACGATGCGCCGCAGCCGCGCGAACTCGTCGTCCCACGACTCGCTCGAGTACATGACGAGATCCATGCCATGCTGCGACAGCACTGATTGCAATCCGTCGGCGAGTCTCATGAAGATGCCGAGGGTATAGGTCTCTTCTTCACGTCGCACGGGAAGCATCAGGCCGACGACGTCGAGCCGACCCCGGCGCAGACTCGCAGCGGACTTGCTCGGGGCGTAGCCGAGTTCGTGCGCCGCGGCGCGGACACGTTCGCGCGTTTTGGCACTGACCTCGTCGGCGTCGTTCAAGGCGCGCGAAACAGTCGAAATAGACAGCTTGAGCCCTTTGGCTAATTCCCGAATATCCATGCGCCTGTCTATCGATGAAGGAAATCTGCCCGGGCTTGCGAAGCGAGCCCGATGCGCAAGGCCATAACGGTACGTCACCGGACGGCTGCTGTCGAGACTCGGACCGCCGCTACGGCTTCAACGCGATCCACGCGTTAGCGTCGGCCGCGATCTTCATCGCATCGAGGCGCGCCCCCGCGCACGGTCCTTCGATGCAGTGTCCGTCTTCGAAGCGGAACAACGCGCTGTGATGCGCGCACATCAACAGCTGTGCGCGGTAGCACAGCACCTCGCCGGGTTGGAAATCGAGCGGCACCGAAAAATGCGGGCAGCGGTTCGGGTATGCCCACACCCGCTCGTCGCGCCGCACGACCACGACAGGCACGCCGGCGGCCGGAGCATCGATCACTCGCGCGCCGCCGTCGGGCACGTCGGCGAGCGGACAATCACGTCGTCGATACGCTCCGCTTCGACGACGAGCAGCGTGCCATTCATCGCATCGCATTGCGGCGCGAGTGTCGGCCCGCCGAGGCGCACGAACACGCCACGATGCGCTTCAAGGCAGCGCAAGCTTGCTGTCATCGAGCCGTCGCGGAGGATTGGTTCCCCATCGTGCTTTTATCTGCTCCGGCGTCTCAGGCGGCCATTTCACGCCCATCTTGATGATGCGGTCGCGGATTTCAACCAGTTTGACACCTAGTTCAGAGGTGAGGCCTACGTGTTTTATTTGCGATTCCAATTGTCTTGGAAACGAGATTCCGTTGATGTTGTAAGTGTTGGGGTTGGCTCCGCGATCGAGAAGGTAATTGACTGCCGCAGTGTCATAGCCAGTTAGCGCTTCGTAGAGAGATGTGTTGCGCAATGAATCGCGCCGGTTCACATCTGCGCCACGTTCCACGAGCAGCTTGAGTGAGCCCAATTTACGATCGCTTGCAACATCAAAAATTATCGGAGTGCCTTCTGATATCAAATTTGGATCAACACCGCCGTCCAGCATCGCACGCAGGAATTCCGGCTGGGAGCTGTTGAGCACGACCCCGAGCGGATCGCCAAAATCCGGCACCTCTTGCAAGGGATCGGCTCCGGCCTTCACCACCTCGGACATAACGGCAAGCCGATGCGGGTCGCGCTGCAATGCCTCCTGAAACGCAAAAAACAGCATCGTCATGTTCTTGCGCCCGGGCGTGTTCAGGTCCGTCTTTGGTGCCAGCCGCCTGACCTGCTCCGTGTCACCTCGCTCGATGGCCTGCGCCAGTTCGAGTTGCGGGCCGCTGAAAAAATCAGTGGCGGGAAATTTTTTCATTGCATGAACCACAGGGAATAGCGCCAGTAACAGCACCGGCACGATAAGGATTCGGCTGAGTGTTTTCATCGCTTTCAGCCCCGTTATGACAGTGCTTCAAGTACAGAGATGTCCTCCGCCTTCTGCTGCTCGATGCCGTCTATTGCCTGCCTGATGAAGTGCCGCGACACGGGCGAGCCGCTGCCGGGCAGCGGATAGGCAGTACCGGCTGCAGCGGGCAGCGGCGTCCACGTCTGTGCCACGGTCAGAATGTCGCTGTTCACATGGTACGCATTGATGTTCGATGGCGTGACCTGGCCGCCGTAGTGTTCGACCGTCTTCGGGTGCAGACCGGCGGCATTGAAGCTCCAGCAGTCCTTGCCGCTGGCGACGGATGCAGCCGAACACAGGCCGCCGCCCAGGGAGTGACCTGTTATGTCGATAGGTTCGGTAATCTCAGTAAGCTTGGTGCCACTTCTTACTGCCCGTGCGTAATATTCCGATTCGATATTCACGCTCTGGTTAACATTGTTCGACCAGTCGGCCAGGTTCGTCATTTCGGTTCCCTTGAAGGCGAGGGTGGGCTTCATATCGTTGCCGAAGACCGCCGCATCCGGTTCATACACCTGCGCTCCAAAATTGGAACCCTTGATTTTCAGGTCTTTCGGCTTCAAGCCATACTGATCCAGAAATTCCGTATCCCCGCTGCGGTTCGCCCACCCTTCTGGCACCGGCCTTGACGGCTCGTAGACATGATCGGAGAGTCTGGCCTTCTCCACCGCGACATTGTTGCGTGCGAGCCGTTCAGCCGCCGCCCGCACGCGCCCTGACATGGCCGCATTGCCCACCGCAATCAGCGCCTTGCGCGTCTGCCACCGCTGCGCCTTGGTCAGTTCCTGTGGTATCTCGATGCGCGGCGGTGTCGCCCTGGCTGCGCGCGCAGCGCTCAGCCGGGTTTGCCAGGTGGCCGGATCGTACTGGACGGACAGAATGGGTTCGCGGTCCGGGTGACTGCCGGTCCCCGCTGCGATATTCCGCAACGGCGTGCTGGTGTAGGGTGACGGAAACAGGCTATCGCGAGGGCCTTTAATGGCAAGCAGGGCACCCCGGCGCACCTCTTCGAGAAGCGCAACGATGACCCACCAGCCATCGGTGTCAGGGTTGCGGTCCCGTACGCGATGAAAAAACAGCCAGTGACTGCCAATGAGATTGCTGACCAGCTTCCGGTCCTGCTGCCACGCCCTGTGATTCAGTTGGGCAATGTCAAGAAACTCCCGGGTCTCTGCCCTGGCTCTCTGAAGGTCTGCGGCCTTGCCGAGGCACGCTTTATAGTGCCATTCGTCGCAGATGACATAACAGGCACCCGGTGGCCGCTGGCAGAACAGCTCCACCGAGTGCATCTCAAATACGGACAGGGACATAGGTGTGTCGATGGTCTATCTGAAGTCGCTGCCGGGGTTGACAGCAGCCAGATAATTACCGTGCGACAGGCAGTCCGTACATGGGCGACCGCCCAAAATCTCCTCGGCTTTCGATGAAACTGTTCGCGCCAATACGGCGCATACGTCCGCGAGCGCATCCTCGAAGAGACCAAAAATCGACACCTTCGGAACCGTTGAAGGAGCGGAGCACTGCTCCACTACCTCTTCCAAGCTCAACAGCCCTGCCAGTGCGTGCAATTGATCGACGCAGATAACGGCGGTGTCAGGCATCGCGGTATCCGGCTGTACAGAGGCGTTCAGAAAGTCAGGCATGACACTGCCCCGTCGCATTGTTGTGCGCCTGGATGAAAGCGAGCGCGGCGGCGAGTAGCGTGCCGATGATAGGGAATGAGATAGACGATTGCGTTTGCTCAGGAAGAGAAGGGACGTGACGCATGGGACATGCCTCCTGTATCGGGTTGATGAACCCGACGCCGCAAGGCCATGCGTCGCGCTGTGCGCGGAACAGGTCGAACACGACATCCTCTGCCAGCGCAAGCTCGATCAAGCTTCCTTCCCGTTACTCGTATTCGAGCTTGCGCAGCAGGGCCGCATAGTGCTTCTTCAGGCGTAGCGCCTCCGCCAGCGTCTCCATAGGCCGGCCGCTTTGCGCGCGGGGGGCGCGCCGCCGGGTTCGTCGAATGCAACAACGGTGTCGTGCCGTGCTTCGTCGATGCGGCAGCGACGCAGCCAAGATTGGCGCAACTGCGACGGCTCAGGTACGGGACAAGCGGCGAATGCGATATTCGTGAATCGCAAATAATTGCGACGGGTGGCGCGGTAGCGAGCGCGGGCAAGGCTCAGCGATAAGCGGCCGGCGCGAAGCACCTGCTCGTGTAGACGCCCCAAGACAAGCCCAGGTAGACGTGCGGATCGGAGATAGCCTAATCGCGCAGGCGCCGGTCGGCTCGACAGTTAGTTGCTTTTCAGGTCTGTCTGCCGGGTCGCCCTATTTCCGGCGCCGCGCGCCGATATACTCCTCTGACTCCTGATCGTCTTTCAGCCACGGGCCGCCACTCAGACCATGAAAGCAATGGACCTCGAACAGCGCATCCTCAAACAATCGCTGCTTTGCACCGTGATGATCGCCGGACTCGGCATCGCGGTCGGGATTCTGAGCGGCTCGCTGTCGATCATCTTCGACGGCATGTTCTCCGCGCTCGACGCCGCGATGTGCAGCCTGTCGCTCCTCGTCACCCGCCTGCTGCGGCAGGAGAGCAGTCGACGCTTTCAGCACGGCTTCTGGCACATCGAGCCGCTCGTGCTGGTGTTCAACGGCAGCCTGCTGTCGGTGCTGTGCTTTTACGCATTCATCAACGCGGTCAAAGGCCTGCTCGACGGCGGCCACGAGCTCGAGTTCGGCTGGGGCGTCTTCTACGCAGTGGTGGTTGCGGCGTTCTGCTTCGTCATGTTCTTGCGCGAGCGGCGCGTGAATCGCGCGATCGACTCCGAACTGATCGGGCTCGACATCAAAAGCTGGCTGATGTCGACGTGCGTCAGCGCGGCGCTGCTGCTGGCTTTTTCGATGGCATGGCTGCTCGAACGAATCGGGCACGGTCACCTGACGCCGTACATCGACCCCGGCGTCCTCGCATTGCTGACGCTCGTCCTGATCGCGATGCCGATCGGAACCGTGATCGGCGCGGTGAAGGAAGTGTTGCTCATCACGCCGCCGGATCTCGAGCACGAGCTACGCGACCTGATGCGGCAACTGACCGCCGACTATGGCTTCGTCAAGCACTCGCACTACGCGACGCGCGTCGGCCGCGGCCTGTTTGTCGAGGTGCATATCGTGTTACCCGAGGCGATGGAGCACGCCGGCGTGCGTCAGTTCGATCAGATTCGCGACAGGATCTCGCGCGCGATCGGCGAATCGGGCCCGGACCGCTGGCTGACGGTGGCGTTCACGCGCGATCCGCGCTGGTTGTAACGACGTGCTGCTGGCGCGCTCTTGGGCGCATGGTCTGAACGCCGAGCCGCAAGGGGAATCGATGTCCTACGCGGTTAGTCCCCAAACGGGTTGTCGGTGCCTTTCACTTCGGTACTGAGGTTGTATTCCGCGCGCACGGCCTTGAGTACGCCCTCGATGTCGCGCTCGAAGCCGACCGCATTGCCAAAGTGGGTCATGTTCCAGTTGCAGCCGGTCTTGTCAGCCTCTTGCAACTGCGGCCGCGGCACACGAATCTTCACGCCATCCTCGACGATTTCCTGCAGTCGGTGGATGCGCCTATTGACCTCCTGCTGCAGCTGCGAGGCATTGAGCGTCTTGCGTATCATGCTGGTCTCCCTGCGGGTTGCTCGAGCCGAAATAATTGCGAAGAAAAACCGAAAGTTGCGGGTATCGAACTGGCTGTTCCATGAGAGTTTATCGTCGCATAGCCGCCAGCCAAAGTGGCGCAGTGCACCAGCCACAAGTTCGACTGCGCTTGTGATGACGCTAGCTGAATGTCGCTTTTGATCGTGCAGCGGGTGACGAGCGGTTCGCTCGCCCCGCTGCATGTTTCGACGAATACGTGGCTTGAGACGGAACCAGGCGGAGGCGCCTGTATCAGCTACCGCTCAGTCCGGAATTTCCGGCTCGACCAGCTTCGCCAGTTGCGCGAGCGACTCCTGCCAGCCGAGGTAACACATCTCGACCGGAATCATCTCCGGGATCCCCTCCTGCACGATGCTCAGTTCGGTTCCACACGACACCTGCCGCAACGAAACGGTCGTATGCATCTGACCGGGCAGATTCGGATCGTCGAATTGATCCGTGTAGCGGATCTTGTCGAACGGCACCAGTTCGACGTACTCGCCGCCGAACGAGTGACCCTTCCCCGAGCCAAAGTTATGAAACGACATCCTGTAGCTGCCGCCGACGCGCGCATCCATCTGATGCACCTCGCAAGTGAAACCATACGGCGGCAGCCATTTCGCCATCGCAGCAGGTTCGAGAAACGCGCGATATACACGCTCGGGTGTCGTGCGCAAAACGCGGTGGAATTTGACGGTTCCGGTAGCCATGATGAGTGCACCTTTCACTAGAGGGGTTGAACATACTGTCACGACGCGCCCGCGTTGCGGGAATCGACGCGCATGAGACCAGGCAAAACCCGTAGACGGTATCACCGCGAGCCGTCGCTGCTGCTGCTTTTCCTTGTGGGAACGCGGTAGACGTACGATGCATTCCCCGTTGTATCGACCGCGTCCGCCGCCGCTTCGAGCCCATCCACCGATCTCCACCATCCATATCAACGCGGGCTGACTTTTCGCCTAACATGAATTGTTCTCGCAACAGCGATAAAGGAAAGACATGGGCATCGACCCGACGAATCCAACCGGCATCAAAGCTTTCGTCTTCGATGTGTTCGGAACCGTGGTCGACTGGCGCAGCGGTGTCGCGCGCGAAGCACAGCCGTTTCTGAACCGGCATGCGCCGGATCTCGACGTGTCCGAATTCGTGGATGCATGGCGTCGCGAGTATTCGCCCGCAATGGAAGAAGTGCGCAGCGGACGCAGGCCCTATGTACGGCTCGACGTACTGCACCGCGAAAACCTCGTCAAAGTGCTCGCGCATTTCGGCATTGCCGGCGCTTGCGAGCCCGAGATCGATGAGCTGAACCTCGCCTGGCATCGTCTGGACCCGTGGCCTGATGCCGTCGACGCTTTGCATCGACTGAAGCGGCGCTTCATCATTGCACCGCTCTCGAATGGGAACATTCGCCTGATGGTGGACATCGCAAAGCGTGGCGGTTTGCCGTGGGATGCCGTTCTCGGTGCGGAGGTCGTCCGCGCTTACAAGCCCTCGCCACGGGTCTATAGCGAAACGGCGGAGATTCTCGCCATCGCGCCGCGCGAACTATGCCTGGTTGCCGCACATAACAACGATCTCGCCGCCGCCCGACGCGTCGGCCTGAGCACCGCTTTCGTGCGGCGGCCAACGGAGCATGGTCCCCATCAGACGAGCGATCTGAAGGCGGACGAGGCGTGGGACTTTGTCGTCGACGACCTGCACGAACTCGCGACGCAACTAGGCTGCGCGCGCTGATGCAAGCCCGCGTAAAGCGACATACTGCAGCAGCATGATCGTCTTACCGTCGACGATTTCCCCTGCGTCGATCGCTCGCAACGCGGTCTGCAACGGCATTTCGACCACTTCGAGATCTTCCCCTTCGTCCTCGATGCCGCCGCCATCGTTCACCCGCATCGAAGCGTCGTATTCGCCGACATAGAAATAAAGCTTTTCGGTCACGGATCCCGGGCTCATGTAGGCCTCGAAAATCTTGTGGACCTGACCGACGCGATACCCTGTTTCCTCCTCGACTTCGAGCCGGATACGTTCTTCCGGTGAAGCGTTGTCGAGCAATCCGCCCGGCGCTTCGATCATCATCCCGTCGTGACCGTTCACGAACGCCGGCATGCGGAATTGCCGCGTGAGTATCACGTTGCCGGTGCGTGGACTGTGCAGCAGGATCGTGGCGCCGTTGCCGCGATCGTAGGTCTCGCGATTCTGGCGCTGCCATGTGCCGTCGCGGCGCAGGAAGTCGAAGGTTACCTTCTTCAGCGTGTACCAGTCGTCCGATAGCAAAGTCGTACCGACGATGCGAACCCGGTCTTTCGTTGCAGTCATGGCGGCTCCTGTCGACCATCGAGAATGATTCATGGTATCGTGCACTTTCGTGCAATTTCAAGAGATTTCGTGCAACGCAATGTTGACGACCCAACGCAAGAAAGCGATTCTCGACGAACTCGCGCGCAACGGCCAGGTACTGGCCGGCGAGCTGAGCGCGGCGTTCGGTGTGTCGGAAGATACGATCCGCCGCGATTTGCGCGAGCTGGCGGCAGAGGGGCGGCTGCAACGGGTCCACGGCGGTGCGTTGCCCGCATCTGCCGCGCTCGCGTCATTCGAGCAGCGTCAGGACATCGAGACGCTCGCGAAGCGGCGCATCGCGCGGCGAGCAGTCGAGATGATTGCGCCGGGGCAAACCGTGATCGTCGACGGCGGCACCACGTCGGCGCTACTGGTCCAGGAACTGCCGCCCGATTTGCACGCGACCATCGTCACGCATAGTCCGAGCGTCGCCACGGCGCTTGCCCGGCATCCGTGTGCCGACGTGATCCTGATTGGCGGGCGGCTCTACAAACATTCGATCGTCGCGGTCGGCGCCGCGGCGATGGAAGGTATTTCACGCATCCATGCGGACCTGTACTTCATGGGTGTGACCGGCGTGCATCCGAGCGCGGGCCTGAGCACCGGCGACTTCGAGGAAGCCGCGATCAAGCGCGCGCTCGCCTCGCGCGCGGCGGAAACAGTGGTGCTGGCATCCTCGTCGAAGCTGAACGCCGCGTCGCAGTTCGTGATAGGCGACATCACGCTCGCGCAGACCATCGTGGTCGAGAAGAAGACCAGCGCGGAATTGACCAAACCGATCGAAGCGGCGGGAGTGACGGTGGTCAGGGCGTAGCGGTGTGGAGGTCGCTCCCGGTCGCGCTCAATCATCCAACGGCCGATCATGCGAGTCCCGCGATTTTTCGAAGCCGCAGTTCATCCCCGCACGCCCGCTCGAACAAAGACAAAACAGACGACTTTTGGAGTGCTAGGATGACGCCCGCCACCCGGCTAGTTCCGCGAAACACACCGCCGGGTGGCGGGCACGATGATGAAATCGTTGGTTGTGCAGCCTGATACTCAAGTACAGAGGAGACACTCAATGAATCTTTCGAAGCTGCTTATAAGCGCGTTGGCTCTTTCTGCTCTCAGCTTTACCGCAATCGCGGCGCATGCCGAAGATCTGCTCGACTCGGTCAAACAGGCCGGCGTCCTGAAGATCGGCCTCGAAGGCACCTACCCCCCATTCGACTCGCGCAACAAGGACGGTGAGCTGGAGGGGTTCGACGTCGATGTCGCGAAGGCCGTGGCAGCGAAGCTCGGCGTGAAGCCGGTATTTATTCCGACCGAGTGGAGCGGCATTATCGCGGCGCTGCAAAGCGGCAAATTCGACGTGATCATCAATCAGGTCACCATTACGCCGCAACGCAAGCAGATTCTTGACTTCAGTCAGCCGTACACGTACTCGGCCGCGCAGCTGATCCAACGGGCGGACGACAAGCGCGAGTTCAAATCGCTCGACGAATTCAAAGGCGACAAGAAGATCGGCGTGACGCTCGGCACCAACTACGACCAGATGGCGCGCGCAGTGCCGGGCATCAATGTACTGACTTATCCCGGCGCGCCCGAGAAGCTGCGCGATCTCGCCGCCAAGCGTATCGACGCGACGATCGACGACCGGCTGATGCTGCCGTACATCATCAAGAACTCGCAGTTGCCGCTGCGCACGGGCGCGGTGCTCAAAGGCGCCAATCAGGAAATGGGCATCCCCTTCCGCAAGGACAATCCGAAGTTTGCGAAAGCACTCGACGACGCGCTAACCCAACTGAAGCAGGACGGCACGCTGAAAAAGATCTCGATGCATTGGTTCGGCACGGACGTGACGCAGCCCATCGCGCAGTAATTTTCTCGTTGTTCCCGCGTACTTGCGCCGACTTGCCGAACGGTCGACGCGGGTACGTGGCTTGCTCGCCGAGCGATTTGTCTCCCGGAATCGCTCGCGATCAACGCTTCCATTGCTTCGAACCACGAAGCACGCGCAAATTCGCCATTGCGCCCACCGCCCTCCTTCGTTTATCACGTTTCTTTCTTCATGCTGACTGCATGCAGGATGTGCTGCCCCGCAGTTGCCTGATGCGTCGAAAGCGTGCGATGCTTTTGAAGCCATCGATCCGGCCACCTCGTGCCGGACTCGCATGTCGCCGGGAGACGGCATCGAATGGCGTGCGATGAGACCAGTGAAATGCCCACAACCTTGGAGGCATCATGAACATTCAGTCACTGTCTCGCACCGGCACCGCATCAAACGCGCATCTTTCTGTCTGCACAAACAACTACTTCGTGCCGCGACGTTCGCCGATCGCGATCGGCGTCGCATGCATCGCCACATTCGTGTTCGCGTCCGCGAGCTGTCTGGCCGATACCCAGGTGGGCGCCGCGCTGCCGCCCGCGCCCGACATTCTGTACGGCGATCTGTTCGTTGCCGTGCAAACCGCGCAGATCTTCGCCGACCAGAAGACGTTCGTCGACGCGACGCCGAATGGCAGTCCCGCCGCGATCGTGCAGGCGTACGAAACGCAGAAGAATCAGTCCAGCTTTTCGCTGCAGAAATTCGTCAGCCAGTACTTCACACCGCCGCCCGATCAGAGCATCACGCCGCCGCCGAACCAGAGTCTGCGCGAGCACATCGACTGGCTCTGGACCGGCCTCACTCGCACGACGACGAGCGCGCCCGACTACAGCTCGCTGATCCCGATGCCCAAACCGTACGTCGTGCCGGGCGGCCGCTTTCGCGAAGGCTACTACTGGGATACCTATTTCACGATGCTGGGGCTGCAGGAGTCCGGACGCGAAGATCTCGTCGACAATATGCTCGACAACTTCGCGTATATGATCGACACGTTCGGCCATATTCCGAACGGCAATCGCACGTACTATCTGAGCCGCTCGCAGCCGCCGTTCTACTCGTATATGGTCGAGCTCGCGGCGCAAAAGGAAGGCAATAAGGTTTATCAGAAGTACCTGCCCGAGCTGCGCAAAGAGTACGCGTACTGGATGCAGGGCTCGACCAGCACGCCGCGCGGCGGCGCGACGCGCAATGTGGTCGTGCTCAAAGATGGCACGGTGCTGAACCGCTACTGGGACGAACTCGACACGCCGCGCGACGAGTCGTATCTGGAGGACGTGCAGACCGCACAAGCGAGCGGCCGGCCGGCCAACGAGATCTACCGCGATCTGCGCGCGACCGCCGAAAGCGGCTGGGATTTCAGCTCGCGCTGGTTCGGCGACAACCAGACGCTCGCCACGGTGCGCACGACATCGATCATCCCCGTCGATCTGAACAGCCTGATGTTCCATCTCGAGACGACGATCGCACGCGGCTGCTCGGAGACACGCGACTTCCGTTGCGTCGCGCAGTTCATCGGCTACGCGGCGCGGCGCGCGGAAGGCATCAACCGGTATCTATGGAATCGCAACGGCTATTACGGCGACTACGACTGGCAACTCGGCAAGGCACGCGATAACCAGACACCGGCGATGCTGTACCCGTTGATGGCCGGCGTGGCGTGGCCCGATCGCGCGTGGAAGACCGCGCAGACCGTGCAGAACGTGCTGCTCAAGCAGGGTGGCCTCGCGACCTCGACCTATAACACCACGCAGCAATGGGACGCGCCGAACGGCTGGGCGCCGTTGCACTGGATCGCGATTCAGGGTCTCAAGCGCTACGGTCGCGCCGACCTCGCGCAGCCGATCGGTACGCGCTTTCTCGCGGACGTCGAGAACGTCTACAACACGCAGCAGAAGCTCGTCGAGAAGTACGTGGTCGAAGGCGCGGGAGAAGGCGGCGGCGGAGGTGGTGAGTATCCGCTGCAGGATGGCTTCGGGTGGACTAATGGCGTAACGTTGATGCTGCTCAATCTGTATGGCCATGGGCAGTGAGTCGTCTCCGCCAGTTGAGATCCGAGCGACGTCGTCTCGAGAATCGTGGTAGTGGAAGCAGCATGGTCTGGCTCGCCAATAGTGTCCTCGTGCTACACGCGCTGATCGTGCTGTTTATCGTCGGCGGACTATTCGCGGTCTGGATCGCCCACGGTTTGCGACTCGCGTGGGCGCGCAATCGCACATTCCGGACCGCGCACCTTCTCGCCATCGGCGTCGTGGCGATCCTTGCGGTGCTCGACGTGCCGTGCCCGTTGACGGTACTCGAGGACTATCTGCGCACGGGTACGGCCGGCCCCCAAGGCTTCGTACAGCGCTGGGTTAGCGCCTGGCTGTTCTACGACTTTCCGGGCTGGGTATTCGTGCTCGCGTACGTCGCGTTCCTGCTCGCAGTGATTCTCACCTGGTACCGGATTCGCCCGCGATCCGGTTGATTTTTTTATCTATCCACGGTGCATTATCGCCGGTTAAATTTGCCATTTAATTATATTTTCAAGCGCAAATAATTCCGACAACGGAACTGAGAATTCCTGCAGATAATCACTGCCTGGTCCCTTGACAGACCTTGTTTCACAGCCTATTTTCAGTCTTGCTGTAAGCATCGGAAAGATTCAATCTTGAAAATTTTCTTGAAATGTCGAGATAAATCGACAGGGAATTCCGTTGGCCATTCAACCCACAATTGCAGAAAGCAAATAGAAATATAAACGCAAGTCGTTTGAATTAGTGATTTTGGGAAAAGCTGTCCATGCAACCGCTGCGTGCCTCCGAGTGCGGTGCGGGTTATTCGATCTCCAACGCGCGCGACCGGCGAAAAGCGGCCTTTGTGTAGCGGTATCACTCACCAGGGAACGAGATGAAACCAGACAGAAGGAATACCGACGATGGTCGCGTCCGTCGTCATGGCCGGCTAGCCGCGCTCGGTGCGCTGACACTCGGAATCGTCGTGCTGGCCGGATGCGGCGGCAGCGACGGAGGGTCGTCGGCATCGACGGTACCGGGCAGCATGGCGCAGGTCGCCAATCAGGCGCAAGCCGCGTCCGCGCCGCAAACGCCGGCCGCGAATCAGCCCTACATCGATCCCGTTACTTATTCGACGAGTGCGACCTCCGGCATCGCCGCGTCACTGGTCGCGGAGAAAGCCGCGATCATGCATTACCAATGGACGTCCGGCAGCACCACCGTCAACTACACGACGACCACCGGTCACCTGACCGCCATGGATCTGACGAGCGGCGCACCCGAAGCGACGATGTCCTACGTCGCCTACACGGCGCCGAGCACGAATGGCCAACCGCGCCCCGTCACGTTCGTCTATAACGGCGGGCCGGGCTCGTCGTCGATCTGGCTGCGGCTCGGGTCGTTCGCGCCGACGCGCGTCGCGACGACCGATCCGCTGCTGAACGGCACGAGCTGGCCGAACTACCCGCTCGTGAACAACACCGAGAGCTTGATCGACACGACCGACCTCGTATTCATCGATCCGCCGGGCACGGGCCTCTCCGAAGCGATCCTGCCGAACACGAACCAGACCTACTGGAGCACCGATGCGGACGCGAACATCATGCGCGACTTCATCATCCGCTACCTGACGGTCAATTCGCGCAGCAGCTCGCCGATCTATCTGTACGGTGAATCGTACGGCACGCCTCGCACGGACATCCTGGCGCTCGCGCTCGAGTCGGCCGGCGTGCATCTGACGGGTATCACGCTGCAATCTTCGATCCTGAACTACTTCGCGGATGCGATCGAGGCAGTGGCGATCACGGGTTCGACCGATCAGCTCGCGCTCGAAACCGATACGCTCAGCGGCTACATGCCAGGCTATGCCGAGGTCGCGGCGTACTACAACCAGGTATCGCCACCGCCGGCGAGTCAGGCGACCTACGCGCTGCGCAGCGAGGCCTTCGTGACCGCCAACTACAACCTGTTCAAGAATTATTCGCTGTACTGGACGTTGAGCCAGCTTGGCGCGCCCACTTTCGCGGGACCGCCGAATTTCCCGCCGACGTGGCTGGAGCGGATCTGGGACGCCGAATCCGGCCTCACGTTGCAGGCGATGCAGGGCTACTTCAACATCAATCCGTTCAACCTTACGCTGGTGCCGGGCTCGACGATCGGCCGCTACGATGGGCGTGTGTCGTTGCCCAACTCGGATCCGCGTCTGCAGAGCGATGGCGATCCGTCGGACATCCTGATCTCCCAGCCATTCACCAATGCGTTGGCGACGCAGATGCCGGATTACCTCGGCTACACGGCACCGAACGCGGCGTACATGCCGCTGAACGACGCGATCATCCAGGTGTGGAACTTCTCGCACGGTGGTCAGCCGTTGCCCGACACCATCCCCGATCTGCTCGGCGCGCTGACGCTCAATCCACAGCTGAAGGTGTTGGCGGAAAACGGCTTCCACGATCTCGCCACGCCGTTCTTCAATACCGAGAAGCAGCTCGCGCGACTCAAGACGGTGCAGGGTCTCAACCCGAATCTGCAGGTCAACTTCTTCCAGGGCGGGCATATGATTTATCTGGATGACGTGGCGCGCCCGCAGATGAAGGCCGATCTCGTCGCCTTCTATGGCGGCATGCCGATAGCAGGCGCACTCACGCTCGCGACGCTGCCCAAGCCGTGGGGCGACGAAGCGCCGGCCGCTACGCCGACGAGCGAGGCGGTCGCCGCGGCCGCACCCTGATCGATGGTGGTTTCGCTTCGCGCGAGACCCTCTGACTACCTTTTATGGCGAATGATCATGTCTTCAATCGATATCTTGCGACGTGCGCTAGCGTTGTTCGTCCTCGGTGTGTCGGCCGGCAGTGCCCACGCGTTGCCGCCTCAGCCGGTGGCGCCCGTGACGCTACCCAACGGCGGACACGGCGTGGACGGTCCGTTCTTTCCTCGCAACCGTGCCAGCGCGGTGGCGCCGACAACCGGTTCGACGCTGCAGCAGCAGGCTCAGCAGCGCATCGAGAACCGGCTGGGCGTGAATTCGGTACTCAGCAACGGCTCGTCGATCACCAAGGCCCAGGCGCAAAGCAATGGCCTCGGCTATATCGCCAGGCATTTTGACCAGATCGATACCGCGCATTCGGGCCGTGTGACGTTGAACGACGTCAGGCAGTATCTGCAGCAGCATCAGCAGTAAGAGTCTGTTAGGCCATTCGGGCGGCCTGGCGGCCTGCGGCGCGTCGCGATCATGCGACGTGCCGTCGGCCGTAGGCGGCTACGCGCGGCGCCCGCGCGGTCACTTGCCTGCCGCCGCCTGGATCATCTTCCATCCATTGCCCGCCGGATCGCGAAAGCCCGCATCGACGCTGCCGAAACGATCCACCGGCTCCTGCGTGAATTCCACGCCGCGCGCCTTGAACTGCTCGTAGCTCGCGCGACAGTCGGCAACGGACAGCACCAGTGGCGGCATCGCGCCCTTCGCGACCATCGCGCGCAGCGTTTGCGCGGTCGCTTCGTCGTGGACCGGCGGCCCCGGCGCGAACAGTCCCAACTGGAAAGACGGCTGCTCCGGATGCTGGACCGTGAGCCAGCGGTACGCACCGTTGCGCACGTCCGTGTGGACACGAAAGCCGAGCTTGTCGACGTAGAACGAAAGCGCCGCGTCCTGATCGTCGACGTACAAACCGACCACATTGACACCCTGATTCATGATTCCTCCCTGGTTGAGGACTCGACTGTATCGCTGGCCACGCGGCGGCGCTTCTCCAAAACTGCGATCGGCGCGATCGTATGTGCTGTCGGCGGCGCGACAAACGGCTGGCGCGCCGGTTCAAGGCAATTCGTTGAATTCGACCCGCCCGCCCTTCATGACCAGCGGGATGTGCTCGCCCTGGCCGCTCAGGCAGCTCAAGTCGCGCAACGGATCGCCGTCGACCACCAGCACGTCGGCATAGGCGCCCGGTGCGAGGCGTCCCAGCTTACCGGTCATGCCGAGAATTTCGGCGCCGATGGTGGTGGCGCTGCCGATGATCTCGGCCGACGTCAGCACTTGCGCGCGGATCGCAAACTCGTCGCTTTGCATACGATGGCCCGGGCCGAGCAGATCGGTGCCGAAGCCCATCTTGACTCCGGCGCGCCTGAAAATTTCCAGCGACTTCAGGCCGGATTCACGCACGATGTCGATCTTGGCCGCGCTCTCGGCCGATAAGCCATAGCGCACGCCCTCGATATGCAATGCCTCGTACGTCACCAGCGTGGGCACCACGTACGCGCCGCACTCGGCCATCAGAGCGGCGGTCGGTTCATCGATCAGATTACCGTGCTCGATGGTGCGCACGCCGCAGCGCACCGCGCGCTGGATCGATTCAGCGGTATACGCGTGCGCCATCACGTAGGTGCCGCGCGCTTGGGCTTCGGCGACGACCGCGCGGATTTCGTCCTCCGAATAGCCGAGCGCGCCGATCGGATCGGTCGGCGACGCGACGCCGCCGGAGGCCATGATCTTGATCTGGTCCGCGCCCATCTGTAGTTCCTCGCGCACGGCACGGCGCAACGCGTCTACGCCGTCGACCACCCGACTCAACGCACCGACGCGCACGCAGCAGTTGCAAGGCGCGTCGCCGGGCAGGAAGTCCGTGCGCGCGCGCCCGTCGCCGTGACCACCGGTTTGGCTGAGCGCGCGCCCGGCAACGAACAGGCGCGGCCCTTGCGCGAGGCCCATTTCGACCGCTTGTTTAAGTGCGAAGCCCGCGCCGCCCGCATCGCGTACGGTCGTGAAGCCGCGCCGCAGCATACCGCGCATGATCGGCAGCGTCTTGAGGGTGACGAATACGTTGGGCATGTTCACCTGGCTCGGCAAATCGAACTGCGTCGCGACCATGTGCGCGTGCAAGTCGATCAGGCCCGGCATGATGGTCTTACCCTCGAGATCGATGATCCGTGCGCCGTGCGCGTCGATCGGCTGCTGCGATACCGCCTTGATGGTGTCGCCTTCGACGAGCAGATCGTGGCCCGGCTGCAATGCGGCTTGCAGCGGGTCGAGTAAAGCGCCGTTCTTGAACAGGATGCGGTCCATATGTTCTTCCTCGGGTTGCAGAATGCGAGCCCGCGATGCGCGGGCTGTGAGCGACTTCAGCGTTTCAGGCGCATCGCGGCAATTTCTTCCAGTGAACGGCCGCGGGTGGGCACGCCCATGATCAGAACGGCGAGCGCGCCGATGATCAGCACCAGCGTCGTGCCGCCGAAAACCCCGCCGAAGCCGAGGCGCGGGTAGAGATAGCCGACGAGTATCGGCGCGGCGATCGCGCCGAGGCGTCCGATTGCCGAAGCGACGCCCATGCCGGTCGCGCGCACATCGGTGGGGAACACTTCGGGCGTGTAGGCGTAGACGCCGGCATAAGTCCCGTTCATGAAGAACGACAGCAAAAAGCCCGACATCAGAATTTCCGCATCGCTGTGCGTGAGCGCGAGCCCTAACGCGGAGAATCCGCCTAGCGCCATGTACGTCACGATCGTCGCGCGGCGGCCGATCTTTTCATTGAGCCATGCGCCCGAGAAGTAGCCGGGAATTTGCGCGAGGTACATGACCAGTGAATATGAAAAACTGCGCGTGATCGTCATGCCGCTTTGCACGAGCAAACCCGGAATCCAGGTAAAGAACGCGTAGTAACTGAACGTGATCGACAGCCACATCAACCAGGCCATCGCGGTGATGCCCGCCAGCTGGCGCGACCATAGCGCCTTGAGTTTGGCCAGTGGCGTGGCGCGCGCGACGGCGGCCGCAACGCTCGCCTCGGGCGCTTGCTCCGGCAACAGCGGCAAGCCGGCGGCGCGCACCACCGCTTCCATCTGGTCGACGATCACCGCCGCTTCGGCGCTTCTGCCGCGGCTGTCGAGCCAGCGGGGCGATTCGGGCAACGCGCGCCGCCACCACAACAGCATGACGATCGGCAACGCGGTGATCACCGAGACGATACGCCAGGCGTCCGGCGCGAGCGGTATCACCAGATAACCGAGTATCGCGGCGGCGACGAAGCCGAACGAGAAGAATGCCGCCAGACTGCCGGTGAATGCGCCACGGTACTTGCGCGCGCAGAACTCCGAGAGAAAGGGCGCGACGATCGCGCTTTCGGCACCGGTGCCGACCCCGGCGATGATGCGCATCGCCATGAAGAAAGGCCAATCCTGCGCGGTGGCGCTGATCAGCGATGCGATGCAGTAGATGATCAGTGCCGACACCATGACTTTGCGCCGTCCTATCACGTCACCGAGGATGCCGGCGAGCGCGGCGCCGAAGAAATAGCCAATGAAGGTGCCGCTGCCGAGCACGCCGGTCTGCACGCTGCTCAGATGCCACTGGTTGCGCAGCACCGGCAGCATGAAGGCCAGTACGGCGGCATCCATCGCATCGAACACGTAGCCGAGTCCTCCGAGCCACAGCAGTTTCCGATGAAACCTCGAGTACGGCAGGCGCTCTATGCGCGCGGGAATCGTCGACATGACTCGCTTCCAGAAAGGGCTGCGCCGTGGCGCCGGGCATGGTCGAACGAGTATAGGTAGGCGAAATGGGCGGGTCTTGGCTGGAAACCGCATCGATGCTGCGGATTCCGGCATCACGGCGCCGCCTGCCGCGCTACGTCAAAGCGCTTCGCAGACGCAGCGGGACATGAAGTCGCGTCCGAACCGAAAGCCGACCCGGCCGAAAATCGCATCGGTACTGCGGCTATTCGCTGGCCACGCGGCGACGCTTCTTCAAGACTGCGATCGTCAGGTGCGGGCGTTGCGCGGCCTTCAGCATGCACGCGGGCACGCGATCGAGTGCAGCCTGATCGGCGCGTGCCCGCACGCGCATCCCGCTCGGGCTCAGGCCGGTGATGTCGCGAAAGATTCGGCCGAACGTGCCGAGGCTTTCCCAGCCGGTCGCAAACGCGATGTCCGTGATGGCGAGCTCGGTGTCGCGCAGCAGCGTGATGGCCTGCTCGATACGGCGCGTCAACAAATAGCGGTGTGGCGGCACGCCAAACGCCCGCTTGAACGAACGCGCGAAGTGCGCTTCCGACACGCCGCTGACTTCGGCCAGGCGCCGCACCGGCCAGGCTTCGTGCGAGGCGGCGTCGATGCGGTCTTTCGCACGCAGTAGGCGACGCAGCAGCGCCGGGTCTTCGAGTGCGTCGGCGCGGCGCGTCCGGGTTGGCTTGGTCATCGAGTGGCAGGCCTAGTGTTGATCGGAATACACACTACGGCCACTCGCCGTGGCCGCAGCGCGAGGCCATTGTTGCATGCCTCTCTACGAATTCCGCGTCACCGGCTGCGATCAACTCTTCCTTATAGGTTGTCGTACAACTGCCGGGTAGTGATAAACGCATCGACCTCCGCTACCCTTCCAAAAAATCCTATTCGCTAGGCAAGTCCGGGTAAGTACTGCATGTACGTAGACGCAGCCTTCACCTAAGATTCGTATGTCGTCTTACAACTTTCCGTGCCTTTCACCCGGCCTGAACGCGTCCAAACGCTCGCATTCTTTAATAACAAGGATGACCCCATGCTTTACCGAGTCACCGTCATGGCATGCCTGACCGCGCTGCTCGCGGCTTGCGGCAGCGGCGATAATGCGCCGCCCGCGTCGACCACGAGCAGCACCACGCCGCCGGCATCGGCGGCGCCCGCCGCCTTCAAGGTCGGCACCACCGCCAACGACCCCAATCTGCCCGCGGCACCGCAACTGCCGAGCGCCGACCAGGTTTGCAGCACACTGGAAGCCAGCAACAACCTCGTGAGCCAGCCGAGCGGCGCACTCGGACCCGAAGCCGACAACGGCGCCACGTCGGCGATCCTGAATCCGGACCAGGCGCGCATCCAGGCCGCGCTCGACGCCTGCGGCGCCGCCGTGGATGCTCAGGTCGGCGCAGCGATCCAGGCCGCGGACGCAGCGGCCGCCGCATCGCAAACCGCGGCCGCCGTGCCGAACGTCAACATCAAGGGCGCGTCGGCACAAACGCTCGCGGCCTCGCAGTATCGCGCGACCAAGTTCGCGGTGCGCCTCGTCGTGTCGAGCACCGGCGCGGGCAACGCCTTCATCACGGGCCCGCTGACACTGCCCTCGGGCGTGACGCTGTGGATCGACAACGGCGTGACCGTCTACGCGACGCGTGACGTCATGGCCTATTCGCCGAACGCGGCCGGACCGTACTGCGCGAACACGGCCGTCAGCTCGACCAAGGCGGGTAGCTCGGGCAACTGCCTGCCGCTGATCGGCGGCAGCTACCTCGTCAACTCGGCGGTGGTCGGCGGCGGCACCATCGACAGTCGCGCGGCATCGGAAATCACCACGTCGAACAGCCTTTATCCGCTGATGCGCGTCGACCTGAGCTGCACCAACACGTACGTCGCCTACAAGGCGGGCACCCAGGCCCCGGACGGCACTGCCTGCGACGACGGCGGCACCTTCGTGAACTCGAAGGCTTCGGCGCGTCACATGACGTGGTGGGACCTCGCGTGGCTCGGCAACATGGTCGAGAATGGCACGACCGGTGTCGGCTCGCAGTCGAACTTCCGCATGATGGTGCTCAACTACGCGAAGAACCTGACGCTGTTCGGCATCACGCTGCACAACAGTGCAAATTTCCACGTCGTGCCGAGCGGTGTGGACGGCCTCACAGTGTGGAACGTCAAGGTGCAGACGCCGTCGGCATCGGCCTCGGCTAACCCGGCTGGTAACGGCAACCCGAACTACCTGGGCATGGTGCCGACCGTCGATACCGCGAAGAACACCGACGCGTTCGACCCGGGTTCGGCTTCGAAGCCGGTCACGCAGGCACTGGCGACCGGTAGCACCACGACCTCGTCGGCCGGCAAGATCGCGTTTGACGGCTATCTGAAGAACGTCGTGTTCGCGTACAACTACATCAGCACCGGCGACGACGATATCGCGATCAAGGGTTCGAGCAACCCGAGCCCGGCAGGCTCGGGGCTGTATGGTGTCGACGGCAATCGCGACGTCGCGAGCGATCGCAAGTATGGTTTCGTCGTGGCGCACAACCATATTTACGCGGGTCATGGCGTGTCGGTCGGCAGCGAGACCAATGCGGGCGTGACGAACATCCAGGTGTACGACAACTCGTTCGATGGCTCGGAACAGGCGCTGCGCATCAAGTCCGACTGGGCGCGCGGCGGTCTCGTGACGAACGTCAACTACAACAACATCTGCATCCGCAATAGCGGCCAGGCGCTGTTGTTCACGCCGTACTACAGCACCAAGGCACTGTCGAATCCGACTTCGCCGCTGTATCCGGACTTCCACGACATCACGCTGTCGAATATCCACATCATCGGTGGCACGTCGGCGATCTTCGAAGGCTTCCAGGCGAACTCGGGCGGCATCGCGCACGCGCAGATTCCGCTCGGCATGACGCTGAACAATGTGCTCGCCGATTCGCCGGACAACGTCGCGGTGACCGCATCCGATGCGAATCTGACGCTGAACAACGTGAATCTGCCGATCTTCCCGTCGGCCGCGAACCGTGTCGTACTGAACGGCTCCGCGTCGCAGCAACTGAGCACCGCGAAGGCGGTCGATTGCAGCGCAGCGTACGTCGACTTCCCTGCGATCGGCGACGCTTCCACGACCGGCCAGACGTGGGCGGGTTCTTCGCAGTAAGCATCGGGCAGTAAGCGCTCGGCGCTGATGGCAATAGCGTGCGGCGATGGTGAGCCGCACGCGTCGAGGTAGACGTTTTCATTCAACGGCCTGTGCGGACTATTCCTCACAGGCCGTTTTCATTTGATGCGCTGGGTGGACGACGCGCTCGCCGCCGCTTCAGGCGGTCTGCTCGGTCTTGCCGAAAGCGAGCCGGCCGTTTTTCGACAGCAGCACCGCCACCGGCCGTGTCATTTCGAACTCGGAAAAGATGATCGTCATGCTGGCCGTGATCGGCACCGCGAGAAAGGCGCCCGGCACGCCCCACAACGCCGACCACACCGCCATGCTCGCAAGAATGGCGAACGGGCTCAGGTTCAGGGAGTTGCCCGTCAGATACGGATCGAGGATGTTGCCGATCACGAAGTGAATCGCGCTCAGCGACACGAGTACGACCAGGATCGAATTCAGCTCGCCGAACTGCAGCACCGACATCAGCACCGGGAACACGATCGCAAGCACCGAGCCGATATACGGCACGTAGTTGAGCAGCGCGGTCAGTATCGCCCACAGGCCGGCGAACTCGAGGCCGACGCTGCGCATCGCAAGCCAGCAGAGCGCGCCGAGCAGCACGCCAAGAAACGTCTTCAGCGCAAGATACGCGCCGATGCGCCGGTTGATGTCCGTGACCACGCCGCGGATGCGCGCTGCGTTGGCCGAATTGGCGGTCATGTTCGTCAGCTTTTCGCCGAAGGTCGTGCGCTCGACCAGCAGAAAACTCGCATACAGCACGATCACGAAGAGGTCGATGATCACCGACGACAGCGAGGCCAGCATGCCGGTCACCATCGCCTGAATGTTCAACTGCGTGAGCATGTTCCGCCGCAGCGATTCCCAGGTCGGCTCGCTTTCGAGGTGCAGCAGGACCGAAATCTTGTGGATCATCAGCAGGACCGAGTCCTGGTAGCGCGGCGCGAGCGCGACGAGCGCGTCATAGTTCGCGACGAGCATGTCGACCGCGAAGAAGATCGCGGCGCCGATCAGGAACATCGAGAGTCCGTAGCGCAACTGGACCGGCAGCCGCGGGCCGATCACCGGAATGCGTTGCAGCAGCCGCGTGAAGTCGACCACCACGTACACCGCGATCGCGCCGAACACGATCGGCACGAAAACCACGCGCCCGATGTACAGCACCCAGCCCACAATTAGCACCAGCACCACTACGCATACGGACGCTTGCAATCTGTCGGTCATCGGTCAGTGCTCCATGAATCCGCAAACAGGTGCGCCGCAGGATCAGCCGAGGATGAAAGCGATGGCCGCGCGCCCCGCCCGCCGTACGGTCCCCTGCACAGCGGGTCGCGCGATGGGCAGCATCGATCTTCGCACAGAACGATGACGGCTCATATAAAAGCGCGACAGATCGTTCCGTCGGCCAACTCCAGGGACACCTCGAAATGCGCCATCAGAATGTCGCGAAACGTTGTGATGCGCCGGACTCGCTCGCGAAACCATCTGCTACGCTGGGCTAGATGGTTTCGATCCCCTGACGTGATCCGACTCGAGCGCCTACGCGACCCGGTGGCAGCGCACGGCCGATTCCACGCAGTGAAGCCCGCGCCGCGCGCGTCCGTACGGTGTCCGCGCTTTGCGTGTGCGTGACGTTCGACTTTACGCATACCTCTCACTTCACGGCATGGAGTATGAGATGCTGCAACGGCTGGGTTCGCGATTCGTCGTAATCGGTCTGGTGTTGACATGCGCCGCTTGTGGCGGTGGTGGTGGCGGCGGCAGTACGGACTCAGGCAGCACCGGCTCGAATGGCGCGGCCGGCGCGACCACGCCCGCATCGAGTCCAACACCGGCGTCGAGTCCGTCGAGCGCATCCGACGCGAGCGCCACGACGCCCAAGCTCGCCGCCGCGACGCCGATCATCGACGGCACGACGCTCGGCGGCAGCAACTGGCCCGCGGGCGCCACGTCATCGGGCGGGACCGGTCAGCCCGTCAGCGGACTGAACTGCGCGTTGCGCAGCACCGCGTACACCTACGCGCATCTGTCGATCTACCAGAACGGGCAACTCCTGACGCTGCCGCCCAACATCGGCATGGTCGAGCCGACCATGACGGCGCCGACCGGCTGCGCCTATCCGGTGCACACGGTCGATTCGAGCGGCAAGATCCATATGGACGCGACGACCGGCGCGACCTATACGCTCGGCCAGTTCTTCTCGATCTGGGGCGAGACGCTGAGTGCGTCGAACGTGGCGGGTTTGACCGGCTCGCCGATCGCGATCTACGTGAACGACGGCGGCACGCTCACGCAATATACGGGCGACCCCGCGAGCCTCGTGCTGACGCCGCACGCCGAAATCACGATCATGGTCGGCACGCCTGTCACACAAGTGCCCACCTACACGTGGACCGATCCGCCGCCGTTCGATCCGAACCCGGTCACGCTCATCTTCGGTGGCGTGGTCGGCAGCTCGTTCTGGCCGAACGGCACGACCTCGACGGGCGGCACCGGCACGCCGGTCGACGGCCTGACCTGCGCGCCGGACATGAGCGTGCTGTATCACGTGCACGCGCATCTCGCGATCATCAAGGACGGCCAGTGGCTCGCGTTGCCGATGAATGTCGGCATCCTGTCGCAATGCACGTATGAAATGCATACGCACGACAACACCG
Source organism: Paraburkholderia sprentiae WSM5005 (assembly GCF_001865575.2). Classification (NCBI taxonomy): domain Bacteria; kingdom Pseudomonadati; phylum Pseudomonadota; class Betaproteobacteria; order Burkholderiales; family Burkholderiaceae; genus Paraburkholderia; species Paraburkholderia sprentiae. The sequence goes on from NZ_CP017563.2 coordinate 916,150, forward strand.
GCATCATTCATATCGAAGCGCCGAACCTCAAGACCTACACGCTCGGCGAGTTCTTCGATATCTGGGGCGAGCCGCTGACGAACACGAACGTCGCGGGTATCACCGGCGACGTAGTCGCGTATATCAATGACAACGGCGACTCGCGCCGCTACATGGGCGACTTGCGCAATATCGAGCTGACGTCGTTGCGTGACATCACGCTGCAAATCGGCACGCCGCCGGTGAGCACGTTGGCGACGTATTCGTGGTACGAGCCGCAGTGACGTCGGCAGAAAGCCACGTCACTGCGCCGCCGTCGCGCGGCTTCAACGCGGCGTACCCGAATGCCCGACGCCGCCCGGCGGGCGCGGCACGACGCCCGCGACGGAGCGCGGCGCCGCGTTCGCGACCAGAATCATCGCCGCGCCGGCGAGACCGCTCGAGACATGCTTCAACGCATGGCCGGCGATCAGGTGATGCGTCAGATCCCATACCTGCCAATCGAGGCTTTCGAAAATTTTCGCGACCCCGTAGAAGACGATCACGAGCGTCCACGCGAACACGCCGTCCACTTTGCGCGTGAGCGTCATACCGACGATCAGCATGAGCCCGCCGAACTGAAGAATCGCGTAAGGCCACAGGCTGTTGAACACGAGCCAGTAGCCGACGGTGGCGGGCGACACGACCACCATGATCAGCATCTGCGCCCAGCCAACGCGCTGTGCGCTCCACGACGTCCATAGCATCGCGAGGATGCCGGCGAACACGATCGTCATCGGCAGACGATCCCACACCAGCGTCGCATCGTTCGGCGCCATGTGGTAGTAAGCCGAGCCGAACGCGGTGAAAAGCAGCCCGGACGCGGCGACGACCATACCGGGAAATTGCGCCGGCTGGCTCGACGCATGCCGCCCGACCCACCGCAGACTGAGCACGCCGGCGATCAGAATGACGAAGTTCGACAGCACGTCGGACGCATTGTGCAGTGGCCCTAACGAGCGTTGATCGGCGAAGTGGTGATACGAGGCCGGCTGCGCGAGCGGCCAGATCATCTGCAGCGCGGTGCCCACCACGAAAAGCAGCACGCTAGCCAGCAGCAAGCGGGAGATCTTCACGTTGCTCGACTCCAGAGTGAGCGAAACGCTCGAAGGCCCCAGAACCGGACCCTTTACGCTGACGCCGAGCGGATCACCCGGGACCGCGCAGAACCCGCGCGGTCGATCCGCGGCCGGGTTTGCCCTCCGTGCGAATTCGCCCAGCCTGCCCGTATCATCGGACAAAGCGCTTTGCGCAACAAGAGCGTCGACCGGCGCGCCGATGGGCTTGCGCTCATAGTATTCTTCTCAGCGAATGCAAGCTGCATGCAAGAATCCGCGCGCCATTCCACTACCAGGATGTCGAGCCAAGCTTTGTCGAGCAACGCCACGCGATGTTCCGATTCTAGAACCGGCCGGGTCGCGCGACCCAAAGGAAGACCTGGACTCCATGCAAGCGCAGACACACCACCCGTTGTTTACATCTCGGCAATGGAGGGGCGCGCTGTGCGCGCTGCTGTGCGCGAGCCTGCTCGTCGGCTGCGCGCCGTTACCTTCCCTCGAGGGTCGCAAGGAGTCGCATGCATTGCCGCCGGCGGCGGCCGCCAGCACGGACCTCGGTCGTGCGGTCGCGCCCGGGCTCGCCGCACACGCGGGGCTGGCGGGCATTTATCCGCTGTCGGATGCGCATGTCGCGTTTGCCGCGCGGATGGACCTGGTCCGTTCCGCGCAACGCACCCTCGACATCCAGTACTACATCTGGCGCGACGACCTGACCGGCACGCTGCTGCTCGAACAGATCCATGAGGCAGCGGACCGTGGCGTGCGGGTGCGCCTGTTGCTCGACGATCTCGGCATCGCCTCCGCGCTCGACCCGACGCTCGCCGCGCTCGACGCGCATCCGAACATCGAGGTGCGCCTGTTCAACCCGTTCGTCGTGCGCAGCCCGAAATTCCTCGGCTTCTTGACCGACTTCTCGCGCGCCAATCGACGCATGCACAACAAGTCCCTCACCGCCGACTCGACCGCGACCATCCTCGGCGGCCGCAATATCGGTGACGAGTACTTCGACGCCACCGACGGCGTGGTGTTCGCCGATCTCGACGTACTCGCGATCGGGCCGGCCGCGGCCGACGTGTCACGCGATTTCGACCGCTACTGGGCGAGCGCGTCCGCCTATCCGGTCGAGAAGATTCTGCCGCATGAGAGCGTCGATGAACTGGCCGCGCTAGAACGCAATGCGCAGGCGATCGAGCGGGATCCGGCGGCCGCGGCCTATATTGAAGCGCTGCGCGGTCCGCGCGTCGTGCAAAACCTGCTCGACGACAAGCTGCCGCTCGACTGGGCCAAAACGGAGATGATCAGCGACGACCCTGCGAAAGGCCTGAACAACGCGCCGCCGGAAGCACTGATTGCCCACCAGTTGCGCGAAGTGATGGGCCAGCCGACCCACTCGCTCGACCTCATATCCCCGTACTTCGTGCCGGCGAGCACGGGCACGCAGTATCTGAACGGGCTCGCCGCGCAGGGCGTCGACGTGCGCGTGTTGACGAACGCGCTCGAAGCGACCGACGTCGTCGCCGTGCACTCGGGCTATATAAGGCGGCGCGTCGAGTTGCTGCAAAACGGCGTGCATCTGTACGAATTGCGGCGCGTGGCAGGCGTCGCACACAAAAAAGAACAGTCGCCGGGGCCGTTTGGCAGCTCGGGGTCGAGCTTGCATGCGAAGACCATCATCGTGGACTCCCAACGGGTCTTCGTCGGTTCGTTCAATTTCGATCCGCGCTCCGCGCATCTGAATACCGAGCTTGGCCTCGTGATCGACAGCTCCGATCTCGCGACGCGGGTCGATCGCAAGTTTCTCGCGCTACTGCCCAAGGTCGCATATGCGGTGCATCTCGATGAAAATGGCAAGCTGTATTGGATCGAAACGAATGGCGACGTCGAAATCCGCCACGACACCGAACCGAATACGACGTGGTACGGACGGCTCGGTGTGTGGATGCTGTCGATCATGCCGATCGAGTCACTGCTGTAGCACTGCTGTAACCCGCAACTCAAAATCGCCGCAGATCGCGATCTCGCAATGGATCGGGCGTGCGCTGCGTCTCGCGCAACACGCCACTGGTGTCGAATGCGAAATTGAACAGCATGGGGTGGATGTTGCTTTCGGTGTAACGGTATGACCAGACTTCGCGCTGCGAGAGTCGGAAAAATTGCGTTTGCACGGGGCGGCCGAAATTGATCAGCACGTCCTCGCGCGTCCATTTGCCGATTTCCGCGCGATTGAATTCGCTTAGCTGCAAGACCTGACGCACGTTGACGATCTTGCCTGCGGCGTCGACGTCGGCGGCGACGGTGGTCGAGCCCATCGGCTGGGTCGGCCACATCAGCCGGCGGCCGCCGCCCGGCAGGTCGTAGACTTCGCGCGGCGGGCCCATGCGGGCGATGATCGCCGCTTGATCCTGGCCGGCCTCGAATTGCTGCCACGGTTGCGCGCATGCCACCAGCATCAACGCCGTCACGCACGTGAGCGCGGCGCGGCGCAAAACCCGCGACGCACGTGCGCTTCGCGCGGCAGACTCCGAAACGCGGGCGAAGCGGGTCGGCATGGGTTGCTCCGGTTGCGTCTGGAAACCTGGCCTCATCGTCGAACGGGAACCACCCACCGCGAAAAAGCCGAGGCAAGACAGCCTGCGCGCACCCGCTCGCTGATGGCTGCAATCAGCGACTTGCGGCTTACTGCACAAGCTTCGCGCGCAGACGCGTGTGTTCTTCGTCGGAAATAGAACCGGATGCTTTCAGCTTGTCGAGCTTCTCGATTTCATCGGCGACACTGAAGCCCACCACATTGCGCAGGTCTTCGCGCACCTGCCTGGCCCGCGCCTGATCGCGTTCCGCCATGCCGCGGTGCTGGGTGAGCAGATACGCGAAGATGCCGATATACGGCAGGATGATCAAAAAGATCACCCACAGAACCTTGCCCCACCCGGACACGTCATGGCGGCGGAACAGGTCGCTCGACACCGTGATCAACAACCAGAACCACAGAATAAAAATGAAGATGGAAAAAACGTCGGCCAGAAAATTCGGAAATGTGAAACCATCATTGAAGAAGAGCATTGTTGTTCTCCAGTCATTCCGGTTGCAATTGAAAGGCTTAACGGATTTCGACCTATGGCTGCTGCTATGGATGGCGCATCGGATCAGCAACGCAGCGCTGAAAACTTAGCTTGACGGCATGTTAAGTGGGTACGCGCGTCTGTGCGGGCTGTATGAAAGAGATGCATCAGGTTCGACGGCTCGTTTTGAAGCCAGAAGGCTGCTGTTCGGCACATGTTTCATTTGTCATCCTCGCGTCGGCGGGCAAATGCGTAATGCGGACCTTTTTGTCTTTATAGCTTATCGCGATCGAGTAACGCGAGCAATTTTTAAGGATTCCGTTCGATTGACGATTTCTGCCGACGCGGCGATCACGCCGCGTGGCATTAAAGATGCATGTGAACGCAAAGTCAAAACCGGCGCTTTTGCGCGGCAAAAGTGATGCCAAAAAGAAGCGTTTTCGATGCATCCATTGAACGCTCGCTCCACTCGCGCCGTTCACTTTCGTAAGCGAACCGAATAAATCGTGGAATATGCGTAATCGGCTAGCGCAAGCCGGTCTTTCGCTTGCCGGGCCACGGCATACGCGGTGGTGGAGAAAACCGGCTACACGTAGGACGATCGGAACGCGAGCGCGTCATTGGGCGCCGCGACTGGATCGATCACCTCGATCGTCACATGCGTGATCGCGCTTTTCGCTGCAACCGCATCGAGCCACTGCGATGCGAGACGCGGCAGCACGTGCTGTTCGATAAAGCCGATCAGAAGACGCGCACCGGTCTCCTGCACGAGGCAGCGCCCGACGATGTAGTCGATCACCTGTGGCGCATAACTCAGCGCGATACGGTTGTTGTCCGCCATGCGCCGAACCACCCGATCGAGATGCAAGCGCACGAACTGCGCAAGCGAATCCGAGCCCAGCGGACGATAAGGGACCACCGTCACGCGTCCGAGGAACGCAGCCGGAAACACCTTCAGCAATTCCGGCGAGAGCGCCGAGCGCAGACCGTCGATGTCCGGCGCAAGCAATTCGTCCGCGCATAGGCTCGCGGTCAAATCGGAGCCGACATTGCTGGTCATCAGGATAGTCGTATTGCGGAAATCGATATAGCGACCATCGCCGTCTTCCATGTAGCCCTTGTCGAGCACCTGGTAGAACATTTCGTGCACGTCGCCGTGCGCCTTTTCAATCTCGTCGAGCAGCACCACCGCGTACGGACGTCGCCGCACCGCTTCGGTCAGCACGCCGCCCTCGCCGTACCCGACATAGCCAGGCGGCGCGCCCTTGAGTCCCGAGACCGTATGCGCCTCCTGGTACTCGCTCATGTTGATCGTGATGAGGTTCTGCTCGCCGCCATAGAGCGCCTCCGCCAATGCGAGCGCGGTTTCGGTCTTGCCGACGCCCGACGGCCCCGCGAGCAGGAACACGCCGAGCGGCTTGCGCGGGTCCGCGAGCCCGGCGCGCGCCGTCTGCACGCGCTTGCCGATCTGCTGCAATGCGTCGTGCTGGCCGATCACACGCGCCGCAAGCGTGGCGGGCAGCACCTGAACGGCGCTGACCTCGTCGGTGACCATGCGTCCGACCGGAATACCGGTCCAGTCAGAAACGATGTCGGCGACGATCGCTTCGCCGACTTCCGGGAATACGAATGGCGTGCCCGCCTGCAGCTTCGCCAACGTCTGCTCCAGCTCGCGCAATGTCTGCAGTGAGGCCGCCGCGCTATCGGGCGCGTCGGCCTCAGCTCCGGCTTCGGTAGCGCGCTCGCTCACCAGGTCGCGCGCGCTCGCCAGCGCTTTCGCCACCTCGGACTGCGCCTGCCAGGCGGCTTCGACAGCACGTTCCTCGAGTTCGAGCGTCGCGATGTTCGCGTTGACGTCGACCAGCGCCGTCTCGCCGCCGAGGCCGATGCGTGCCTCGTTGGCGAGCAGCTCGGCTTCGACGCGCGCGGCTTGCAACCGCTCGCGAATCCGCTGCAATTCGCGCGGCGGCGCATGCTGCGACAGCGCGACGCGCGCGCAGGCGGTGTCGAGCAGGCTGATCGCCTTGTCCGGCAATTGACGCGACGGAATATAGCGATGCGACAGTGTCACGGCCGCGCGAATCGCTTCGTCGAGCACCACGACGCCATGATGGTTCGCGAGCGTGCGCGCGAGTCCGCGCACCATGTCGATGGCGGACGGTTCCTCGGGCTCGGCGATCTGCAGCACCTGAAAGCGCCGCGTGAGCGCCGGGTCTTTCTCGATGTGCCGCTTGTACTCGGCCCACGTGGTCGCGCCGATCGTGCGCAATGTGCCGCGAGCGAGCGCCGGTTTCAGCAGGTTCGCCGCATCCCCGGTGCCGGCCTGACCGCCCGCGCCGATCAGCGTGTGAATCTCGTCGACGAACAGCACGACCGGCGTCGGCGACTTCGCCGCCTCCTCGAGCACCGACTTCAGTCTGGCCTCGAACTCACCCTTCATGCTCGCGCCGGCAAGCAGCGCACCGACGTCGAGGCTCAACAGCCGCAGGTCGGCGAGTTTCGGCGGCACTTCGCCAGCCGCGATCGCGCGCGCGAGCCCTTCGACGACCGCGGTCTTGCCGACCCCAGCGTCACCGGTCAGCAGCGGATTGTTTTGGCGCCGGCGCAACAGCACGTCGATCATCGTGCGAATCTCGACCTCGCGGCCAACCACCGGATCGATTTCACCGGCCCGCGCGCGCGCGGTCAGATCCGCGCAGAACTGCGCGAGTGCCGCGCCCTTCGCCGATGCCGCGAGCGCACCGGACGCCTCACCCGGCACCGCGGACGAAAAGTCGCTCCGGTCGTAGGCGGTGTCCGCCGCTTCGGGGGAACCTGCAATCCAGGCCGGCAACGCGTCGTGAAGTCCGTCGAGCGCGATCTTGCCGAACTCCGGCGAAATGGCCAGCAGCAAGCGCCGCAACTCCGGCGTCTCGACCAGCGCCGCGGTCAGCCATGCGCCGCGAATCCGATGGTCGCCGAATGCCAGCGTCGCGACCACCCACGCGCGCTCGATCGCCGCCTCGACGTGATGCGAGAAATCCGTGAGCGCGCTCGCGCCGGACGGCAGCGCGGCGAGCGCGGCCTGCAGATCCCGCTCGAGCAGTTCGCGGCTGATGCCGCAGTGTCTGACGATGCGGTGCAGGTCGCTATCGGATTGCGCGAACAGCTGATGCAGCCAGTGCACGACCTCGATATAGGGGTTGCCGCGCAGCTTGGCGAGCGCCGTCGCGGATTCGATGCTCCTGAAGAGCGTCGCGCCGAGCTTGCCGAACAGCGCGTGGCGTGAAATGGACATGATGACGTTGCAGGTAAAGATGTTTGTACCGAAAAGGCGCGACTTTGCCCTGACATCTGGCGCACTGCGCACAGATGTCCGAACAAGCCCGCAGCCAGACTGATCGAGCGACAAAGCATAGCCGTTCGGTCGCCGCATGTATTTGGGCCGTCGCCCATATTCCGCGCGAGTTGCGCGAAGTAGCATTCACATCTTTCAGGCGCCAGTCCGCAGTTTCGCTGGTGATTCATTTATTCCTGCGGCGAGAGACTTTGACGAATGCACGCTTTCCAGGCAGATCTGATTCGCTGTTGGCGACCGGTCACGCCATGACTGGATATCAGGCTCGCTGGGACCATTCGCCCCTCGAAGCAGGCGCGCTCAAGACGTTCGCACGGACCATCCGAGCTATCGGGCAAGCGCCCACCGTTGCTCGGAACGATGTGACGGAAGCGGATGAAGCGAGCCAGGCGGCCTTCGCAGGCGAAAACAGTCACGCGGGCGCGCAGCATTCGTCTGGCACTGACCCGAGTCCGCATGCCGACCTTGAGCCTATGCACGACCATTTACCGAGTCCACCTCTCGAAGCTGCGAGCGCGTCTAAAGACATTCACCCGGCGCCACCGTCGGGCGGGACTCCGCCCGCGCACCGGATCGAGCCCGTGCTCATGCAGCCCGATGACTTCAGCGACCTCATAGCGCTCGCCGAGGAGCACGACGAAGATCCGCTGCAGTTGCGTCGCGAACCGCACGCGCCGGAAGACGGCGCGCACGGCGGCATGGCAATGCTTCTGGCAGCCGGCATCGACGAAGCGGATCCGCTCGCCGCGCTCACGCTCGAATACCGTCACGCGCTACTGAGCCACAAGAACGGCAGTGCGCACCAGCCCAAGGCGACGGCCGAAGATCATGGCGAGCCGATCATCAGGGCGCCGCATGATCCGTTCGCCAGGCTTGTCGATCCATTGCATAGCGAATCGTCGGTATTCGATCTGCTGACGAAGGGAAAGAACGTCGACACGCTGCTCGAGAGCCTTGACTCGTTCGGTGCGGAGCAGATTTTCAGGGCGGACGAAACGCAGGAGATCCTCGCGCTGCTCGCGCCGCGTGGCCTTCCTAGGCACCGTGCAAAGACGACCGCGCAGCTCGCGCGCGAAGAACATCACATGGTCAGCGTGGACAGCCACATCGCCATGCCTGAATCGATCGAATACGAAGAGCCTCAATTTTCAGATGAAGATATCCGCTGATCTGCCCACGTCGGGCACGCCGACACTTCATAGCCTGCTCGATATGCAGACTTATGGCGACCTCAAGGCGCAAACCATCGACAACGTGCGCAAGCATCCGTCGAACGTGCGCGCACGCTGGCTGCTGTTCGAGCTGTTGTGCATCGACGGCGAATGGCAACGCGCGCTACAGCAATTGCAGACCTGGGCCACGCTCGAGTCAGAAGGCGTATCGCGCGCGCAGATGTATCGCGGGCTGATTCGCGGCGAGATTTTCCGCGCCGAAGTGTTCGCGGGTCAGCGCACGCCGGGCGAGATCGATCCGCTGCCCGAGTGGGTGAAAACGCTGCTGCAAGCCAACGCCAAGCTCGGCGAAGGCAACCTCGCCGCGGCCGACGAACTGCGCGGCGCCGCGCTGAACGCCGCGCCGGCCACGCGCGGCGAAAGTGCGCAGATCGGCGAATTCGAATGGCTGACCGACAGCGATACCCGGCTGGGTCCCGTGTGTGAGCTGACCGTCGCGGGCGGTTATCGCTGGGTGCCGTTCGACGCCATAAAATCACTGACGCTCGGTCCGGTCACTTCGCTGACCGACCTCGTGTGGCGCTCGGCCGTCGTGGGCCTCCGCGACGCGACTGTCCTGCGCGGCTACCTGCCAGTGCGGTACCCCGGCTCGGAAAGCGGCCCCACTGCCACCAGGCTCGCGCGCGAAACGAGCTGGACAGACGTCGGAGAAACCGGCGTGATCGCGCTCGGCCAGAAAACCTGGAGTACCGACAAGGGCGACGTCGGCCTGCTCGACCTCGGCGAATGCCGGTTCAATCACGACGAGCGGGTATGAACACGTCCGACGTTCGACACCGGCAAGCCTACATGCCGTCGCTGATCGACCGCCTGCTCGATGATGCGCCCGCGCGGCGCAGCGAGCGGCCGGACGTCTATGCGCCCAACAGCGAAGGCATGCGCCGCATCGTCCAGCGTGACCTGAGCCTGCTGCTCAACACGACCAATCTCGACGACGAGATGGACATGGCGCGCTACCCGCTGCTGGCCACCTCGGTTGTCAATTACGGCGTTCCCGCGTTGTCCGGCGGCTATCTCACCAGTCGCAACTGGGAAACCGTCGAGACGATGGTCCGCACCGCAATCGTCCGCTTCGAGCCGCGTCTGATTCCTGAGTCGCTGCGCATCCGGCCGCTCGATAGCAAGGACCCGGTACGCTACAACCAGCTGATCTTCGAAATTCATGGCCTCATGCACTGGACGCCCTATCCGCTGGAATTTCGCATCCAGAGCGCATTCGACATCGAAATGAATCACGTCACGTTCGACCCGAACGCGGGCGGGGGAAATTGATATGGATCCGCAATTTCTCGACTACTACAGCCGCGAACTGACATACATGCGGGAAATGGCCGGCGAGTTCGCCGCGCACCACCCGAAAATCGCGCGGCGCCTTGGCATGGAGGGCATCGATGTTGCCGACCCCTATGTGGAGCGGCTCATCGAGGCGTTCTGTTTCATGTCGGCGCGCACACAGATCAAACTCGACGCCGAGTTCCCGCGCTTTACGCAGCGCCTGCTCGAAGTGGTTTATCCGAACTACGTCGCGCCCACGCCATCCATGGCGGTCGCGCAGTTGCGTCCCAGCCTGCGTGAAGGCGATTTCACGAAAGGGCTGCAGGTGCCCCGGCATAGCATGCTGCGCTCGGCAATCCCGCCCGGCGAGCAAACCGCGTGCGAATTCCGCAGCAGCCAGGACGTCACGCTATGGCCGATCGAAATTGCGGAAGCTCGGCTCACCGCCGTGCCGCCGGATATCCCGGACACCGATCGCCATCTGCTGCCGCACATGCAATTGCGCGGCGCATTACGGTTGCGCCTGCGCACAACCGGCGAAGTGAAGTTCAACCAGATGACGAACCTCGACCGGCTGCCCATTTACATCGGCGGCGACGAACGTATCGCTTCGCATCTGTTCGAGCTGATCCACGCCGGTAGCGTCGCGGCCGTCGTGCGCGCGCACGGCGCGTCGAGAGACGACGGTAACGTGGTCGCGAAAACACCGGTCGAATTTGAAGGTCTGCAAGCGGACCAGGGCCTGCTGCCGCTTACGTGGAATACGTTTCACGGCCACAATCTGCTGCAGGAATACTTCGCGTGCCGCCAGCGTTTCTATTTCTTCGCGCTGACGCAACTCGCGGCGGGTCTCGCGCGCGTAGACAGTCAGGAAGCCGAGATCGTTCTGCTGCTCGACCGTCTGCCGGAAGAGCTGGCCACGCACGTCGACGCATCGCGTTTCCTGCTGTTCTGTACGCCGGTCATCAACCTGTTTCGCAAGCGCACCGACCGCGTCGAAGTCAATCGCGCCCAAACCGACTTTCATCTGCTCGCCGACCGCACCCGGCCGCTCGACTATGAGATTTTTTCGGTATCGCGCGTATTCGGTCAGCGAGCGCAAACATCGCTCGACGTCGAATTCAATCCGCTCTATCAGACGCTGCATAGCGACGTGGGCAACCACGGCCGCTATTTTTCGGTGCGCCGCGAGCAGCGCGCGCTGTCGGCCAATGCACGCAAGTACGGCACCCGTACGCCGTATATCGGCACCGAGGTGTACGTGTCGCTCGTCGATCAGGCGGAGGCGCCGTACGCTGACGACATCCGCTACCTATCGGTCGAAGCGTGGGTCACCAACCGTGACCTGCCGCGCCTGATCCCGCGCAACGGCAGAACGGATCTCACGATGTCCGACTCCGTGCCGATCGAGGGCGTGCGCCTCGTGCACGCCCCGAGCGCGCCGCGCCCGCCGTACGCGAGCGGCGAAACGGCGTGGCGTCTGATCCGGCAGCTGAGCTTCAACTACATGCCGCTCGCCGAACTCGATCACGGCGATGGCGGCCAGGCGCTGCGCAACATGCTCGGGCTGTTCATCGCCCCAGGCGAACGCGAACAGGCACGGCAGATCGAGGCGCTCGTCGGCGCACGCACTGAACCGGTGGTCCGGCGTCTGCCGGGCGACGGCCTGCTCGTCTATGGGCGTGGCGTGCGCTGCGAACTGACGGTCGATGACACCGGCTTCTCGGGCATCAGCCCGTATCTGTTTGGACTCGTGCTCGAGCATTACCTCGCGCGTCACGTCTCGATCAACATGTTCACCGAAACCGAACTCCGTTCCATGCAGCGTGGCCTGATCACTCAATGGCGGCCACGCATGGGCGGACGCGGAGCGGTATGAGCATGGATGCGTCGCTTGCGAGCGCCGTCGCGCCAACGCGGTCATCGCTCGACCCGCAATCGCTCGACGCGTGGTTCGATCCCGACACGCCGTGGCAATCCGGCTTCCTGAGCCTGCTGCGCGCAATCGCCGCCCGCGACCCGCTGATGCCGTTGCCGGGCACCGCGAGCCTGCCGCAAGAAGAGCCGTTCCGGATCGGCCAGCAACCCACGCTGGCTTTCGCGCCGCGCGAAATTGCGTCGCTCGGCACGCGAGACGGCCGCCTCGACGTGCGTCTGTTCGGACTAGGCCTGTGGGGGCCGCAGGGGCCGCTGCCATTGCATATGACGGAGCTGGCTCACAGTCGTGTGGAAAGCCACCAGGATCATGCGCTCGTCGGGCTCGTCGATCTGTTCCATCACCGCGCGCTGTCGCAGTTTTATCGCGCATGGGCGTCCGGGCAAGCCACAGCGTCGCTCGACCGTGCCGGTGACGAAACGTTTTCGTTCTACGTCGCCAGCCTGATCGGCGTCGACCCGGCAGAGGCGAAGCAGTCCTGTCTGCCCACGCACTCGCGTTACAGCGCGGCGGCCCACCTCGTGCGCGAGGCGCGCAATCCGCACGGCATGGCGGCGACGCTCTCGCATTACTTCGGTGCTCCGGTATGCATCGAAGAATTCGTGCCGCACTGGATCCATCTGTCCGCGTCGGAACATACCAAGCTCGGGGTGCCAGGGCCCTCGGCGATCATCGGTGCGTGCGCGCAGCTCGGCGAGGCGATTCCCGACCGGCAGCACAAGTTCCGGGTCGTCGTGGGTCCACTCGAGCTCGATCAGTATCTGCGCCTCACGCCGGATGGCGAGGATCTGCCGACGTTCGTCGAGTGGGTGCGGGCCTTCGTCGGCCACGAATATGCCTGGGAGGTCAAGCTGCTCGTCAAACCTCGCGCGGCGCCACCGGCCCGCATCGGCACGTCGCAAAGACTCGGCTACTCGACGTGGCTCGGTGATTCCCTCGACGACCTTCCGGTCGTCGGCATGGTATTCGAACCTGAACAGTGCAACGACCGACACCGGAGTTCCTTCGCATGAACGCCAACACCTCCGCCGCCATGCTGCGCTACGCCGACCTGCTGGAACCGGTCTCGGCGGACGCGCCTTGCGGCCCCGACCTCGAATACGATCCGGCATTCGTGATGCTGCAGGCGGCCGCGGCCCCACGCGCCGAGGCGCAATACGGCGACTTCGTCGGCGTACCGCCAACGGCCAATTGGGCCGAGATCGAACGCGATTGCCGCGTGCTGCTGCTTCGCACGAAAGACATCCGCCTCGCGGTGATCCTGCTGCGTTGTCGAACCCGGCTCGACGGCGCGGCCGGCCTGCGCGACGGCCTGGCTTTCCTGATGGCGATGCTCGAATGCCATGGCGAAGCGCTCCACCCGCTACCAGTGTTCGAGGGCGAACGCGACCCGGCAATGTTCGCGAACGCGATCGGCGGACTCGTCGAGCCGGACGGCACGCTGGCCGATGCACGCGACATCCCGATGCCGAGGGCGGCGGGGCTGCAACTGCATGTGCGCGATATCGAAAAATCGTTCGCGATACCGCGCCAGAAGGACGCGCTCGCCCCTGAGTCCGTCGTCCGGCTGCTCAAGGAAGGGTGGGGCCGGCGCGACGCGACGATTGCCGCATTGGTCGAAGCGCAGTGTCTGACTCAGCGCATTGCCGAATGGTGCGAAAAGACGCTCGGCGTCGATGCGCCCGATCTCGGCCCGTTGTCCCGAGCGCTGCAGCCATTCGCGCGGCAGCAAGTGGACGGCGGCGGCGCGTGCACGCCGGCAGCCACCCGAGCCGTCAACGCGCAGGACAACAACAACACCGTACCAGGCTCGGCGTCGCTTGCCGTCGCTACGGCAACGCTACCGCCGGCCCAGGCGCCAGCCGACGTGCCGGCCGATGTGCCAGGAACCACCGCGCCGTCGCCAACGGATCGCTGGAGCGCGCTCGCAGCCATTCAGGAAACACGCATGTGGTTCGAGCAAAACGAACCGAGTAGCCCCGTCATAGTTTTGCTGCGCCAATCGGAAAGGATGGTGGGCAAACGGTTTTCAGAACTCGCCCATATCATTCCGGCCGATTTACTCGCTAAATGGGACGACATCGACAGTTGAGGCAGCGTGCGCGCATGTGCCATTTGCTTCGCTGTCAGTCCATACAGTCCGCCGATCAACCAACAATTACCAATGAAAAGACTCGTTCAATTTTTTGTCCTGGTTTGCTTCGCGATACCCCATTTCGCCTTCGCCGCCTGCACCCAGTTGAAGCCTTCGCAGATTACCGAATTGCTGTCTCAAGGCTACATCGCGGCACGGCCATTAGCGGTCAACATACCGTTCCAGGAAAGCTCGGTATCGATCGATCCGGGATTACCGGTCGGCACGGTGATCGCCACGGGCCTGTCGCCCGCGTACGCCACCTATGCGAACTTCGCAGACTGCACCAACGGCGGCACGGTAACGATCGGCTATTTCAACGCCACGCCGTCCGCCGTGCCGGGGGTCTATAACACCAACGTCCCTGGAATCGGTTTTCGCGTGACCTATCTTCGTGCGAGCGGTACGAATTCGCCACTTCCGTTTTCGCCGTCCTTTGCCGCGGGCGATATCGATCAGGTGATCTATGGTCGCTTCGGCATAGGCTCGCAATTCCAGGTCGAACTGGTCAAAACGGGTGACATCGCGAGCAACGTCAACGTGATGTTCAATACCCTGGGAACCGGCATTGCCAGTGGTGACGGCAGCCAGGTCGTGACCATCACGGGCGGCGGCATCAACGTCAAGGTCCTTCCGAGCTGCTCGGTCAATTCGAGCACACTGAACATCGACTTCGGCACGTTCGGCCCGAGCGACGTGTCGACCACAAACGGCCCGACCCAGCCAGTCGACTTTACGGTGCTCTGCACCGGTCCCACTCCACCGGCTTCGATCACTGCCGTGCTTTCCGGTACACCCGATACCGACGACAGCAGCATGTTGAAGAACACCGGCGCGACGCACCTCGCGATTCGTTTGCGGGAAGTCTCGACCAACACGATTCTTAGGCCCAACGATCCGGCCAGTACCCTCGTCCACGCTCCGCGGGGCGCGATGCAATCGCCGTTCCAGCTCGAAGCGAAGGTGCTGCGCGTCGGGACTGCGACGCCGACGGCGGGCAAGATCCAGGCGACCGCAACCATCACAATGACCATCCTGTGAACCGACTGTCCATTACGGACTTATTCCAGAAGCAACCCGTATGATTGATGTATCCGTCACACTACCGAATTCGATCTTCGTGCAGATCGCAAGTTATCGCGATCCGCAGTTGATTCCTACGTTGCTTGATTTCATCCATCAGGCAAGAAAGCCGGATTTGCTACGCATCGTCGTGTGTTGGCAGCATGCGCCGGACGAAACGATAGGCCAGTTCTGGCAACAGGGTTTTGGTAAATGGCGGACGGAACAGACCGGCAGCTGGACCATCCAGCACCTCAATTACGGTGGCGCGAAAATCGAGCTAATCGACGTGCCGCACATGATGTCGCAAGGTGCATGCTGGGCCCGCAACCTACTCCAGCAGCGCTACGGCGGGGAGCGTTATACGCTGCAGCTCGATTCGCATCACCGCTTCGTCGACGGCTGGGACACGCTCGTGATCGATATGCTGGAATCATTGCGCGACGAAAGTCCAAAACCGGTGCTGACCACCTATCTTCCGATGTTCGACCCGGAGAATCACGACGTTCGAAAAGGCGATGAGCCAAGATTGTTGGCTTATTCGAGCTTCAGCAAAGACGGAGTGGTGGTGTTTCGCTCGAAGAAGCTCAGCGACTGGAGAATGCGCACGCGCCCTGTCCGTACGCGCTTCTTCAGCGCGCATTTTGCATTCGCCGACGGCCATTTTGCCGAAGCCGTCCAACACGATCCCCATTACTTCTTTCTCGGCGAGGAGATTTCGATCGCCGTGCGCGCGTTCACGCACGGCTATGACCTGTACTGTCCGCACCGGCTGATCGCCTGGCACGAATATAAGCGCTCGTATCGGGTCAAGATCTGGAACGACCATACTCAGGAGGCCAAGGAACGGGGCGATGTCGAGGCGCCCTGGACCGAGCGCAACCAACGCTCTTTTCAGCGCAATCGTGCGCTGCTCGGCGTCGACGGAGAGACACTGCCGCAACGAGATTTCGGCAAGTATGGACTCGGGGCCGAACGCACGCTAGCTGATTACGAAGCGTACGCAGGCATTTGCTTCGCATTGCGCGGTATCCAGAAGTCCGTACTCAATGACGAGGTGCCCGTTCCGGCGGCGCAGCGTGTCAGCGAAGCGACATGGAAAGCCTCCCTATTACGCGCGAACGACGTGCGCGTGTGCGTGCATCGGAACAGTGTCGACAAACATGCGCTCATTCCCGGCATCGAGCAGCCATTGTCGGCCGCCACGTCTGCCGTCGTCGCAATCTTCGATAACGGCGACACTGAGCTGTGCCGCAAGATCGTCGATGCCGGCCGACTTTCCCGACACCGGAATAGCGACTGGCTCGACTTCCATGAAACGTTCGAATCAGAACTTGAGCAGATCCCAGCCTATTACGTCGTGGAATTGTTCGACCACGCCGGCAACATGCTGAGCCGGGTTCGGCGCACGATCGATGCGTGACGCGTCCATGCCCGCAACATACGGCAATGATTCCGGCGTCGCGCGGCCGAGCGGGTTGCACCATGTCAGCGGATTCGGCGCGTAACGATAGGGACTGACGCCGCCGTCGCCGATGCGATCGGGGCTAATGTAGCGGCCCGAGTGAGGATCGTAGAAACGCCCGCCGTTGTAATACAGCGTGGTTTCATCGTCTGAATACTGGCCGGCGTAGCGCAGCGGCTGCATCAAAGTGTCCGCTCTTCCCCACTCCGGCGCAACGAGGTTGCCCCACGCCCGATAGCGCTGCTGCCACACCACCCGCCCGTTTTCGTCGGTTAGCGCAACGGCCGTACCGGCGACATCGATATGGTAGTGATAGACCTGCGTGTCTTCTATCGTTCCATCGTCCGCGAGCGTCTGGTTCACGCAAGCGAGCGGCGCGAAGCCGGTCGAGCAGTCGGGCTCGGGGTGATACAGGTACGTGCGCAGCGCCACTGCGTTTTGCTCCTGGATCATTCTGAATCCCTGCCACAGATAGCGCGTCACGTCATCCTGCACAGGGGTCGATGGTTGCTGCGCCCGACGCGGCGAAGCCGGTTCCACCAGCTTCGCGATACGTCGACCGATTGCATCGTACCGATAGCGCACCGTGCAGTGATTGCGATGCGCGGCAATGACGCGGCCCTCCGCGTCCCAATCGAGCGTCAGCGTAGGGTCCCGGCCGGTTCTGCGCACCAGTTGTCCCCACGCGTCGTACTCGTAACGATGGCCGCGGCATTCGCGCAGCCGATGATCCGGGTAGACGGCCGGGAACCAGGTGCCGCCGGGCGCATCGAGCAGGTTGCTCGCCGCGTCCCATGTGAAGTATTCGATCTCCAGCTTCTCCGACACGCACCGCAGCAGGCAGCCGCGCCGGTCATAGTCGAACCACGTCTGGCCGCCAAGTCCACCATCCGTTCTGACGATCACGTCAGCGGGACTGTAATCGGCCTCGCGCCACAATTCGATCACAGGTTCTGTCGCGGCGCCCGGCGTGTCTACATCAGGTCCCGTTACCGAGCGCCACCACACGGACAGTCCGAGCGGCGAATAACCCGTATGCGTGCGCAACCGGCCTTGCGTGCGCGCAACCTGCCGTCGCATCGCGTCATACCAGAACCGCGCGATTGGCCGCTCGTCCAATTCGACGAACGCGATATCGCCGGTTTCGAAGCGGCGTGTGCGGACCTCCTGTTCCTGCGGCAGTTGCGTCGCGACGAGGCGGCCAGCGGCGTCGTACGTATAGCGCAGTGTGCCGTTTGCTCCATGTTCCGCGACTACGCGACCATTGGCGTCGTGTTCGAAGCGGATTTCATCCGCGCCGGTGCCAAGCAGTTCGCCTTCCGGGGTCGGTGTGCGGCTCACGCACTCGAGCGACCCACGCGGTCCATAGCGATACGCATAACGGTTGTGCGCGGTTTCGCGCCCAACCAGGCGATCTGCGCTGTCGTAGTCGAAGGTTTCGCGGCGCAGTTGCGTGCCCGCTTTCCACGCGATGCAACGGATTTGGCCGGCATCCGTGTAGTCGAAACGGCGCTCGACACCGTCTGCGTCCGTGATCGACCGGCAACCGCTTGCGTCCCACTGTAGCAATTGCACCGCGCCGTTCGGGCTCTCGACTCGAACCAGACGCCGATGCGCATCGTACTGACGCGCGGTCACGTGCCCCTCCTCGTCGACCGCCCGCACGACATTGCCGCGCCGATCCCGATGCCAGTGCCGACTGCGGCCACTGGGACCGACGAACGAAGTTCGCTGGCCCGCGGCGTTCCACCCATGACGCTCGATCTGGCCGTCGGCACGCGTCACCGTCAGCGGCCGCCCGAGGCCATCGCGCTCTATTCGCGTGACGGCGCCGAGCGCGTCGGTCATGCTGACGACGTGGCCATTGACGTCGTACTCGTAGGCGGTCGTGCTTCCGCCTGCCGCCGTGCGCCGTGTCACCTGCCCCCAGGCATTTCGGGTGTACGTCGTTGCAATTTCCTGTGCGTCCGTCGAACGCACGACATCGCCATCGGCATCGTATTCAAAGCGCGCGATTTCTCCAGACGGCGCCTGGTAGTGCACCGGCTGCAGACGGTCGTTGCGCACCCACATCCATGCGCGCCCATCGCTCAGCGCGATGGATACGGGCTCGCGCGACGCAAACGCATACTGCGTCGAACGGGTCTCGCCTCCCGGGTCCGTTTCGCGCTCGACCCGACCGAGCCGGTCGTATTCGAGTCTGACGATGCGCTCGCCAGGCAGTTGTATGGTGAGCGGCGCGACCGCGTCGCCATAGCCGAAGCGATAGCGTCGGCCGTCGAAGTCCGTGTGCGAGAGCACGCGGCCCTGGTCGTCGTATTGCCAGCTCGCGTCATGACCGAACACGTCGCTGACCGCAGTGGTCTGGCTATCGACGTCGTAGGCAAAGCGCTCGCGCGCGCCTTCCGACGTGATGCGTTGAACGACCCGCGCGGCGCCCCCGATCGATTGCCACACATAATGTGTCGCCATCCCGAGCGCGTCGGCCTCCTCGACGACCCGTCCTTCGCGGTATGCAAAGCGGCGCACGAGTTCGCCGACGCGGTTGCGCACTTCGGTGAGCTCGCCATGCGAACTGTAGCCATATTGGACCAGCGCGCCGGTCGGACCGCCGTCGACGCACTCGACGGCAGCCAGACGCACGCCCGTGCGCGTCTCGTAGTGCATGCGCAACTCGTGACCGCAGGTGCCGCGCATGCGCAGCAAGCGCCCGTCGGCATCCCAGATCAAACCGATCCGCTGCTTGCGCAGATCCTCGACATACTTGAGCCGGGCGATGCCATTCGCGTCGAACTCGCCGAACACGCGGTAGTGCGGCCTCAGGTCCGCCACGACTAGTCGTCCGTCGCTCAGATGCGCGATGTGCAATTGCGCGGACGACGCGATGACCTGCGATCCGCGCGTCGGATACGGCACGCTGAGTGTGCTGCCGAATTCGTCGGTATAGATGAGTTGATCGTCCCGCTTGCGCAGCGTGATTTCCCAACTCATGCGCCAGCCGACGCCGAGCAGCCCGCGCGCGCGCTGCGCGCTCGAATAGCAGCGCGACCATGCGAGCGGAAACCGGCCGGGCAGCGCGAGGTCGGTTTCGTCGGCGGGCAGGCAGATCTTGCTGCCGCTGATCACATTGACGGAGCCGCACAGAATGCCCGACAGCGCGCGACGCATGCGATATCGGTCGACCACGTCGCCAAGCCGCTCACAACGGTCGAGCAGCGGTCCGGCACTCGCGAGTGGCAACACGACGCCTGGCAGCCCGACCAGTTCCCCGCCTATTCCATCGATTCCAGTCGTCACTTGAATGTCCTCGCCGTCACTCGCTGTCACTCGCCGATCAGCACGTCCGGCGAGCCAACGGACAGCGCCGAGCCGCACGACACGCAGCCGCCGACTATGGCGGCCGGCACGCCGTTGATGAATACGGAGCCCGAGCCGGCGACCAGCGATTGCGCGGACGGGTGAAGCGAGCAAACCACGGAGCTAATGCCGACGAGCCCCGCCGGGATTCCGTTGACAAAAACCGATGGCGACCCCCCGACCACCGAACCGCCGTCGCCGATCGGATCGCCTTTACGAACCACTGCATACATGATCGATATTCTCAAGAGAACAGCAAAGCCCGTGCGGGGCCGGGCGCGAACGCATTCGGCGATGCACGGGATGGCGAAATGCGCTGTTACGCGTCCTGGCCGGTTGCCGGCGGTACCTCCTCCGTCGGCTCCGGCTCCTCAGTGGAGGGCTCCGGTTCCTCTGTCGACGGCTCCGGTTCCTCGGTCGACGGCTCCGGTTCCTCAGTCGAGGGCTCCGGTTCCTCACTCGACGGCTCCGGTTCCTCAGTCGACGGCCCCGGCTCCTCAGTCGACGGCTCCGGCTCCTCAGTCGACGGCTCCGGCTCCTCAGTCGACGGCGGCGGTACCACGATCGGCTCGCACGGAGAGGGCACATCTGTGCAAGGAAAATCCAGTGCATCGAGTACCACGACCGGAACAGGAACTGTCGTCGCATTGCCCTTTTCCGCATCGCAAGGATTGAGTTCCAACGGCATGCCCTTTACCACCACCCGCTCATCACCCTGGATACGGATTTTCTTACCGATCAGCTTGATCTCGCCATCCTTGGTCATCGTCAGCGACGACGCGCCGCACACGATAGACAGCGCGCCGCCAGCGGACAACGAATAGGCCCCGCCGACCGCATGCGACGACGCGCCACCGACCGTGACGGAACGCGCTCCGCCCACCGTCAGTGCGGACGCGCCGCCAACCGCCGTCGCCTCAGCGCCGCCGATCATCGTCGACTGCGCAAGACCGACCGAATAGAAAGCGACATCCTTGACCCTGACCGAGTACTTGCCGCTAACGATCGTGCTGGACGCCGCCCCAACGGTCATGCTGTGCGCGGCGGCCACGCCAATCGTGTAGTCGGCACCGACCACGTGCGATTCGTTGAGCTTCGTCAGGCGGTTCATGTCCCGTTCCGCCTGCAGCGTGAATTCCTCGGCACCCGCCTTGTCCTCGAAGCGGATGCTGTTGTAGTTCTGCAAGCCCCCTTCCATCGACCGGCTCATGAAACCGCTCTGCGTCGCGTTGCCTGGCAAGTCATAGGGCGGACGCGTCGCCGTGTTGTACAGGCTGCCGGTGATCAGCGGACGATCCGGATCGCCGTTCCAGAAATCGACGATGACTTCCTGCCCGATGCGCGGAATGTAGATGCCCCCGAAACCCTGACCGGCCCACGCCTGGCTCACACGAACCCAGCAGGAGTCGGTTTCGACGTTTCGGCCGTAACGGTCCCAGGCGAAGCGGACCTTCACGCGACCGAATTCGTCGGTCCACAGTTCCTTGCCCTCGGGGCCCACGACGACAGCCGACTGCGGCCCGCTGACGGTCGGCTTCGACGTCCGCTGCGGCAGCCTGAACACTTCGCTGGTCGGCTGCACGTCGAACTTGTTGCTGCATGTGTACTCGTAACCGCTACCCGATTCGTCCGGCGTACCGGTCAATCCAAGCTCCGTACCGATAACGAGGTATTCGCAGTTCGCGGCCGTATAGTCGTAGCTGGTCAACACGAACGTCTGCCCGCACGCGAGTCCGCGCACGTTACCTTCGCCTTGCGCTCGCGTGCCCGGCGCGCGCAGCGCTTCCATGCGCGTACGCGCCAGCAGTTCACCATGGCTGCCGTCGGTGTAATCGCCCGGCCAGTCGTAGCGCTCGAGCAAGTTCCAGCTGGTGTCGCGCGGCTGCTGATTGATCGCCCGCATGTCGGCACGCGAACGCGTGAAGTCGAAGTCGCTCGTGACATAGTGACCGGTGCACAAGACTTCGGCCGTCGAGAACGCGCTGATGTATTCCGTGTCGGTCTTGCCGCCCTGCGGCTGGAACGCCAGCGTCCGGTATGACGGGTTCGGCGACTCGCGGTGCGCGCCAATGTGATCGCACAGCACGAGCCGGTGCTTGCCGTCGGCATGTTCGAAAAACCAGTAGATGCCCCACTCTTCCATCAGGCGATGAATGAAGTCGTAGTCGGTTTCGCCGTACTGGACCTGGAACGCGCGCGGCTCGTTGGCCGGACTTTCACCCCCGAGCGAATAGCGGCTCACGTCGAGGCGCTTTTCGACCGGGTACGGATAGTCCTTCAGCACCTCGTCGATGATCTCGATGACCGTCTTGTTCTGGAAAATCTTGTAGTCGGTCGTCAGGGTCGCCAGCCACAGCCAGGGCTTCAACACGACGCGATAGACGTTGTAGCGGCCTTCCCGACACAGGTATTGCGCGGCCGCGACGAGTCCGGTGATCTGCCGCTGACCAGCGTCGGCGTCGGCCCGCGGGCCGACAGGCGGCTCGAGATCGATCGCGACGGTCATTTCCTTGCCCAACAGCGCCTTCAGGTCGATGTTGGCACTCACGGCAAGCGGCACCGTGTAATCGTCGGGCGTACGCAGCAGCAGCTCGTATTCAAACAGCTGGCCGAGATACTCGCCGCCCTTCAGCGACTTGAAGGCCAGCGCCGGCTGCGTTCGTCCATCCGCGGTCTGACCGGGCCACTGCGGTATCGCCGCGCTGGATACAGTCACTGCGCGGCTCTGCACACTTATCGCGTTCAAAGCATTAGTTGACATGCACTCCTCTACATTCTCTCTATCGAAAAGACGCTACAGTGCGTCGGCGGATGCGGAATCTGCCGACGCGGCCGACCGCCTTCCCATCATGTTTGCACTGCCGGGACAACGAAAATCCCTTAGCAACGCCGTGAGTTGCGGTCCCGACTGTCCGCCCGATGTCAGTTCGATTACCGCGTGCCGGTCGTCGAAATTGAAATCCACTGCCGAGCGGCTCGACGACAACGTCGACGTCAAGCGGCCCCGGTCGATCAGACGGAAGAGCGCCCACGGGCCATCCGTCAGCATGGTCGAGGTATCGGGACGCACGCGCGGATTCGCGGTGAGGCCGGCCATCGACCCGCCGCGTGGCCCCGGCCATGTGACCGGGAACGTCGTGACCGGACCGTGCGCATAGCGCAGGTTTTGCCCATCGATGTCGATGAGCAGATCGGTAATCTCGGGGTCCAGCGATACGACCTTGAGGCCCGCCTTCCACGACATCCGGGTCGCGCCGGAATCGCGGAAAAACGTCTGGCGGATCGCCGCGGCGCGCTCGAACGGTTCGAGGCTCGGTCCCTGCATGGGCGGCATGCCGGGACTCACCGGCCGATATCGCCAAGGCCGCATGCTCGTATCGACACGGCTGGCGAGCGTCTTGTGGAAGAAGTCGTCGAGCAGGCCGCCGGCCGCGAACACGCGGTTGAAATCGTCGATGTCGACCTCCTGGGCGCTCGCGGCGAACGGATATTTGCCTTCGACAGCACGGCGGCATTGCGCACCCACGCTCGATTCGACCTGCATCGTGAGCAGGAATCCGACATTGCGGTCCACCTTGCGCATCGACTGCGATGCGAGACCCACGAGCACGGCCCGAAACGGCGGCGGAAGCTTCTGCGCCTCGAATTGCATCGTGGAGCCGAGGTCATCAGTGGGCGGCATGCTGTTGGTGGCGAGTACGTCGCCGGCTGTCATCAGACGCGTGTACTGCTCGTTGATCAGCCCGATGATGCCGCCCAGCTGCAGCACGCCGCTGCCGCCGGGCAGCGCGCTGCCGCCGTCGGGCTGGCCAGTCACGACTTCGCGCAGCGCGGCAAACCGTCCGTCGACCAATTCACGTTCCATCTTCTGCTGCGCGAGCTGACCGATCGTGGCGGTTGCGGCGACGGCACTCGCTACGCGCGCCGCCTGCGAGCGACGCATGATCATGTTGCCGGCACTACCGGCGGGCGACGCATCGTCCGCGCCGTCGGCGACCGACAGCGACGTCTCACGGGCGGCCGTTCGCGCGAGTCTCGCCAGCGGCGAATCCGGCGCTGCCAGCGTGCGCAGTGTCTGCAGATCGGGCGCCAGCGTGCCGTCGCTGCCCGACACCGGTCTAACGTCAGCGAGAAACTGGGTCCAGTAATTGCCGTAGTCGGTCAAGTACTGGCGACGGATGTCGTCGGCGAGCCTGTCCTTACGCAGCACGTTGCCGTTTGTTATCTGCCGCCACCGCGCCGGTGCATCGGCCGCGCCCATCACCCACGCGTCCTGTTTTTGCGCCTGTTCGATAAATTTGGGCAGGCGCTTGTTAAAAACCGCGTGATAGCCGTCGTAGGTATAGAGACCCGGGATGCCTCGCGCGAGCGTCGAGCCGCCGGCCAGCATGAACACGGTAGTGGCCTGCGGACCCGCGGCGCTCAGCAGCGTGACGTTCTCGGGCGCCTCGGAGGCCATGGCGTTCATCGCGCGTTCGTAGAGCCGTCCGGACGCCGGGTTGCGCCCAAGGAACTCGCGCGCGCGACGCACCAACTCCGTATTCACCGGTTTTGCCGGCAGCGCGGGAACGTCGTCGGCCAACAGCGCGTCGAGGTGACGCGCCATCACGTTGCGCTCGCCGAGCGGTGCGACGCTATTGGCGTGCTCCCAGTCACCGAGCACCCATGCCTTGACCGCTTTCGCGTCGTAGTGCGAGCGATCGAACAGCATCAGGTAGACCGACAGCGTGCGATAAACGCGGTCTGCGTCCTGCGCGCCGATTTGCGTGTCCAGCACCGTTTCGATCCGGCCGACGACTTGCGGCAGCAGCATCTGTTGCAGCAGATTGTTGTAGGTCTCGCCGGCAGCGTCGCTGATGGCAGGCGTCGTGTAGAGCCCGTAGCGCCATGGCAGACCGGGACTGTCGAGGTCCATGTCCTGGAACTGAGGCAGTTCATGCGACGCTGACAGTATCGACCCCATCGCCCCAGGCTTCGGCGCCTTGCGCTGCGACAACACACGCGCGGCGAGCGCATTCGCCTTGCCATCGATCGCGGCGAGATAGTCGCGGTTATTGTCAAAGCTCACGACGAGCGCACCGATCAGCCACAGCGCCACGACGATCGCAAGCAGATGCCCGATAAGACGCAACGCGCGAAAGCGAATGTTCCAGTAGACGTTGGGCCGCACCAGATGCGCTTCGGCCAGAATCACGCGCTGGAACAGATTGCGCAGGAAATAGCCGCGATAGCCGGTAGGCGCGGCATCGCCGCCGGACGACGACACGGTCTTCGTCGCGGCGCCGACCCAACCCGCCAGCCCGCGACGCAGCCGCTGCAATAAGGTGGCGCGGTCAGCAGGCACGGCTTCGTGAGTCTGCGCCGCGCTCGTGAAATAGACGCCGCGCAACGCACTGTTCAATTTGGTGTCGTCGTATCTCGAATCGAGAAACACCAGCGCGAGCAGTTCATTGAGTTCCGCGCACAGACTACGAAATTCGGACGGAAGCGCATACAGCTTCTTGCGCAGATCGACCTCGTACACCTCTTGCAGCCGCGTGTTGATGCCGTCTTCGAGCCCCTGCTCCAGCTCACGCATTTCGGCCGCACAGTTCAAGCGCAGTGTGTCGCGGCCGTGCTCTTGCGCCTCCTCCTGATAAGGCAGGGTGAAGCCCAGGATTTGCGCGCGGCTTTCCGCCGTCAACGACTGGAAATACGCGCTGAAGCCGGGCAGCAGATCGAGCTTCGTGACGAGCACATAAACCGGGAAGCGAATACCGAACTGCTGGCACATCTCGCCAAGCCGCGCGCGCATCGACGCAGCGAGCGCCTTGCGTTCGGAAGCCGCGCCGGTCAGCAGTTCTTCGACGGAAACGGCCAGCAACGCACCGTTGATCGGCGCGCGCGGGCGCCGCTTGCGAAGCAGCCCAAGAAAACCGCGCCATTCGGCCTCGTTCGCGCTCTTCAGGTCTTGCGGGTCGATATCGACCGTCGCGGCCTCTTGCGCCGCCGCGTCCTGAACCGTATATCGGCCGGCGGTATCGATCAGCACCGCCTCGTTCGCGAACCACCAGTCGCAGTTCGCCGTCTCGACGCGGCTTCTCAGCGACGCCGCGACCATCTGGTCCGCCTCCGGAAAATCGAGACCCGAGTTGAGAATCAACGTGGTCTTGCCGGCACCTGGCGAGCCCACCACCATGTACCACGGCAACTCGTACAGATAGCGCTGGCTTTCGAGCAGACGACGCAGCCCCGCCGGCCCCCCGCGCATGCGTTTGAGCTTGTCGATGGCCTTCGTGACGACCGAGTGAAGCGCGCGGATTTCGTCTCGCGCGACAGGGACCGCAGCCGGATTCTTCGTGAACGGGTTCAGAACGCGCTGCAGCAGCACGTCGTCGCTGCGCATTGCGCGCCACAGGCGATACAGCCCGTAGATCGCGTAGCAGGCAAGCAGCACCGAGATCAGCAGCACGCGGGACCAGGTCGTGTCAAGCGGATGGATTTCGCCAAACGCGAGTATCGGTCCGAAATACCAGAGCGCAAGACACAGCAACGCGACGCCGATGGCAACCGGCGACCAGCCGAGCAGCCAGAACAGCAGCAGCAACAACAGCACGGCGATCGACAGCATGCGCGACAGCGTGCTCTCGAGCGGGCGGTAGTCGGCAAATGCGATCAGCGGTCCGACGAACCAGACGGCCACAGCCACCACAAGGATTGCCGCGAGCACCAGCGTCTGGCGCGTAAGCACAAGTTTCGATAAGCGGTTCAAGTAAGACATCAAGGCTTTCCCGTTATGGCGTGACGAAGACTTCCACGCGTCGATTGCGGGAGCGACCTTCCGCTGTGGTGTTGTCCGCGACAGGCTGGGTATCGCTCTTGCCGACGGACGCGATCCGATTGGCGGGCATGCCGTGCGCCTTCAGTACGTCGGCGACGAACGCGGCGCGCTTTTCCGACAGCACCCGGTTGTCAGGAAACTCCGCCGTGTGAATCGGCTGGTTGTCGGTGTGTCCGGTCACCGTGACGTTGCCGCCGACCCGCACGACCTCCTGCGCAACCTTGGTCAACACCGGAACCAGTTCCGGTCGAACGCGGGTTTGCCCCGGAAGGAACATGTCGTCGCCATGGAACACGACCCGGCTGCTGCGCTCGTTTTCTTCCACGGAGACCTGGCCGCGGGCGATCTCATCCTTCAGCAGAACCGACAGGCGCAGACGCTCGCGGACGATCGGAGCCGGGACCTTGATCGGCTCTCCGATCGCGCGAATCTTCGCTTCGAGCGCATTGCTTTGCGCCAGAAGCCGATACTTGTACCAAGCGAACAGCGAAAACACGCACAGCGCAGCGATGCCCGCCGTGGCCCAGACCGGTACGCTTTTCAGCAGCCGCATCTTGCCCGGTTCCTCGCCGCGCCAATGCGGCGACAATGCGAGCCGCATGGTGTCGCGCGTGCCGCTGACCAGCGTCAGCATCCGCTGCCTGATCTGCTCCAGATGGCGAGGACCGTCCGCGGCAACGCTGTAGCGTCCTTCGAATCCAAGGCTGAGAATGCGATACAGCACTTCGAGGACGTCGATGTACTCCTGGGGGTCGGTCGCCATGCGGCCGATCAGCAGGAAGAACTTCTCGCCACCGTCCACCTCGCCCTCGAACGTGAGGAGCAGGCCGCGCTCGGCCCAGATCCCGCCGGTGCCCCAACGCGTGCGGTTGGCGGCTTCGTCGAGCGCGGTGCACAGCGCGTAGCGCACCGCCGCCACATGCTTCCACGGCAAATTCGCCTTGTCGCAGACGGTTTGGAATGCCGCGACCTCACGCACCAGCAGCGAGCGCAAGCTCCGACCTCGGCCAGCGATTCGAGCGAAGACGGCATGTCCGCCAGCATGCGCAATAAAGGCTGCGCCGCTTCCCGCAACGGATTGCGTGCAGTCTTCATGCGCTCGAGACGCGTCTGCACTTCTTCCGGCGGGTCGAACGCGGCCGCGTCGACGACCGGTTCCTGATTGGCGACAGCCGCGGTTGCGGCCCGCCCAGCGGAAAACGCAGACGGCTGGCTCGGGCCAGAAGCGGAGTTGTCGGGGTTCAACAGAAAGTCGAACGCGCCATCCGCGTATGCACCTGTACTCATTTTTGACGCACGCCCCACAGTTCAAGCTTGAGTTCCGGGAAGTGCCCTGCGATATGCATCGCAAGCCCTCCGTGGCGCGCAATCTGTTCCCAAAACGGTCCGGTCCGCGACAGTTCGAAGTAGATGAAGCCCGAGTTGAACGGAATCTGGCGCGGCGGAACCGGCAGCGCCGCCATCGTCAGACCCGGCAGGTGCGAACGGATCAATTCCGGCAAGCGCTGGGGATGACTGATCTTGGTTTGGGCAAGGAACTGCTGCTGCAGCAATTCGGAAGGCATCTGCGCGCCCACCGCGAGCACGAGGTTCGAATAGCCTGTCAATTCGTTCGGCAGCATCGCGGCCGTACGGATGCCGTGCGCCTGCTCAGTAAGCGGAATGGGCTGCGCACCGCGAATCAATACCTGGTTCAACAGATAGTGAACCTCCTCGACGAGCGGCCTGATACTGCGGTAGAGCTGCGCATGGTCATAACCCGGAGCCGGTCGCGGACGCCGCGTTTGCGGACGCACGAAGGTCGAAAGCTCGCCGGCGAAAAGCGCGAGCTCGCGATACAGGTTCACCGGCGCAGTCTCTTCGAGTTGGCAAATATGCTCGAGCAGCGGCTCGTAGCGATTGAGTACCTGGAGCAGCAGATAGTCGGCCACTTCGGCCGCCGCACCCGTACGGCCATCGGTACCTGACAGACGGGCCGCGAGCGCGTCGGCGCGTAATCGCGCGAGGCCGTGCAGCCGCATCGCCCATTCACGCAGCAAAGGATTCGCGGCGTAACCGGTCACCGGAGGAATATGGTCGGTACTGTGCAGCGACACGGCGCCATCGGCGTGCAGCGCCTTCACCCGCGTCAGCCCAAGGCCGATCCACGACTGCGTAAGCTCTTTCTCCGGCAATAGCCGCAAGCGCAGATTTGACAGTTGGACGGGCTTCGGACCTTGGCCGATCGCATTGCTGTCGCGCAGTTCCGTGTCGTACGCATGGTGACGGGCCAGTGAACCGCTCTGTTCGGTGAAGGCGGTTTCCTCGGTGTTGGGCAAGCGAAGCGGGACGGCCAGGTAAATCACCTGGTCCTGATGCTCGGGTCCGATCGTCAGCGGTGGCGGGGGCGGCGTCAGGCCCGGCACGTCGAACGGCGTGCCGTCAGGAAACACGCCGAGTCCGCTCTTGAACACCAGCTTGCCGAACGCGAGCGATTCCTGATCGATTTCATAGCGGCCGAAGCCCCAGAAAAATGGGCTCAGCGGCGCGCTCCGACGATGCGCGAACGACTCGAAATACCGCTCCTGCTGCTGAAACAACTGCGGACGCAGGAAGAGTCCCTCGCTCCAAACAACCTTGCTATACCAACTCATTGAAATTAGTCTGACTTTGAAATCGAAACAGTGCGCTGGTCAAGCTGGATCGACAGCTTCTGTTCCTTGTCTGGAAGGGCCACCCTGTACCACGCAGCGTCGGGCGTGACCGGCAGCCGGTAAACCGCGCGCCAGATCGATTTGCCGAGATCCCGGTAGCCGGCCAGTACACCGATTGCAGTCGTGGCACGGTTGGACTTGCGGACGATCTCACGTGTGTCGCCGGGACGCAGAATGAATTCGTCGACGACCAGCGCGTCGTCGCCAAGGACTTTTCTGTCGTCGCTTTGCAGCGTGAAATAATCGGCGTTTTCAAACGCCGTCGACGCCTTCAGTTCGTAGACCCGCACGAGGATCGGCGCCGCCGTTCCCCACTCGTTCGGATTGACGCTTTCGTTTGCCGCGATCTGTAGCCGGAGGTTCGTTTGCTCCTTGACAACCGGAGCGGGCGTGCTCGCGCACGCGGACAGCCAAATGCTCGCCCCGCCCAAGGCCAGCCAGCCCACGATACGCAGCGATATCGCGAAGCGGGAAAATAAGTTCGGAACCATCTGACGGTTTCAAGGTGATTCCGCACGTCGCCTGAATAAGCTAACCAGGATGCTGCATCGAGCCCGGCATCCTGGCTAACAACCGTGATATTGCTCACCGACGGAAACCGGCGAGCCCACGATTCAGGAAAACATGCGGCTTAGGCGCGGTTCTTCTTGATATCGAACGTTGCCGTGATCGCGCCGCCACTACCGCCCTGCGCGTTTTGCACCACGTATTCCTGCTTGAGGCGGGAAAACGACAGACTCACCGTTTCGCGCGGACGCGATTCACTATCGCTGACGCCGGACGGATGCACCGAGGTAACCAGCACGTCGTTCATCGTGAACTTGATGTATTCGAGCGGGTTACCGCCAGCCTTACGCACGACGAGCTTGGCTTCGTCGATGTGCTTGCCGGTCAGGCAGTATTGCGTCAGGTTGGGCGTTGCACGATCGATGAAATGCTCGAACGTGAAATCTTCGACCGTCGCCCGACCGGCACCACCGCCGGAACCAACGTGCATATTCGATTGCTGCGTGACGCCCCACGCCCAGCTCAGAACATCGATTTCGTCCTTGTGGTTAGCGTCTGCCGACTCACCATCAATTCCGTTGATCTTGAGAAAGATGTCTTGCGCCATGAAAGTACTCCTTGATACAGATTAATTTAAAAATGCTCAATGAAAGTCAGGCATATTTAGTGAGCGCCTGTCCGTCGCTCAATCACCGAATAAACGGTAGACGCCGGATCAGGCCGCTTCCTTCACGAGGGGCAGCTTTGCGACGAGACGCAAAGACACCGTCAGGCCTTCGAGTTGGAAATGCGGACGCAGGAAGAATTTGGCCTGGTAATACCCCGGATTGCCCTCGACGTCCTCGACGACCACTTCGGCCGCGGCTAGCGGTCGACGCGCCTTGGTTTCCTGCGACGAATTCGCGGGATCGGCGTCAACGTAATTCATGACCCACTCGTTGAGCCACTGCTGCATTTCGTCACGTTCCTTGAACGCGCCGATCTTGTCGCGCACGATGCACTTCAGGTAATGAGCAAAGCGCGAGCATGCGAACAGATACGGCAGGCGGGCCGACAGGTTCGCGTTCGCAGTCGCGTCGGGATCGTGGTACTCGACCGGTTTCTGCAACGATTGCGCGCCGATGAACGCCGCGTACTCAGTGTTCTTGCGGTGAATGAGCGGCATGAAACCACTTCTCGATAATTCCGCTTCGCGACGGTCGGAGATCGCGATTTCGGTCGGGCATTTCATGTCGACGCCGCCGTCATCGGTCGGGAACGAGTGACACGGCAGGTTTTCAACGACACCGCCGCTTTCCACGCCGCGAATCAGCGTGCACCAGCCGTAATTCTTGAATGAACGGTTGATGTTCACCGCCATTGCGTACGCCGCGTTCGACCACACGTAACGACGATGATCGGAACCGTCGGTCGCTTCCTCGAAATTGAATTCGTCGATCGGATTCGTCTTGACGCCGTACGGCAGACGCGCGAGGAAACGCGGCATTGCAAGCCCGATGTAGCGCGAGTCTTCCGAATTGCGCAGCGAGTTCCAGGGCGCGTACTCGAGGTTTTGCGTGAAGATCTTCGTCAGGTCGCGCGGGTTCGCGAGTTCCTGCCACGAATCCATCTGCAGCACCGACGGCGCCGCCCCCGTGATAAACGGCGCATGCGACGCTGCCGCGACCTTCGCGATCGAGCCAAGCAAATCGACGTCAGCCGGCGTGTGATCGAAGTAGTAGTCGGCGACGAGACAGCCGTACGGCTCCCCGCCCAACTGCCCGTACTCTTCCTCGTAGATTTGCTTGAAGAACGGACTCTGGTCCCAAGCAATCCCTTTATAGCGCTTCATGGTGCGGCGCAGGTCGTCTTTGGACACATCCATGAAGCGGATCTTCAGCTTCTCATCCGTTTCAGTGTTCGTGACGAGGTGATGAAGTCCACGCCATGCGCTTTCAAGGCTCTGAAAATCTTCATGATGAAGAATCAGGTTGATCTGTTCGGATAATTTGCGATCGATTTCGCCAATAATCGACTCAATGTTTTTGTACGCGTCGTCGGCCACCGTTACCGATGTGAGTAGCGCTTGCTGAGCGAGCGTCCGGACAGCGCCCTCGACAGCCTCGCGTGCGCGCTCCGTTTTGGGCTTGAATTCGCGCGATAGGAGCGCGTTGAAATCGGACTGGTTGGTGACGCTCGCCGTTGCCTTGGCGCGCGTATTCGCTTGAAGTTCGGCCATCATTTCCCCATTGTTTCAGGCTGTGCTTTCGTGCGGAAAGCGATAATCATTCGTTGGTCACCGGCTCGCCGGTGGATGCCGCTTGCGGCTTCGGCGCCTTCGCGAGCGCCTCGAGCAGCGCCGGGTCTTTCAACACCTTGCTGACCAGGCTTTCCGCCCCGCTCTTGCCATCCATATACGTTTGCAGATTGGCGAGTTGCGTACGCGCCTCGAGCAGCTGTGCAAGCGCGCCAACCTTTTTCGCGACCGCTGCGGGCGAGAAGTCGTCCATGCTTTCGAACGTGATATCGACCATCAGTTGACCCTCGTTCGTCAGCGTGTTGGGCACCGAGAACGCGACGCGCGGTTTCATGGCTTTCATCCGCTCATCGAAGTTATCGATGTCGATATTGAAGAACTTGCGATCGCCGACGGCCGGTAGCGGTTCGAGCGGCTTGCCCGACAAGTCGGCGAGGACGCCCATCACGAACGGGAGTTCGACTCGCTTTTCCGAACCGTAAATTTCGACGTCGTATTCGATCTGGACGCGGGGAGCACGATTACGTGCGATGAATTTCTGAGAACTGTTAGAAGCCGACATAGTGTTCCGACGTTATTCGCTCAAATAAAGGACATAGCGGCGATACCGCTAGCTTTCGCTAGGAAAATCCGCAACCTGGTGATGTTATGTCTCGAACCGGCGCGGCGATATGGGCGCTTGCCCAAAAAGTCGATTTCATTCTCACGAATGAATTGCCGGTTTCGCGCACCGCTAGCGGAGGCACCCGCGGGCCACCCTGCGACGGGTACTTTTAGTCCGTGCCTGAGTCGGGAATAAGAGAAATTTCGACGCGACGATTCATCTCACGCCCCTGACTACTTTCGTTGCCGGCAATCGGCCGCGTATCGCCATAACCCTGAATTGCGAAACGTGTGACGGGCACCAAAGCAGTGTTGGCGAACCAATCGCGGATGGCCTGCGCGCGTGCCTCCGAGAGTTTTTGATTCGCGGCGCTTGAACCCACGTTATCAGTGTGACCCGCGATAAGAATCCGCTTGTCGGGATTCGCGCGAATCAGATCGAGCACACCTTTGAGCCGTGGCTCTGCGCCTGATTTCAGCGTCGCCTTGCCGCTGTCGAACAACGCGAGGTTGTCGATCGTCACAGCGGTCGGCGGCGAAGGCGCGGCGATCGACGGTGATCGCCATGTCGCGCTCACCCGTTCAAGCGCGACATGCAACAGATCGCTTCGATACAGGCCCCAGCCGAGTCCGGTCGTTGCACTGCCGCTCGCGTAGCGAGCCGGCTCGGCGGACTGTCTGTGCAACGATTCCTCATGCTCCGCATCCGCGCGAGCTGTGGCTATATGCGTGGCGACCTCGACACCGTTGGCGGCTCGCGCGACCGAGCCGTCGTTCGACCATGCCGATACACCGATCGATATCATCAAGACGACGGCCGAGGCAGCCAGCGCGTGCAGCGTTACGCTATGCGACCGAACCCACCCGCTCTTCGAGACTCGGACGCTCTCGTTCCGCGCGACGGCCGCGAGCAAAGGCAGAGACAGCGGCTTGGGTTGCGCCCTAGGCGTGTTCAGCGACAGGCGCAGCCCGGTCTTGCCGGTCAACCATCGCATCCACGCACCGGCGCGTATCGGCGAGTGTCCGATGTCGGCCAACAGCAAGCCGCGCAGCGAGAACGGCGCGGTGTTCGCGAACGATGAAAGGATCGATAACAGCGCCGCATCTTCTAGCCAGTCGATCACTGCATGCCCCAGACCGGCACTCGACGCACGTTCCGGTCGTGCGACAGAGAGCCATGCCCGGTCCAGCTGTTGCCTAAGCGCTTGCACATGTTGCCGCGCGCTTGCGGTCGCGGGGTGCGTCGTCGATACATCGATGGTGTCGCCGAACCAGACCGGTTCCACAGTCTGGTCGCCATCTGCACCGAGGTAGGCGTATATCGCGATATAGGAGGGCAAGACGAACGTCCCGGTACCGATGCTCGCATCGAGTTCATGCTTCCAGCGGGAAAATTCGCAGCGAATCACCGCGTCGTCGCACTCACCATCGGGCACAACAGGCATCAAGACGGCATCCGGCAGACGTCGATGCGACTCCATCACGGTGGCCATCACGCTGGGCAGCGCTTTAGGGGTCCGGACAGGCAGCCAGATGGCATCATCGTTGCAGCGCAGCGTAGATGATTGCCCATCACGTGCGAACAACGCACCGGCGTGCGGTCCGACCACGAGAACAATGGGCAACTCACGCACGTTTCGACGCTGAACGTCCCGGTCCTCGTGGGTCGCATTCGATCGCCCGTCAGTGAGAAAAACCGCGGCGCACAGCGCCGTCAACAGGACAAGGCTGAGCGCAACTGCCCACCAAGGGTGAAGAGCACGCGGAAAACATACCCATATCAGGCCGGCTACGCAGACAACGATCCATATCAGCGCCGCCAGGTAGCGGTCTACGGAAGTCATTGCGAACGCTCCGTCAGGACAGGATTGCTGTGCGGGGACGACGTTTGGGGCAAGCGAAGTGCCTCAACTTCCGGACTAACGCGGAGTGCCGCCCATAGTGACGCGACTGCAATCGCGCCAGCAACGACCGCGCTCGCGATCGTGCCTATGCGTGACATACCTGACATGCACAGCGGCCTTAGCGAACCCGTCCCTAACATGGCAGTCTCCGGTGAGTCGGGAATGGACAACACCGTCTCATCACGCCTATGCCTGCTCAACGCCGATTTCGCGCGTTCTAGATATGCATTAGCGTCTTCTCGTCCTCCGTCGAAGCCTAGCGCCAGCAATATGCAGTAAAACTCGAGTCTGGCGAGGTCCTGATGGCCACGGTCCGCCACTGCGTCGATTCGTTTCCAGACGTGTGTGGTGCCATCGCGCACGCCATGAAAACGCATCTGCAGCGGGTCACGCAACCATTCCTCGTGATGCCTGGAGGGCAATGCATGCAACGTCAGCTCGTCCAGCAACACGCATTGCGCGAGACTGACTTCCTGGATATCGGTTGCCGGAAAGGTTCGATCCTGCATTTCCTGCTGTAGCGTCTCGACCAACGTGTCACAACGCGCGCGCCAAAAAGGAATAGCCGGGATCTCCGCGCCGTTGGACAGCAGTGCCGCATGCAACGCAGTCGGTCGCATCAGCGCGGCCGTTGAGTCAGACATCATAAAAACGTATTACCGGCGGCAACGTCAGAGCATTTCGACGACATAGGTGACGAATGTATTGACCGTACCGGCCGTGGCTCGACCGGTCGCATAGTAGCTGGCAATGAAATCCACCGGCGTCGGATCCGTGGACGTGATGGGAATGACTTTCATCGTGGAGCGGTCGCCGATCTTGATCCGCGACCCGTCCGCATTGGCCAACATGATCTGCACGTTCGTTGCGGACGTCGAGCCGCTCACGTTCTGTAGGGCCAGATTGCCCGTGCTGGGATCGGTGGACGAACCGCTCTCGAAATACACGCGCGCACCCGTCACGCCGCTCGCACATTGCATCGTGATGGTGAAGACCTTTGAGCCGTCTGCCACTCCGGCCGTCGGCAGCGATTGCGTCGAAAGCGTCCGCAACGTGACTGTCATGTCAGGCGAACTGACCAGCAGACACGTCGTGGCGTTGTAGGTGCCGCTAAAGTTGAGCCTGACTGAGGGCGAGCCTTGCGCATGCACGCAAATCGATCCGAACAGCGCACTCGCGGTCACGCCGGAAATTAGTCCGGCAATCCGAATGTATCTACCAATATTTTTCATTTCTGACCTCCACTGTCGGCGGAATCTTCACGGCCGCAGCGCTGGAGCTGACCAGGCATCGGCTTTCGCACTTCAGCGAAGTGAACTGAGAAGCGCTGCGCCCGCTGAACGTTGCGCAACGGACTTTGCGGGCGGAGACCAGACCAGCGTCGGATCACAGCTCAGCTTGATGCGCGCAACGATTCCCGCGTGCTGACTGCTGTCCGCCTTGTCGTCGTCCGGGACCGTATAGGGCATCACGCACTGCTCCGCTGCGCCGTTGCCCCAGCGCACCAGCAACTTGCCCTCGTGCTCGAGGCCGCGCAGGTATGCGAGGCCACCCTGGCCGACGATGCCCACCGATTTCTCGGATTCGTCGAATAGCTCGGTGCCCATCGGCATGGCTTTGCCTTCGCGATCCGAGACCTCGGCGAAAATCGGCGTGCCCTGCGTGGTCGTGATCTTCACCTTGACGAGCGAATTCGCGCGCGGCACGACTTCCTCGCTCGTATTGCCCAGTTCAACGTCGAGCGGCACGTCGCTCGGATCCAGCGCGACCATGTTGACGCGGTATGGCATCAGCGAAGGCACCACGGCGTAGCCGTTGTCGTCGATGCGCGCGCCTTGGCCATTGATGATCCGGCCGCCCTTTGCTCCTTTCGCCTCGATGAGCGCGAACGCCTGGCCAAGCGGCGGGCTCAGCGTGACGCCGCCACTGTGAATGACGACCGCGCCGTCGGCGTTAAACGCGGCCTGACGCGTCTGGTTGCTAATCGACGCATTCCCGTTGTAGGTACCGTACTGCGTGCGGTAGATCGCGTAACCGCCCGCGGAAACGGTCCGATCTTTGCTGGTGACGACCCGCGCTGCATTGACGCCGTAGTTGATCGGCGTGGCTCCGGTCGTGTTGCCCGACGCCGTGGCCTGTATCGTGCTGTCTCCGTTCGAGCTGCGCGAGAGATTGGTAGTCAGATAGTCGAACGCACGATGCGCGTTCGAGTCGACCTTACCCAACGGGATTGTGAGATTCAAACCGACCTGCGTGCTGATCTGCGAGCTTTGCAGGCGCGTGCGTTGCGCATATAGCGAGTAGGACACGCGCTTGTACGAGCTGTTGAACCCAACCTGATACTGAAGATCGTAGCCCTTCGAAGCGCCCCAGTAGTTCTGCGAACTGCCGGCAATGTAAAAGGAGCTCGACTCGCCGATTGGCTGGTTGATATTCAGCTGCAGACGGCTGCGCGTGCGGTAGTCATACTGACCCGTGGCGTCTCGCGAGCCGTAGCGCGCGTACATTGCGTCACGCAGACTATAGAAGCGCGCCGTCGAATAGCGATAAGCCGCAACGGAGAAATTCGTGTTCGGCCCCGGAAGAAGCTTGCTGTAGCTGATGCGAGTACTGTAACCGGGACGGCCAGCAGAGCCGCCGGGGATATTCGTCCCCGCCGCCGTTACATCAAGCGCGAATGCACCGAGCGGAGTATTGAGCGCGACACCGACCAGACCAGCCCAGTACCCTTCGGAAAACTGTGCGCCAGTGTAGCCAGTCAACAGGTTTGTCAAGCCGCGCTGATAAACTGCTTGCGCCACCCACGGATGCTTATCCAGCACGGCATCGCGAGAGACGCCAGCCGCCAGATTGAAACGCGAAACGCCGGGCCGCAGCAACTGCGGTACGGACGCGAACGGCACGAGAAAAGTCCGCTGACGGCCGTCGGATTCCGCAATTGTGACCTGAAGGTCGCCCCCATAACCCGTGGCCGGCAGGTCGTTCAGTTCGAACGGTCCCGGCGGCACGCTGGTCTCGGCCACGATGATGTTGTTCTGGCGCACGATAATGCGCGCATTGGTATCAGCTACACCACGCACGACCGGCGCGTAGGAACGCATCGAATCCGGCAGCATGCGGTCGTCGCTCGATAGCTGGACGCCACGGACGTTGAACGAATCGAAGACGTCACCGCTCGTCGAACTGTCGCCGATCGTCAATTGACTCTTAAGCGACGTGACATCGTGCTGCGCAAACAGCGCGACATTTTGCCAGTGCGCGTCGGGAGTCCGGCTCTGCCAGCTTGCCGTGGACCACTGGCGGAAACGCCAGCCATTCACGTTGAATCCGCTTTGCAGGCCGAGATAGGCACTGCTGAAATCTCCGCCACCACTATTCTGGTGAGTTGTATAGCTGGCGAAGCTGTATTGCACGAAGCCGGCGTTGATCCCGCTGTCCCAACGGGATGGATCGACGTAACCCGCAGCCTCGTTGCGCAATTCAATCTGCGCAATCGACAGATCGAGTTGCAGATCCGCACTGTTGAACGATGCAGCCGATCCCGGCACGGCCTGCGCCAGCGGGATGCATTGCAACGGTGCGTCCCTATCGTCAAGGTCGCCCTTTCCAGCTTCCTTCAGCCGCTGGACCACGCGCTCGGTATCTACGCCAGCCCGGTCCAGACTGGACATCGTGAAGCACGGTGCGGCGATATCCGAGCCCGGCACTGCCTGAAACAGGACATCGAAACGTCCACGCTTCTTACCATTGACCAGCAGTTCGAGCGGATAAACACCGGGAGAAACCGGATTGCCTCGCGTATAGCGCGACAAATCGGCGACGTTACCCGTGAAGAATGCGGGATTGAATTCGACTTCTTGCGGAGCCTCCGCAGAAGGTGCATTGGATGTCGGCACGGTAGATGACGCATCCCGACGCGCAGCTTCTCCGTTGGCACCAGCTGCCTGCTTCGGCAACTCCGACGCCGAACAGTCATTGGACGGCGTGCCCGCCGAGTCGGGGGCGCATGCGGCGACCGCGGCATGCGCGGAAAAGACCCAGCCCGACGCTACGATTGCCGCCCATGCCAGCGGATGAAACCTGAAAGGGACATTACCGAATACTGTTTCAACCGCCGCCTTACTATTCCGCACGCCGACATCCCATATTCCAATTATTGATTTTTTTGCGCTTTCGCCTTTTGCGCGCCTTCCACTTCCGCCGAGTCCTTGATCGCTGTACCGAAGTCGTTCAGAACCGTATAGGAAACCGTGGCCGGAAGTTTGATATCCAGCT
The DNA here is from genome assembly GCF_001865575.2 of Paraburkholderia sprentiae WSM5005. Taxonomy (NCBI): domain Bacteria; kingdom Pseudomonadati; phylum Pseudomonadota; class Betaproteobacteria; order Burkholderiales; family Burkholderiaceae; genus Paraburkholderia; species Paraburkholderia sprentiae. The sequence goes on from NZ_CP017563.2 coordinate 955,121, forward strand.
TTCCATCTTGTGGACGGAGATCGACCTGCCCGAACGGTGCCGCCATATTGGGCAAAAGCGTGACTTTCCCGCCTGCCGTTTCCACTTCTGCCGAGCCAATGGAAATGTAGTAGGGCGATGGGTTGTCCAGACGAACAACGCTCTCGCCTTTGTCATCCGACTCGACACGCCACTCCAGTTTGGCTCGCGCCGCCGTTGGGTCATCGAGCAACGACGCGGGCCGATAGAACATCTTGATGCGCGTACGAAACGCGAGCTGGATCATGTTCCGGTCATCAGCGTCCCGGGGCTTCGGCGGGATTTCCAGAACATTCAGCCAATAAACAGATTCACGGTCGTTCGGCATGTCGCCGCCTGCGAACATGATGCGCAAAGCCTGACCTCTATGAGGTTCGACTCGAAATACAGACGGCAACAGCGTGAACGGAACCTTGATTTCATTCGGTGCGGCAGCCGCATCGCCGTCGTCCAACCATGCCTGGACGAGGACCGGACGGCTGTCAACATTGTTCAAACGCACATTGACTTCGCGGTTTTGCGCCGGGTATATGACTCGCGTACCGGTAATGGTGATAGCAGCTTGTGCAGCAAACGAAGCTGCACTGCAGGCCACCGCTGCGGCCAATAAAATAGGAAACTTCATTGAAGACATTCGCTCCTTCTCGCGACAGATAAGCGGAATGCCGCCTCGAGTTGCCCTCGAAGTGGACGGGCAACCCGATGCCATTCGGCTTAGATTGGCTTACTGATATGCCAACGTGTAGCGAACGACGGCCGTCACGTTACCGGCCGTGGTTTTGTCCGTTGCATAGTACTGGCCACCGTAGCTCATCGTTGCAGTACCGTCGCTCGCGACCGGAACGAACGTACCCGTGCTACCCAGCAGAATCGGCGTCTCGCCATCGCCGTCAAGCAATTGCACTTCGACATTCCCGGCCGGCGAGGTGGCTGCCTGGTTAATGGCATTACGCGTATTCGGGTTCATGTTCGTGGTCTCGAAATGAGCCGCGACAGTGCTCAGCGAAGCTGGGCACTGCGACACCGAAATGTCGAACATCTTGGAGCCGCGGACTTGGCCAGCAGTAGCCAGCGACTGCGTAGACAGGGTGGGCAGCGTGACCGTTTTGTCCTCGTCACCCGCGTTGATCACACAGGTCTCGTCGTACAGCTCGCCGTTGAACGTTACCTTGCCTGTGCCCGGTGCGGTTTGAGCGAAAACCATCGGTGCGACGGACAGGCCCGCCAGCGCGATCATCAGGTGCTTCATTTGTTTTTTCATGAGATTCCTCTTTGGTGCTATTTTCAAAACTACAGACCCTTCTGAAGCCGGGGCTTCCAGCGATCGTCAAGGCAAGGAGATGATGTCATTGAAGCGCATCGCTGTTAATGGGCCGATACCCAAAATGAGTGACCAAATAGCCCAGTCAAGACATGTCGTATCGGTTCGTGGGACCGGACTGATAACAGGATCACTCCCGAAGTTCGGACGTGCCTTGAGAACTACGGTTCTGCGGCTGAGAAGGTCAGCAATTGTTACGAGCAGTACCACTCACGCACGATCGTGACGAGTTCGACGTCGTTTCTGGCTCCTAGCTTTTTCATGCCAGCGTTCTTCTGGTTGCTGACTGTCTTGGGACTGCGATTGAGCCGCTCGGCGATCGCCCCGATCGACATCCCATCGCAGATCATTCGCACGACCGTCGATTCCTTTTCAGATAGCGAATTGAGCGAAGATCCCCCTTCGGCTGCGCGCCCGGTGGTGGACAACATCCTGTTCGCAATGGAATCCGGCAAAAAGAGGCTCTTGTTTTTGGCGGCGCGAATGGCAGCGGCAAGGCTGACAAAGCCCTCGGGCCCCTTACCGACGAAACCGGCCGCCCCCGCATTGAGCGCAGCGGAAATGATGTGCGTCGAAGAATGCGAGCTCAGAAAGACAACTCTTATGGCTGGAGCAACTCGCTGGATCCGGTCGAGGAGATTGAGGCCATCGGCATACGGATCGCCTTCGAATTCATAGTCGCATACGAGAACGTCAACGGGCATCTCAACCAGAAGCTCGAGCAGTCGGCCGATACTTTCGCATTTGAAGCAGACCTGCATGTCCGGACAAGGCCGAAGAAGATGCTCGACGCCGAGGAGAATGAATGGATGATCGTCGGCAATACCCACTCTGATTTTCTTCACTCACACTCCATGATCAAGCTGGCGAATACCTTTTCCATACCAAAGAACTGCATGCCTTGTTACCAAAGTAAGGTGTGTCGTTTAAACCGGTTATATGACGACAAAAATGCAGAATGTCTAACGTGCCAAGCGATGACCTTCCTCGAAACCAACGTGCTTTTTCCGTGTACACCCATGTTCAGAAGTCGCTGATAGACAGGACGCGTTAAATACACTACGCTCCTGTTTCAAGTCAGGCGAACGATGTCGGGCGAATCGATGAGATAGGACACACCTGTCGGCGCGATCGCGATCGCGCCTATCAAGACATTCCAGCTTTGCAAAATCTAAATATTCGGACCGTATTGTTTTAAACAATGGAAACTTATTGAGAAGGACGTTTCGCTTTGGTAAGCCAAAGCAATTTTTCCCGTGCAACCTGATGTGGATCAACGATGGAGGCGCGATAGCGCAACGCGCCGCACTTGTCGGCGAGGAGTTGAAATAGCCTCGCTTAGGATGGTGAGATTGTACGAGGCACTAAAAGGAAAGACATCAGCAGAATCCTATATGCTGCCCACTCAGGTACATAGGAGTGCTTTGGTCAAGGTGACCGCAAGACGCGCTTGCAAGCGACAAGTACATCGACCTGTCGCGACGAAGACGCAATTCTCAGGTGATCGGAATGCATAGGCGCTGAGCAAGCCGCACAGCGTGTCGCAACGTCACACTGCATGTCACCACCCAACTCCGGTCGAACCCGTCGCAAATCCTCATAGCCGTTCGCGCCGCCGCCGAACGTCGGCAAGCAAACTGCCCGGGGCGTCGCCATTGCATCACCCGAATCTGGGCCGCTTTCAGCCGATGGGGCCGCGCGGCGCTCAAACGCGATCGAACCGTTGCGCCGACGCGCGTTGCGCGTCACGACCTGAAACCGCAAGATGATTGCGCACAAGTTCGACGAGTGCGGCCAGCGCAGTAAGCAGGACCACAATGAATAGCCAGCGTTCCGGCGGGGTAAACACAGGCCATTTCCCTTTGCGACGTTCGGCGATGTAAAACCACATGGTCGACGCCGTATAAAGCACGGTCGACATCAGCAGATAATGCAGGCCGCCCGCGTATACGAGAAAGAGCGCGTAGACGCAACCTACCAGCGCGAGCATAAAATCGATGCGCCGTGACCACGGCTGCCCCGCATACTATTCCCCCGCTCGCTGCGAGCCTCAACCCATAGCCGGCAACGAGCAGGAACGGGATCAGGTTCATCGATGGCGGCTCGTCATCCACAGCGCGGCGACCGGTACTTGGTTGCGGCTTTCTCGCACCAGAAACGCGGGCATCGTACGGCTCTCGCCTGCCGCGTGCAGGATTTCGGCCGCTAACAGCGTTCATGCGAGATAGGAGCCGAGTACGGATATCAACAGGTTGAACTTGATCACGACCGCGCCCCAAGGGCCGACCGCGGTGCTCATCACGCCAGCCATCGACGGATTTTTCAGCGAGCCCAACTGCTCGATCGGCAACACGCCATACGACAACACCGTGACCATGACCATCAACGCAAGCACGCAGAGAAAGCCGAGCACGGTCGCGACGCCGACGTCGCGCCGTTCGCGCGCATGCCGTGAATAAACACTCGCGCCTTCGGCACCGAGAAACACGAAGACGGTGCCCAGCATCGTCTTGCGCACCTCGCCGAACAGAGCGCCCGCCGACGGCTCGGGACCGGTCCACAGATTCGCGACCAACAGCTGCCACTTGACGCTGGATACCACGAGCACCGCGAACAGTCCGAGCGCGAATAACTTGGCGACCGTCATCGACGCATTCACTATCGAGGAACCCTTCACGCCACGCAGAATCAGAAAATGGAACACCCAGATCATCAGCGAGTAGCTAACGATCGCGCTCAGCGTATTGCCGGCGCCGAATGCAGGCCCGCAGCCGAAAGTCTGACGCGCTTGTCCATGCTGCGATCGCTCTCCCGCGAACCCGTTGCGGTCCAGCCGCGCTTTTGCGACTACGATGATCGATCGCTCAGATGACGATCGTGCCGGTCGCGAGGCCGATCAGCGCGGCGATCGCGCCACAGGCCGCGACGGCAAAGATGACCCATTCGACTTTCGAAAACACCCGCAGCGCACGCTCGCGTTTGGCCACCACGTACAGCACCGTACCTGGCGCATAAAGCAGCGCCGACAGCATCAGAAACTTCAGGCCGCCCGCGAACAGCAGAAAAGCCGTATACAACGTCGCGAACATCGCGACGAAATACTCGGTGCGCAGCGCGCCGCTCAAGGCGCCGCCGCCCTGCCCACTATCGTGACGCGCGGCTTTGATGCCGTATGCGGCGACGAGGAAATAAGGAATCAGCGCCATCGAGCTCGTCAGATTGAGCATCAGCGCAAACGCATCGGTGGACCAGTAGGTGCTGATGACGAACAGCTGCACGACGGTACTCGTGAGCCACACCGCGGCGACCGGCAGCTTGCGCTCGTTCTGTCGCGCGAAGACACGCGGCATTGTCTCGAGACGCGCGGCGGCGAACAGCACCTCGGCGCAGATCAGCGACCACGCGAGATACGCGCCGAGGATCGAAACGATCAGACCGGCGCTGACAAAAATGACGCCGAATGGGCCCAGCAGCGCGCCGAGTACCGCGGCCATCGACGGCTGGCGCATCACCGCGATGTCGGCGCGCGGCAAGGTCGCGTAAGGCAGCAGCGTCACCAGCACGAGCAGACACAGCACGGCCACGAAGCCGGTGATCGTCGCCGCGCCGACGTCCGTGCGCTTTTTCGCGTAGCGTGAGTACACGCTCGCACCTTCGATACCGACGAACACGAAGACGGTGACGAGCATCGTCGCGCGAACCTGCGAGAAGAGACCCGCGCCGATCTGATCGCTGCCCTCCCCGAGGTTGGCGCGGAACATGTCGGTGCGAAACAGCGCGACCAACATCACGATGAATAGCACGATCGGAATCAGCTTCGCGACCGTGACGATCGTGTTGATCATCGTGGCCTGCTGAACGCCGCGCAGCATCACCAGATGAAACAGCCAGATGCCCACCGACGACACGATGATCGCGGTCGCCGTATTGCCGTTGCCGAATACGGGGACGAAAGCGCCGAGCGTCGATTTGATCAGCACCCAGTACGACACGTTTCCAAAGCAGCCGGCCATCCAGTAGCCGAATGCGGACAGAAAGCCTGCGTAATCGCCGAAGCCCGCTCGCGCGTACGCGAACACGCCGGCATCGAGCTCGGGTCGGCGCTGTGCGAGCGCCTGAAAGACCCTCGCCAGCGCGTACATGCCGATGCCGGCCACGCACCATGCTATGACCGCGCCGAACGGTCCGGTCGCGCGCGCGAAATTGCGCGGCAACGAGAAAATCCCTGCGCCCACCATTGAGCCGACGACCATCGCGGTCAATGCGGGCAACGATAGTTTCGTGTCGAGCTGGGTTGCCATCGTGCTCCTCGAATACCGGATCCAACGTCGTCCGCAGCGGCTTGCGGCCGGCCATCCGCAGGTTCTGTTTCGCTAAAAGCCGTGCGGCGCCGCGCTGCTGCTCACTGCGAAGCGGGCGCTGGTCCCGTCGGCGTTCGTGTGTTCGCAGCCACCGGCGGACTGGCCAACCAGCCGCCGCCCATCGCCCTGAACAGCGCGAACTGTGCCTGCAGTTTGCCGACCTCCTCCCTCACCTGCGATGACTGGCTCTCGAGCAGCGCAACTCGCACCCGATCGATATCGACGCGACCGGTATCGCCGAGTTGGTAACGGCGCTGCACCTGGCTCAGCTGCGTGGTGCGCCGCGTGACTTCTTCATTACGCGCCTTGAATAACTCGTCCTGCCGGTTCAAACGGGCCAACGCGCGGTCGACGTCGTAGAACGCGCCGAGCGCGGTTTTTTCGTAGTTGAACATCGCCTGCTGCGCCTGTGCATCCGACGACTCCACTTGCGAGCGTCGCGCGCCGAAATCGATCAGCGGCATCGCCATCGCTGCGCCAAATAGCCAGAACGTGCTGGCCCCGAGGTTTTGACCCGCGATCTCCCAACCATTGCGCGCGAGCAAACCGCTTAGCGAGATGGTCGGCCAGTAATTGAGCCGCGCGACATCCGACTGTCTGACCGCCGCATTCACGCGTGCCTGCGCCGCGATCAGGTCCGGGCGCCGCATCAGCAGGTCGACAGGCTGGCCGGGCTCGACATGCGGCAGCGCGGTCATCAGCGTGTCGCTTTCATCGAGAAGCCCGGCGAATTCGGTGGGCTGCACACCGCACAGATTCTGCAGATTCAGCCGCGCCTGCGCGATGCCGTTCTCCACGTCCTGCAAACGCGCATCGACCTGCGCGCGGCCCGCGCGCGCTGCTTCAATGTCCGTGCTTAGCACCAAGCCCGCAGTGAAGCTCTTTTCGGCGATGTTGACGAAGTCGTCCGCGATTGCCCGGCTCTGCAGCAAAATGGTGCGCTGACGCAGCAGCCCGCGATAGGTGACGTACAGATCCGCGACACCCGACACCACGCTCAGGCGTACCGCCTCCGCGTCGCCCGCGGCCGCACGTGCCTGTTCGCGTGCCGCCGAGAGCCTTGCGCGTCCCTGGCCGAACAGGTCGATCTCCCATTGGGCCTGCAAGCCGACACGCCAGAACTGCGCATCGGTATTGTTGATGCCTAGCAGTTCCTCGAACTCGAGCTGCGTCTCGCCGCCGTGGTACTTCGCGGCGCTCACGCTTGCACCGACCGACGGCAACAGTTGCGAGCGAGCCAGCCGGATGCCGGCCTGCACCTGATCGACGCGTGCGTATGCGGTGGCGATGTCGAAGTTGTGCGCGAGCGCGAGATCGATCAGTTTGTTCAGCGTCGGATCGTTGTACTGGGTCCACCATGCCGCGAGCTGCTGCTCGGACATCGGTGTCGCCACACCCGGTTGTGCCTCCGAATACTGCGGCGCAAACGCGGCGGGCTTTTGCAGCTGCAATGAACCCGTACAGCCGGCTTCGAGCAGCAGGGCCGCGATGGCGAGAAGCCAACGGCGCGCGTGGATCATTTTGCTTCCGGGTGTCGACCCGGCTCCCATTCCGCCTGCCTGATCGAGAACAGCATTGCATACAGTGCCGGCACGGCGACCAACGTCAGCACGGTGGCAAAAACAAGGCCCGCCATAATCGTGATCGCCATGTCCTTGAAGAAGGGATCCCACAACAACGGCGCCATGCCGAGCGCCGTCGTACCGCCCCCCAGTATCACCGGCCGCAGACGGTTCATCGCGCCGTGTGTCACCGCCTGCATGCGCGGCACGCCGGCGGCGATCTGCGAATCCATCTCTTCGACGAGCACCACGCCGTTCTTGATCAGCATTCCGATCAGACTCAATAGACCCAGCAACGCCATGAAGCCGAACGCGCCGCGAAATAGCAGCAGACCGAGCGTGACGCCGACGATCGACATCGGCACGACGAGCAGCACGACGAGCGCCGGCTTCAGGCGTCCGAACATCATCAGCACGAGCAGCGCCATGCCGATGAAGCCGAGCGGCAGTTGACGGAACAGGCTCTGCTGCGCGCGCGTCGACGATTCGTGCTCGCCGCCCCATTCGAAGCTATAGCCCGGTGGCAGCTTGATGTTCTCGATGCTGGAGCGTATGCGGTTGAACGCGTCGACACTGTTCTGCCCATAGATCGGGTTGGCCGAAACCGTCAGCGTGCGAATCCGGTTTTCGCGCGCGATCTGGCCTTCCTCGGTACCGACCGTGAAGCCGTTGACCACGTCGCCGAGCGGCACGTAACGGCGCAGCCCCGCGCTGAATACCTGCAGGTCCTGCAGACCCGCGACGCCAAGCGTGTAGTCGGGCGAACGCAGCACGATCGGCAGTAGCTGATCGCCTTCGCGATAGATGCCCGCCCGCAAGCCTTCGGTTGCATAAGCCATCGTGTCGCTAACCTGACGGCGCGTCACACCGAGCGAGCGCGCCCGCGATTCGTCGAATTCCGGCCGCACGATGCTGATCGGGTTCTCCCAGTCGTCGCGAATCGCGATGATGCGGCCGTCCGCCTTCAGCACATTCTGTGCTTCTTGAGACAAGCGGCGCAACACGGCCGGATCGGGTCCGGAGAAGCGTGCCTGAATGGCCGCGCCACCGCCGGGACCGAAGTTCGGCCGCGTGACCGTCCAATGCTGGTCGGGGAAGCGCTTCTTCAGGTCCGCTTCGATGTCCGGAATCATGTCGTCAATCAGGCTCTGGTCCTTCGCGCCGACGATGAACTGCGCGTATGACGGATCGCGCGTTTCCGGATCGTAGACGAGGAAAAACCGCGTCGCGCCGGAGCCAATATACGTCTGCACGTTGGTGACGTCCGCATGCTTGAGCAGCACCTTCTCCACCTCGCGGCTCTTTTCGACGACCGCACGAATATCGGTGCCGCGCGGCAAACGCATGTCGACATAGAAGATCGGCGTGGTCGACGCGGGGAAGAAGCTCCGCTCGACGAAACGGAATGCCCACCCGGCCAGCACGGTCAGCGCGACGAGGCCGATGACCACGAACACGCGCTGTCGGGTGACCCATGACAACAGCTCGCCGTAACGCTTGTAGAGCTTCGACTTGAACGGGTCGTCATCGATGATGTCCGCAGGCTTGAACAGATACGTGCCGAACAGCGGTGTGAGGGCGATGGCGATCACCCAGCTGAATAGCAGCGAAATCGCAGCGACGGCGAACAACGACGCACAGAATTCGCCGACCGAATCCGGCGACAGGCCGATGCCCGAGAAAGCCAGAATCCCCACAACGGTCGACGCGAGCAGAAGCCATTGGCTTTGTTTGAGAATCTCGGTCGCCGCCTGGAGATGCGACGTGCCTCGTTGAACCTTCACGAGCATCCCCTCGACCACCACGATGCTGTTGTCGGTCAGCATGCCCATCACGATGATCAGCGCGCCGAGTGAGATACGCTGCAGCTCGATGCCTGCCGCGTACATGACCAGCAGCGTGCCGAGGATCGACAGGAACAGCTCGACGCCCAGCACGACGCCCGCGCGCCAGCCGAGCGCAATGCCCAGCGCGACACCGACGATCGCCACGGACAGGAACACATCGAAGATAAAGCCGCGCACGCTCTCGTCGACGACCTGAGGCTGATCGTAGAGCGGATACAGCTTGATGCCGATCGGGCGGTCACGCTCGAGTTCGGCGAGCTTCGCCTTGATCTTCGCGCCGACGCTCACCACGTTGACGCGCGGCCGTGCGCTGATGCCGATCGTGATCGCGGGCTGGCCGTTATAGTGAATGACGTGGTTCGGAATTGTCGCGTAGCCGTGGCTTACGCGCGCGATGTCGCCGAGCAGCAGCGGGCCGGGCGTATTGTTGACAGGCAGCGAACGAATGGCCTGCAGCGAATCGAGCGAGCCTGTCGGTGCAATCCGCAACGACAGGTCGCCGACACGTTCGCGGCCCGCGGGCCGAACCTCGTTCTGCAGGAACAGCGTCTGCGCAAGATCGTCGGTGGACAGATTGTTGGCGATCAGTTGCGACTGGTCGACGTCGACCGAGATCTGCTCCTGCTGCTCACCGGCGATCACGATGTCGGACACGTCGCCGAGTGTCAGCAGTTGGCGCCGCAATTCGCGCGCGTACTCATACAGTTGCGCCTGCGTGTAGCCCTCGCCGGTCAGCGCGTAGAACATCCCGTAGACGTCGCCGAAACGGTCGACCACGAGTGACGGTCCCGCGCCCGGCGGAAGCCGGGGCTGTGCATCCGATACCGACTTGCGCACCTCGTCCCACACCTGCGGCAATTGCGCCGACGTGTACTGGTCGCGAATCTCGACGCGGACTTCAGAGTAGCCCGGTGTCGAACGCGAGGTCAGCTTGTCGACCTGCGGCATCTGCTGGATCGCGCTTTCGAGGCGGTCCGTCACTTCGTGCTCGACCTCGTGCGCACTCGCGCCCGGATACAGCGTCACGACGACCGCGGTCTTGATCGTGAACTTCGGGTCTTCGAGCCTTCCGATGTTGAAGTACGCGAAGATGCCGCCCAACAGCGAGATGAGCGTCAGAACCCACGCGATCAGCGGCTTGTCGATAAGGGGGCGCGCAAGATTCATCGAGGCGCATCCATCGGACGGACGACCATGCCCTCTTTCATGAACTGCGAGCCGCCGGCCACCACGCGGTCGCCCTGTGCGACCGCACCCGCGACGACCACGTCGTCATTGCGAATTTCGCGCACGCTGACCGGCACCGCATGCACGCGGCCAGACGCGGCATCGTAGCGCCACAGACTGCGCTGACCGTCCGGGCCGATCGACATCGCCGCGATCGGAATGGCGAAGTAGCCGCTGTTACCGTTTTGCGAGACCTGACGCGCCGTGTCGGAGATCTGCACGCGCAGCGCCATGCCAGGGAACAGCATTGCGCCTTGCGGGCCCTGGATCGAGAACACGAGGCGGTAGGCCGCCGAAGTCGGCGAGGTCTGCGTGGACCGTTCACGGAACACGAGCGCGAAGCGGTTTTGCGGCCGCTCAGGCAGCCACGCTTCGGCTCTCAGCGTCTTGTCGACGAAGAGCCGTTCGGCGATGCTCTGGGGCAGATCGACGCCGACATCGACTCGCCCGATGTTTTCCAGATTGAACGCGGGCGCCCCCGCCTGCACGACTTGCTGAATCTCGATGTTGCGGCGGGCGATCCGGCCGTCGAATGGCGCGACGAGCCGGGTATTGCGCAGGTCGCGGCTTGCCATGTCACGGGCCGCGCGTGCGGCATCCGTGGCGGCCGACAACTGCTCATAAGCAGCCTGAGACAGGATACCGTCCTTGCGCAGCACCGCCTGGCGCTTGAGGTTGTCGCTGAGTTGCTGGTACTGCGCGTTCGCGCGTTGCAGTTGCAGCTTGTAGGGTTCCTCATCGATGCGCGCGATCAGCTGCCCGCGTTTCACCGACACGCCTTCGAGCACCGCGATCTGCACGACGCGGCCCGACACTTCGAAGGCGAGCGGCGAGATGCTGGTCTGCTCGACGCGTCCCGTAAAAATGCGAATAGCGGAAGCATCGGCCGGTTCGACCTTGGTTAGCTGCACGGCTGGCCTCGTATCGCCAGTCTGTGTTGCGGCCTGCCGCTGGCAGGCCGACAATGAAAGCACAAGCACACAGGTCAACGCGCACGACCATGTGCCGGTCGATGCGGCTCCGGATGATCGGTGAACCGGCGGTGCATCGGAGCGGTTGGCGTTCATGACGTTCTCGGCTGACTGCTGACGCGACCCGGTCGTACACCCGGCCGCAGCGTAGCTAGCCGGCCGGTGAATGCGGGGCTCGACAGATTGCTCGGAAATTCATAGGGATCCGTAACAGCGGACCGATGAGTGGATCCGCTGCGACTTCAACGGCCGGGTCAGCCGGGGAGAACAGCCGCATCCCTTCTGTCGTCCCGGCGCTTCTTCAAATCAGTCATCAGTCTATAGGCGACGACTGTGTCGTGGCTATCGGGGCCTGCGCGGCGTCAGTCTTATTTGTCATCGTACTTCCTCGCGTTCCACATTGAGCCATGTCCGTCATATCACTCGGGCAACCCAAAGCATTACGCTGGTTGTTAAGGGACAGTGACTATCGCTGCAACCATGCGTCGTCATTGCGGCTCCATTTTCAGGCATGCGGTCTACTGCGAAACCGCTTCGTCATGCCGAACAAGCTGCGGAAATCGAAGATTACCCCCGTATGGAATCAACGACGATTGCAGCACATCCTGAAGACGAATGAATGTGCAGGCGGGTTGCAGCATCGAATCGGGTCCCTTCGTTCAGGGTTTGCTGCAAAATTATTTAAGGTCCCAAACAACGCATTGTCAAGAGCCTCACCGTCAGTGCGGGTCGAATCTGGGAACACGCATGAAGCTGCGGTACGTGCGTCAGGTTGTTTAGCCTTCTCAAGCGGTATGTCACAAAAAGATTGGCACGGCTATTCCGGTGTACTAGTGACGAAGTGCGATGAACACAAGTGCTGGGCGCACAGGCTCGATTCGATGCACGGGGCAACGGCCTTGGGAATCGACTCTGCGTGAGAAGAAACTTGGCAGTTGCACAGCACGGGCCGTCGCCGGAGCGTCCATCGCTTGGCAGTGCGTCAGCGCACCGTCTGTCCCGCTCGATGCTGTAGAGACGTCGCGGGTTGCGACAGCGATCGAATGAAAGTCATGCAGCGGCGTCGGCCATCGGCGCATTCGCATATGGCCGTTCGCCAAGGTGGCCAACGTGGCGCGTTTCACGATGGTTCGGACTAGCCCACATCGGCGTAGCGCGGCAACCGTTTCGCACGAACCGGTCCGACGCATCATGACGCGCGGTCGCATCGTGGATATCGCGATGCGTAGCACTCTCGCTGCTGGCCAGCAGTGTTCTGTCCGGTCGCGAAAGTAGCTGCACTCGATCAGATCGTCTGCCGAAGCGAGCCGCTCGCTCGCATCAACGCAGTTTCGACCCTTGGCGGAATCAGTACCGGTCTGCGATCGTCGAGCCTCGCCGAGCTTTCAGCAGGCGGCCATCGCGAACTCGCCGGCCAACGCCAGCCAATGGAGTGACGCGCAGTTCGATCCGTGGCTCGCGACCGTGCGATTCGCGTATGCGTGTCTATGCCTCGGCCAGCGCGCTGCCGGCGAACGTGCATTCGAAGACGGCCAGTCCCAGGCTCGCGACTACTGCAACTACGCGGTGCAGGAGCTGGCCGGGGTGCTGTTCTGCGCGACGCGCTCGAAACCGGTGCCAGCGACGTGGAACCGGGCACGCAGTACACCATGGGCCGGCCCATTTATTTGCACGTGAGCCGCGTCCGGTTGTCCGAGGGTGTGCGCGAATGCACCGGTCAAGGGCCGGTGCGTTGTCAGAAGCGGCGGGACGGCCGAGGCAACGGCGCTTTTCAGCGAGATGCCGTCGCCGAACGTTCGCTACGTTGATCCGGTTCAGCCAGGGCTGCGATCTGCATCGCGAGGACAGCGTCGAGCGACACGGTTCGACGGTGCCACTCTCGGCCAACTTCCGCGCGGACTATGGGATCGGGCTCACGCGCTCGGGTTTCCCAGGACAATCATTGCGCACGCTGTCCGAACGCGCGCGGCATCGTTATGCCGAGCATCGACATGACGCAGCCGCTCGATGTCAATCGCCGGATCGTTCTGGTGCTGCGCGGCCTCGCGAGCAGCCCAAGGCATGGGCCAACGTCGGCAACGATGTTCGGGGCGATGAAGTGCTTCACCAGCATTCACAAATGTGGCAGGTCTGGTAACTGACCAACTTGCCGATTCTGGTCAACCTCGCGCGAACCCGGCGCGCCACACTGCAGATGCTCGCGCACTCCGATTCGGACAGCGCGGCGCCGGCGTCGCATGGCATGGTGCCGATCGGTGTCGGCACGGCGGCGTTATCGCGCGACTGTTCGTGTCCACTTGTGGCGACGAGGCGCGGACGAACTTCAAGGACGAGTACGTGCCCGGAGGCCCCTTATCGATGGCGAGGACGAGCGGCTGAGCCGGATTCTGGACTGCGCGCCGACGCTGCAAGTCGTGGTTCGCGCAGCACCGCAATGATGAGCCCCTCGAAGAATTCCGACGCCGGCGGGTTGGCTTATTGCAGCGCGCCTCTCGCGGGCGCGGTGTCGAAGAAGCTGGTCACGGCCGGCCACATGTGCAGATGGCCGAGTGCTGCGTGTCGTTTGGGGAGGCTCCGGCTTGACCCGCTCGCTCTCGCAGACCGTTGTCGGCTCATCGGTATAACCCGCGGAATCAAGAAGATGTGAGATCGGCAAGCACGGACAATTTGGTTCGGCCATGTCGAGAAACGTTCGAGAACTCGCCGGCTGCCATTTGCAATCTATTAGCTACAAATTACGTATCAAACGTTACAAGCCGTCGATGCGCCAGTACTGATTCCGGACTCTTGCTCTTTTTAACTCGCGCGATGTGGCGTGGGGCGTTAAATCAACCCATTGTCGTGAAACAATGTCGGACATGGACAAAAAAACCTTTTTAAAACAAGGACTTAATGAGTTTCCGATGTGTTCGGAGGTGTTCCACGGGGGCACATTAGCGAAATTGGCAAGGAAATAACGTGTTCGCGCTCGGATTGGCTAATGCGCGGCATTTTTTCGATATTTAGTTCGTCGAAGGCACCGTTCTGTTCTACCCCTCATATTGGTGTCTCGCCGATCCGCCGGCTCACGTTATTAACAATCATCGTCGCGTCGATCAATGTCGCGGGCGATCTCTCGAGACGACGCTTTACGGCCGCGATCGTTTTGGTGGTCGCCCCTCCCCTATCCTGCGCGTCGTGCGGCTGATTTTCCGCCGAGCCGCGAGCGGCGATGATAGTCGCGCGGCGAATGAGGGGTGCCACGCGCAGGCTCATCCGGTCAGTGCAACGGCGAAACTGCATGACGATCAAGGGCGGCAGTCCATACGCTCATCGCTCATGGCCAGCAAAACGATGACTGCTATGGTCGTGATGCAAAGTTTCAATAGTTGATCCGCGCAGGTAACTAGCACCCGAGGGGTCCATCGACGTTCTGGCCGTCGCGCAGCGGGCTGGGCCGGACCGAAATGTGATCCCGCGTAAGCTGGCGCGTCGATTGCGGAAGGCTTGATCTGCCGCGATGGAGCAGGATCTCAAACCGGCAAGCTTAACGCGACAGCCCAATACAAGGTCTCCCGTCGTACATTGGCGCATGTCTTCTGCTCGCTGAGGCTGACCAGATTCGCAGTCTTCCTTTGCGTCCCTCCATACGGATTTGAACGCTCATCGAACGGACGGCTCCATTAGCGAAGGACGGATGACTCTACGCTCGACAAGGTGGGTATTTGCGCTGTGGCGTCTGTTGTTTCACGTGCTCCGGGAGCGGCGCAGCACCTTTTGAAGATGATCTTTGCGGCGGCTGCTACTACCACCACGGCGCCGCCGTTGCACCGCAACTTCACCGGTGGGCCTTCAGGCCCGTGACGTCCGGTTAGTCAGCGAAGTCTCGATGGCGAGAGCAGCGGCTTTCATCGATAAAATTTGGCCCGACAGCAGCGGCGCGGAGACGCGTCGACGAATCGCGCGCGGATTTTTGTCGGTTGAGAACGGCCGAGGAACCAGAAAAGGGTTTTCGTTCAACGAATAAGGAGCCGGTCTTTTGTGCCCTCCGTCGTTTGGCGCCTGTACGGCTCCGCTAGGGAACTGGGCAATTCGACCGTCACGGAGCCCGCGACGAAGAGGGCATGCCCCGCCTTATTACATTCGAGCCGATTGGGTATCGCAAATCTCGAACGATTGACGCGCGCGCCCGCAAGGTCGCTCCGCGAACGCACTGCAGCGCGAATCGCCCCATCAATCGTGCATGGCACGAAGGACGTCCGTTTGTACCGCCCGCGCGCTGTTGCCTAAGCATCACGGTGATGCTGTTGGCAGTGTCTAGAGTCTAGACACCCCGGTTGCATCGACGGGCGTCCACCGATCAGGTGTCTAGACTCTAGGCATCCTTCACGCCAGATCATTGTCGCTGGCCAAGAAAAAAGCCCGCGCGAGCGGGCTTCTCTACATCACAAACGGGCGACCAATCAGTTCGTTTTCGGCTGCGATTGGAACATCTGTCCGATTAACTGCCGTATCTGGATTTCTTGCGCCTCCGTGATCACCCCAGTCTTGATCTTGATCGTGAAGTTACTGACATCCTTCGTGATGCTACCAGCGTGCTCTCGTCCCGCGAAAAACTTCTCGATGTTGCGTCCGCCGGTACCAGCCGACGTCGTCTGCCGTGTCGCCAGGGCCGTGATCGCTGCGGCGACCTTTCCCTGATCCATTTCCCCTCTCACTAGCAGCGGCCAAATTTCGCGAGCGGCTTTAACGCCATCCTCACCGTGCTTTTTGATGGCCGCCGCAATTGCTTGCGCCGCCGTCCCGCCTAGTAGTCGCGGCTGAATATCGAGATCCTTCTTGATGAAGTCCGGCAGATTCTCGAACGACAGGAACTGGTACAGACCCGCCCGCGACAATCCCATCGCTTCCGCCAGCCGCTTGCGATTCGGGAATTCCGTTTCCGATCGCCGGATCGCTACGCCAATCTCATAGTCGGCAAGGTCGTCGCGGCTGATGTTTTCGACCATTGCGAGGACCGCCATGTCCGAGTCGGAGCAATCCGCGACCACCGCCTTGATCGAGTCGAGCCCTAACATCTTGTGCGCCCGCCACCGCCGTTCTCCAGCGACGATCTGATAGTCGTCCGCGAGGCGACGAACCACGATCGGCTGCATCAGCCCAACTTCCCGGATCGACTCCGCGAGCTCGGCCAACTTCGCTTCGTTGAACACGCGGCGCGGTTGCCAAGGGTTCGGCAAGATGCCCGCAACCGGCAATTGCGACGCGATGCCAGTCGATTCCAATTCCTGCACGCGAAGCTGCGCAACGGCCAGCGCGCCGGCCAGGCCAGGCGCCGTTTGAGTGCGGTTGCTGCGCTTCACCTCGTCCTCGTTGATCGACGAAGTCTTGCGAATGCCGGACGTCTTGGCCAGCAACTGTTCTCGCATATTGCTCATTGCGCGTTCCTCCATTTTTCCGAATAGATTTCATCGATCCAGCGACAGTAGTCGACGAGAGGCTGCCGCACGCGTTGCAGCGACTTGGCCGCGCTGTGGTTGCTGCTAATGTCGAAGACCGTCGAGAACGCTAACGCGCCGGTGCTCATCACCGAACTCGCCGGAACCTCGATCGAATGCAACCAGTTTTCGTACGCGCTTTGCGCCCACGCGCGCACGATCGGCGCGGATGAGGTCCGCCCATAGTCGACCCGCGACAACACGAGCGAGACGAAGTCGTACTTCTTGTCCTTCTCGAATTTGATGAAGCTTTTGGACACGTCCGAAAAGAGTCGCCAGAACGACAGCGAGCTGATGAAGTCCAGATTTTCCGGCACCATCGGCATCACCATGGCATCCGCGGCCATTAGCGCATTCAGGTTGAGATACGACAGCGACGGCGATGTATCCATCAGGATGTAGTCGTACTTCTTACGCAGCGGCTCGAGCCCTTGACGAAGCACGGTCCAGAAGCGGAACCCCGGCCGGACCTTTTGCATAGCTGGCAGATGGAACTCTGCTCCGATCAGTTCCGTGTGCGCAGGAATCACGTCGATGCCATCCCAGTACGTCGACTGGACCCGCCCTTCGAGCCCGCCTTCGATGTCCTGTTCATAAACGTACGGCAACACGGTATCTTCAGGCGTGACGTCTTTTTCGGCGTACAGACCGCACAGTTCTGAAAGCGACGCTTGCGGATCGAGATCGACCACCAACACTTTGCGTCCCCGCAGCGACAAGCCTTGGGCAAGGCACATGGTCGTCGTCGTCTTGGCGGAGCCGCCCTTCAGTTGCGCGGTGATGATGATCTTTCCGTCGGGTTCCTTCAAACGCGTGACCAGCGGAGTCTGGTAGATGTCGGAAATCTTTTGCACCCAAATGCGCGCTTCTTCGAGCGTGAAGGTCCGGGTGCGGCCTGTGCCGGCCGCCGTGCCAGAAGGCAGATCTCCATCCCCTTTAGTCGCGAGATACTGAACCTGCGAGTGAGAGACGTTGCACATCTCGGCAATCTCGCCGGTCTTGAACACAGGAGCCGTTTTTCGAGGACGCGGCGCCAGAATCGTGTCACGCAGCTCATTAGTGAAAATGGTGACTTTTTCTGCGAACTGGCTGATCTGCTCAAAGTGAACGGTTCGGTCTACGGCAGGAAGTTGGCTCGTTCTGACCATTCTGAGGTTTTTCCATAAAAGTCCAGAAACCTCAGAATACAGGAAATGCTTGAAAATAGCTTATTAAATTGCTGTTTTTACGCAGATTTTTTTCAAAAACAGACAGATTCGGGTCACGGAACCGCCGTGGAAGCGGGACACGCCTTCAACGTTCGGCGTATTAGAAGGCACAAATGACCTCACCTTCGCTCCCATCCCAAGTCGCGAAAGCCACACAGCGGCTTAAAACCTAGGCACCTGGTGAGGTCGTTTGTGCATTTTCCCATTTTCATTAGATCGGCGACGCACCTAAAGCACAATCAACCTCACCATTCAGCCGGGATTCCGCGGCTCCCAGCGAGTTCGCGGCTGACCCAGAGCGTGACTGCACAATCAACCTCACCTACAAAGCCATATACGCCGCGCTCCAACGATCAGCCGCCGCCACGTGAAAAGCCCGCTCAGCAGCGAATCACCGCGCAAGCACAATCCACCTCACCTTCGCGCGGCGGGATAATCCGTAACGCGCTCTGTGCGTTGCACAATCAACCTCACCTTGGTTCAGTGCGCCATTTCGCACCGCACTTCATTGCTGAACATAGTTAGTACGTTTTTTAAAACGAGAGCAGACCTACAAACCAACAGATCGACACTACATTTAATCCATTCAACCACTTAAGTCGCAAAAGGTGAGGTCCGTTGTGTCGAAGGTGAGGTTCCGTGTGCTCAGAGGTGCGGGTAGTTGTGCAGCAAGGTGAGACCAATTCCCCATCAAGGTGTGGTTCTCTGTGCTTCACGAAGCCTCGAATCCCAAAGGTGAGGTGCATTGTGCGTCAGTACGAAAACGACGCTCGAAGTGCCGCCACACAAGGCCTTGTTGCACGAAGGGCGTCCTTAAAGGTGAGGTTCGTTGTGTATACGGTGAGGTCCCGTGTGCGAAATCGAGGAATCGGAGCCAAACGCGCCTCCGCTACGGCCGCGCTGATGGTGAGGTTCTGTGTGTTGACAGCTCACCAGCACATGCTTACAGTCCCGTGAGCGAAAAAAGTGGATGAAGAAC